>NZ_CP039640.1 GCF_004923295.1 Azospirillum sp. TSH100
GAGATGTGCTACGCGACCGTCGCCATGGTCACCGATTACGACTGCTGGCACGAGGGTCACGACCATGTGTCGGTCGATGCGGTGATCAAGGTGGTGGTCGCCAATGCCGGCAAGGCGCGCGCGCTGGTCTCGGCCCTGGCGCCGAAGGTGGCGCAGCGCCAGGGGCTGTGCGCCCAGGGCTGCCACACCGCGCTGGACAACGCCATCATGACCGCCCCCTCCCACCGCGATCCGGCGATGCTGGAAAAGCTGTCGCTGATCGTGAAGCGCGCGCTGGGGTGACCCTCCAAGGGGGTGGGGGAGAGGGACCCCACCCGATCAGATCACCCCGCGCCGACGCAGCTCCCCCATCACCTGGGCGACCATCCCGTCGGTGCCCTGTTCGGCACCCTTCAGCGTGACCTCCGGAGCCTCCGGCGGCTCATAGGCGCTGTCGATGCCGGTGAAGTGGGGGAGCTGGCCGGCGCGGGCCTTCCGGTACAGTCCCTTGGGATCGCGGGCCTCGCAGACCTCCAGCGGCGTGTCCATGAAGATCTCCAGGAACTCGCCCTCCTCCACCAGGGAGCGCGCCATGCGGCGCTCCTCGCGGAAGGGGGAGATGAAGCTGACCAGCACGATCAGCCCGGCCTCCACCATCAGCTTAGCCACCTCGGCGACGCGGCGGATGTTCTCCACCCGGTCCTCGTCGGTGAAGCCCAGATCCCGGTTCAGCCCGTGACGGACATTGTCGCCGTCCAGGATCATGGTGCGGCGGCCGAGACGGTGCAGCTCCTGCTCCAGCCGGTCGGCGACGCTGGACTTGCCGGAGCCGGACAGACCGGTGAACCACAGCACGCAGGGCTTCTGCACCCCACCGGCCCGCGCCGCCTTGTCCAGCTTCGAGGGGTGGCGGTGGATGTTGGAGGCCCGGCGCAGCGGGAAGCGGATCATGCCGCAGCCGGCGGTGGCGTTGGTCAGCCGATCGATCAGGATGAAGCTGCCGGTCTCGCGGCTGTCGGCGTAGGCGTCGAACGGGATCGGCCGGTCGAGCGCCAGATTGCAGAACCCGACATCGTTCAGGTCGAGATGCTTGGCGGCGGCATGCTCCTGGGTGTTGACGTTGATGGCGTGCTTCAGCTCCGTCACCTGGGCGCCGACCGTCGCCGTGCCGGCGCGCAGCAGATAGGAGCGGCCGGGCAGCAGCGGCTGCTCGTCCATCCACACAACATGGGCCGCGAACTGGTCGGCGACCTCCGGCCGGCCGGCCGCGGCGACGATCATGTCGCCACGGCTGGCGTCGACCTCGTCGCCCAGCACCAGGGTAATGGCCTGTCCGGGCTCCGCCGTCTCCAGCTCGCCATCCATGGTGACGATCCGCGCCACCCGGCTGCTCCGCCCGCCGGGCAGGATGGCGACGTCGTCGCCGACGCGCAGCGCACCGCCGACCACCGTGCCGCAGAAGCCGCGGAAGTCCTGGTTGGGCCGGTTGACCCATTGCACCGCCATGCGGAAGGCGCCGAGCTTCTCCTCCGCCGCGGCGTCCACGCTCTCCAGATGGCCGAGCAGGGTGGGGCCGCCGTACCAGCCCATCCGCTCCGACGGTCTGGTGACATTGTCGCCGGTCAGTGCCGAGACCGGGATGCAGGTGACCTCGGTGAGGCCGATGCGCAGGGCAAAGGCACGGTAGTCGGCGGCGATGCGCTCGAAGGTCTCGCGGTCCCAGCCGACGGCGTCCATCTTGTTGACCGCCAGCACGACATGACGGACGCCCAGGAGCGAGACGATGGTGCTGTGGCGCCGGGTCTGGGTCAGCACGCCCTTGCGCGCGTCGACCAGCAGCACCGCGGCGTCAGCGGTGGACGCGCCGGTGACCATGTTGCGGGTGTACTGCTCGTGGCCCGGCGTGTCGGCGACGATGAACTTGCGGCGGTCGGTGGTGAAGAAGCGGTAGGCGACGTCGATGGTGATGCCCTGCTCGCGCTCCGCCGCCAGCCCGTCGACCAGCAGGGCGAGGTCGAGCTGGCCGGCACCGGTGGTGCCGAAACGGCCGGAGTCCGCCTCCAGGCTGGCCAGCTGGTCCTCGAACAGGCATTTGCAGTCGTAGAGCAGCCGGCCGATCAGCGTCGATTTGCCGTCGTCCACCGAGCCGCAGGTGATGAAGCGCAGCAGGTCCTTGCCGTTCTGACGGGCCAGATGCGCCTGCACCTCGCTTGCAGCATCCATGGGGGCGGCATCCACAGGAGAGGCGGCGATATCGGCGGCGGGATCGGGATCCGTCAGCATCAGAAGTAGCCCTCCTGCTTCTTCGCCTCCATGGAGGCGGCGGCGTCCTGGTCGATCACCCGGCCCTGCCGTTCCGAACTGGTCGACAGCAGCATCTCGCGGATGATCTCGGGCAGGGTGGCGGCGGTGCTGCTCACGGCCCCGGTCAACGGATAGCAGCCGAGCGTGCGGAAGCGCACCCAGGCCATCTCCGGCACCTCGCCGGGCCTGAGCGGCAGACGGTCGTCATCGACCATGATGAGGGTGCCGTCGCGCTCCACCACCGGGCGGGGCTTGGCGAAATAGAGCGGCACCACCGGGATGCTTTCCTGATGGATGTATTGCCAGATGTCGAGTTCCGTCCAGTTCGACAGCGGGAAGGCGCGGATGCTCTCGCCCTTGTGGATGCGCCCGTTGTAGAGGCTCCACAGCTCCGGCCGCTGGTTCTTCGGCTCCCAGCGGTGGGTGGATGTCCGGAAGGAGAAGATGCGCTCCTTGGCGCGGCTCTTCTCCTCGTCGCGGCGCGCCCCACCGAAGGCGGCGTCGAAGCCATGGGCGTCGAGCGCCTGTTTCAGCGCCTGGGTCTTCATCACGTCGGTGTGGACGGCCGAGCCGTGGCTGAACGGGCCGATCCCCTGGCGCACACCCTCCTGGTTGATGTGGACCATCAGGTCGACGCCCAACTCCTGCGCCATGCGGTCGCGGAATTCGATCATCTCCCGGAATTTCCAGGTGGTGTCGACATGCAGCAGCGGGAAGGGCGGCTTCGACGGGTAAAAGGCCTTCATCGCCAGATGCAGCAGAACCGAACTGTCCTTGCCCACCGAATAGAGCATGACCGGCTTGCGGAACTGGGCCGCCACCTCACGCATGATGTGGATGCTCTCCGCCTCCAGCCTTTGCAGATGGGTGAGACGGGCAGGCGTGGTCAGGATGGCGGACAAGTCATCCCCGGGAACGGTGACGGACCGGCTTTTGGCCGCGGGACGGGTGTCGAGCAGTGGGTCAAGCAGCATAGCCGGCCTTCTTCTGCATGTCTCCGGTCACGGCGTCGAAGATGGTCCGACGCTTGCGCGACCATTGGATCGGGCGCTTCGACGGGTCGAAGCCTTCGGGTTTCCTGACGGGGAGCCAGCTGACTTCGCCATTGCTGCGCGAAGCGCGGGAGGATCCCAGGATGGGCAGGTCGCCGATCCGCTCGAACGGATAGCGTCCCTCGTCCAATTCCAGAAAGCGCATAAGGTCGCGGGCGGTACCGTCGGGGGCGGCCACCGCGTCCTCGAAACGGACCAGCCGGCAGGCATCAATGCTCATCCGGCTCTGCGCCTCCAGCGCCGCCTCGGTACCGAAGCTCCATTCGCGGCAGACGTCGGCGAAGGTCCGGCCGAGAAAGCGCAGCGGCCAGGTGTCGATGGTCGACTGCACCGCTCGGCGGCCGTCGCGCAGCACGATCAGGCAGCGCTCCGCCGGGAACAGATAGGGGAAATAGCGCAGCATCCGGGTGTGGGGCGACTTGATCACCACCGTCTTGTCGGCCGGGAACTCGGCTTCGATCCGGCGCAGGAAGCCGCTGACCATATAGCAGAAGGTTTCCAGATCGCTGAACGACTCCCGGTTGCGCCGATAAAGACGCAGGAAGCGCCCCTCATAGATGCGCGCATCCTCCACCGTGTTCAGGAAGGGAAGCTCGCGGATGCCATAGGGGTTGACCACCACGTCGGGGTGCAGTTCCAGCAGGCTCTGGAGATAGTTGGTGCCGCTGCGCGGCATCACCCCGTGCAGGAAGACGATGCGGGGGGCAGTGGGGACGGCAGGCGCTTCCGATGGGATCCCGCGGACCGATCGGGCGACCGAACGCAGGTGACGGGCGTTCTCCTCGCTGAACCAGGGATCGAAGAAGGCCGATCTTTCAGTGCTTGGAAGTCGAAGAAGCCGCTTTCCGACAAAACTGATCTCTTTCTGAAGACGATGGACCGCACCGTCACCGAAGTGATTTTTTAACGATGCGGCATAATGACCGGCTGCCAGGGTCTTTCCATTCCAAAGCACAATGGCCTCCTTTTGCGCCACCGCGTCGCCGGGCAATCCGGTTTTCCCATGGTCTGGGCAATCGGTGCGTTTTTCCTGCAAATCAGGCAATCGCCGTCTCTCAAGGCTAGTTATGGTCCTGTCGGATGGGCTTTTTTAGTCCTAATCCGGACTTAACCCCATGGGTTTACAAATATACGGACGTGATCCTCAATGGTAACCCACAGATTACCCGATAAACTCATAAAAACATATGTGTCTATCTTTGCAGTAGGAAAATCACATTCGATCTTAGCCTTGATTTTACTGATACGAATAGGACAGAACTCACCTGCATTGTCTGTAGAATTAACTCCGTCAGCACAATTTCCTCGAATGTTTATTTTATTATTTTCTTTAGAGATAACGAAAAAACATGGCTGGTTCGACCAGCACTCCGATCTTTCGGGTGAACGGGGAAGCCGAAGGTTCGTTCCCCCGCCCGTTCTTTTTCGGAGGGACCGGCCTCTTCCGCACCCTTCCGACGGCCTTCCGGCCGGGCCGATGCTTTCGCTTGAACGCCGCCGGAGCGGGGGTTATGGTCGGCCGGCCGCAGACGGGGAATACTCTAAATTGTTCAACTCTCAGTCGGGAAACCCTAAGGTGGCGGGTTCCGGCGCCGGTCCCTTTGCCCTTTTCCAGACAGCCTGGCATCACAGGTCGCTGATCCTGCGTCTGGCCCGGCGCGAGATCGACGCCCGCTATCGCGGGTCCGTGCTGGGCATCGTCTGGGCGGTGCTGAACCCGATCCTGATGCTGGCCGTCTACACCTTCGTCTTCTCGGTGGTGTTCCAGGCGCGCTGGGGCGCCACCGGTGGCAGCAACACGGAGTTCGCCCTGCTGCTGTTCTCCGGCCTGATCCTGTTCAACGTGCTGGGCGAGTGCCTGAACCGGGCGCCCGGCCTGCTGCTGGAGAACATCAGCTACATCAAGAAGGTGGTCTTCCCGCTGGAGATCCTGCCGCTGGTGTCTCTGGCGGTCGCGCTGTTCAACGCCGGCATCGGCTTCGTCATCCTGCTGGTCTTCCATCTGCTGGTGGCCGGGCTGCCGCCGCTGACGGCGCTGCTGCTGCCGCTGATCCTGGCGCCGCTCTGCCTGACCACGCTGGGGCTCAGCTGGTTCTTCGCCGCCGCCGGCGTCTTCCTGCGCGATCTGCGGCAGGTGGTCGGGGTCGGCGTCACCGTGCTGATGTTCCTCAGCCCGATCTTCTACCCGATGACCGCGATCCCCGAGCGCTTCCGCGCCATCCTGCACCTGAACCCGATGACGGCGATCCTGGAGCAGTCGAAGGACCTGCTGTTCTGGGGCCGCATCCCGTCGCCGGTCGAATGGGGGCTGGCGACGCTGGGCGCCTGGGTGGTGGCGTGGCTCGGCTATCTCTGGTTCATGAAGACCCGCCGGGGGTTCGCCGATGTCGTCTGAACCCATGTCGCCCAAGCCCATATCGCCTGAAACCCCCGTCGTCATCCGCGCCGAGGGGCTGGGCAAGGCCTACGCCATCTTCAAGCGCCCGCAGGACCGGCTGAAGCAGATGCTGGTGCGCGGCCGGCGCAAATATTACGACGAGTACTGGGCGCTGCGCGGAGTCGATCTGGAGGTTCGCCGCGGCGAGACGGTCGGGCTGATCGGCCGCAACGGCTCGGGCAAGTCGACCTTCCTGCAACTTCTCTGCGGCACGCTGACGCCGACCTCCGGCCGCATCGCGGTGGATGGCCGCATCGCGGCGCTGCTGGAGCTGGGCGCCGGCTTCAACCCCGAATTCACCGGGCGCGAGAACGTCTATCTCGCCGCCTCCGTCCTTGGCCTGTCGAACGCGCAGATCGCCGAACGCTATGACTCCATCGCCGAGTTCGCGGGCATCGGCGACTTCATCGAACAGCCGGTGAAGCTCTATTCCAGCGGCATGTACGCCCGCCTCGCCTTCGCGGTGGCGGCGCATGTCGATGCCGACATCATGATCGTCGACGAGATCCTGGCGGTCGGCGATGCTTCCTTCACCCAGAAATGCATGCGCTTCATCCACCGCTTCAAGGAGCGCGGAACCCTGTTCTTCGTGTCGCACGACACCGGGCAGGTGGTGAACCTCTGCGACCGGGTGGTGTGGCTGGACAACGGGTCGGTGCGGGCGATCGGCCCGGCCAAGGAGGTCTGCCACGACTATCTGGCAGCGCTCTACAGCGACCAGGACACCTCGCGCGGCTTCCGCATCGGCGGGGCGCGGCAGGCGCTGCCCCAGGCCAGGCGCGAGGAGCCGGTGGAGGATGCCCGCGCCGAGCTGCTGAAGGGCTCGCAGCACCGCAACGTCATCGAGCTGTTCGACTTCAACGACAGCGGCCCCTGGTTCGGCAACCGCGGCGCCACCATCACCAACGTCTCGATCCTGGATGCCGACGAACAGCCGCTCAGCGTGCTGGAGGGCGGCGAGGTGATCGTGCTGAAGGTGGACTGCCGGGCCGACCAGCAGGTCTACCGCCCGATCGTCGGCTTCTACGTGAAGGACAAGCTGGGCCAGAACCTGTTCGGCGACAACACCTTCCTCAGCTACCAGCTCGATCCCGTCACCGTCCCGGCCGGGCAGGATTTCGCCGCCCGCTTCCGCTTCCAGATGCCCTATCTGCCCAGCGGCGACTTCTCCATCACCGTGGCTCTCGCCGAGGGCACGCAGGAGGACCACGTCCAGCACCATTGGGTCGAGGACGCGTTGTTCTTCAAGGTCCACGCCAGCCATGTCGTGCGCGGGCTGGTCGGCATGCCGATGCTGGCGATCACGCTGGAAGCGGAGGGAGCCTCATCCCCTCAGGCGGCCCCCCGGGCGGCCCCCGCGACAAAATAGCGACAGGGCACGGATTCCCCCGGACTGAGGCAGGAAAACCGCAGGTCCGGGCATTGTTGGGCACCGCAAAGCGGGCTCGGGACAGCGGCTTGCATTCCGGCGGGGTGTCAGCGTATGTGTGTCGGCGGCTGTGACGGGGCCGTCCGCCGGGCCCGAAATGGTGTCCCGATGGACCGCACCCCGCCGCCGAGCCAGGCAGAAGAAGAGGCACAGGTGGATTCGTTTTTGAAGGATCAGGGATCGGACACTCTCCGTCGTATCTGCCGGCCGATCACGCTCCTGACTCCGGATCTCGTCACGGCGCCGGCCTCCTGGCTCGGCCATGTGCCCTTCGCCTTCTGGATCGTCGAGGCGCTGCGCCCGGACAGCCTGGTGGAGCTGGGGACGCACACCGGCAACTCCTATGCCGCCTTCTGTCAGGCGGTCCGCCATGTCGGGCTGCCGACCTCCTGCTATGCCGTCGACACCTGGGCCGGCGACCCGCAGGCCGGCTTCTACGGCGATGACATCTACAACACGCTCGCCGCCTATCATGACCCGCGCTATGCCGGCTTCTCGCGCCTGCTGCGCATGACCTTCGACGACGCGCTGCTCCATTTCGCCGACGGCAGCGTCGATCTGCTGCACATCGACGGGCTGCACACCTACGAGGCGGTGCGCCACGATTTCGAGACGTGGCTGCCGAAGATGAGCCGCCGCGGCGTGGTGCTGTTCCACGACATCAACGTGCGCAAGGGCGATTTCGGCGTCTGGCGCCTGTGGGACGAGATCACCCGCGACCGACCGTCCTTCACCTTCCTGCATTCCAACGGCCTTGGCGTGCTGGGCGTCGGCGAGGATCTGCCCGACGCGGTGCGCGAGCTGTTCGCCGTGCAACAGGCTGGCGGCGAGGGGCTGCGTGCCGTCCGCAGCTGGTTCGACCGGCTGGGCGACGCCGCCATCGAGGCCGAGGCCATCCAGCGCCTGGAAGAGCAGGAAAAGCACCTGCGCACCGAGGTGGCGATGGTCCGCAAGGTGCTGGACGACCAGATCGCCCACACCGAAGACCTGAAGGGCATGATCGCGACGCGCGACCGCGACATCGCCGTCATCCAGGGTTGGCTCGGCGACCATCAGGCCGAGATCCACCGCCAGGGCGATGCGCTCGCCGAAATGGCGCAGACTCTGGCCGAGCGCGAGCACGAACTGGCCGACCGCGAGCGCAACCTCGCCGCCCATGCCCGCGAACTGGTCGCCCGCGAACAGGCCATCGCCCATCTGCATGGCGTGGTGGCCAGCCGCGACCAGCACATCCACAGCCTGGTCAACTCGACCTCCTGGAAGCTGTCGGCGCCGGTGCGCAAGCTGGGCCGCCTGACCCAGAAGGCCGGGCGCTTCTACCGCCGCCGCCTGCACAGCATCACGCTGGAGCCGCTGCACGACGTGACGCCCAGCCCGCAGGGCGGCTATGAGGCGACCGGCAGCGACCCCGCCTTCCTGCTGCGCTCCGACCGCGGCCGGCTGCCCGGCCACTGGTGCGTGATCTCCTACCGGGTGGTCCGCGCCTCGGCCCCGCTGGTGCCGGTGATCTATGTCGATGACGGCAACGGCTTCGACGAGCGGACGATGATCCGCCTGCCTGTCGACACGGTGGGCGAGTTCCGCCAGCTGGCCCTGCTGCCGCAGACGGTCAAGGCGCTGCGCTTCGACCCCGCCACCCGGCCGGTGTCCTTCGAGATCGCCGACTTCACCATCCGCGAGATCGGCAAGACCAACATCCTGCTCGACTATGTCCGGCAGAACCAGCCGGCGCGGGTGCTGGACTATCTGCGCCGCCACGGCTGGCAAGCGACCAAGCAGCGCGTCCTGCAGGAACTTCAGCCGAACCGCTGGTCGGCCGACTACAAGTCGTGGGTGCGGATGTACGACACCCTGACGCCGGAGGACGGGGCGGCGATCAAGGCCGACATCGCCCGGCTGCCGGCGCGCCCGCGCTTCTCCGTGGTCATGCCGGTCTACAACACGCCGGAGACCTACCTGCGCGAGGCGCTGGACTCCGTGCTGGCCCAGTTCTACCCGGACTGGGAGCTGTGCATCGCCGACGACGCCTCCACGGCACCACATGTGCAGAAGGTGCTGGCCGAGTACAAGGCGCGCGACAACCGGATCAAGGTGATCCGGCGCGAGACCAACGGCCACATCTCCGCCGCCAGCAACAGCGCGCTCGATCTGGCGACCGGCGATTTCGTGGCGCTGATGGACCATGACGACCGGCTGCCGCCGCACGCCCTCTACACCGTCGCGGCCGAGCTGGCGCAGCATCCCGACACCGACATCCTCTATTCCGACGAGGACAAGATCGATGCCGACGGCGAGCGCTACGACCCGCATTTCAAGTCGGACTTCAATCTGGACCTGCTGCACGGCCAGAACATGGTCAACCACCTGGGCGTCTTCCGCCGTTCGCTGATCGAGCAGGCCGGGCGCTTCCGCCTGGGCTTCGAGGGCAGCCAGGATTACGACCTGACCCTGCGCGCGGTCGAGGCGACGCAGCCCGAGCGCATCCGCCACATCCCGGCGATCCTCTATCACTGGCGCGTCTTCCCGGACTCCGCGGCCTTCTCCACCGTCGATCTGCCGCGCGCCACCGCCGCCGCCCACAAGGCGCTGACCGAGCATTTCCAGCGCCGCGGCGTCGCCGCCACGGTGGAAACCTCGCCGGCCACCAATCGCTTCACCCGCATCCGCTACACCCTGCCGGCCAAGCTGCCGCGGGTGTCGCTGATCGTGCCGACGCGCGACAAGGTCGATCTGCTGAAGGGCTGCGTCGACGGGCTGCTGCACCGCACCGACTATCCGGACCTTGAGATCCTGATCGTCGACAACAACAGCGAGGAAGCGGCGACCTTCGCCTATTTCGACACGCTGAAGGACGAGCCGCGGGTGCGGGTGCTGACCTACAAGGCGCCCTTCAACTACTCCTCGATCAACAACTTCGCCGCCGCCGAGGCGACCGGCGCGGTGCTGGGCCTGATCAACAACGACATCGAGGTGATGGAGCCGGGCTGGCTGGCCGAGATGGTCTCCCACGCCCTGCGGCCGGAGGTCGGCGCGGTCGGCGCCAAGCTCTACTACGCCGACGGCACCATCCAGCATGCCGGCGTCGTCACCGGCATCTGCGGCGTGGCCGGCCATGTCCACAAGGGGCTGACCCGCGACGCCTACGGCTATTTCAGCCGGGCCCAGCTGACCCAGGACCTGTCCTGCGTCACCGCCGCCTGCCTGATCCTGCGCAAGGAGATCTTCGACGAGGTCGGCGGGCTGAATTCCGAGAAGCTGGCCGTCGCCTTCAACGACGTCGATTTCTGCCTGCGCATCCGCGAGACGGGCTATCTCGTCGTCTGGACACCGTTCGCCGAGCTGTACCACCTGGAATCGGCGTCGCGCGGGCCGGACACCGCGCCCGACAAGGTCAAGCGCTTCATGGGCGAGGTGGCCTACATGCAGGAGCGCTGGGGCGACAGCCTGCTGGCCGACCCCTACTACAACCCGAACCTGACGCTGGACGCCGAGAATTTCGGGCTGGCCTTCCCGCCGCGCACGGTCAAGCCCTGGCTGCGCAAGTCCTGCCCCGAGCTGCGCAAAGAGCGCCTGAAGGAAAGTATCTGAGCCATGGACGTCGTCTCTCTCGACATTCCCGACGTTAAGATCATCCGCCCGAAGAAGTTCGGCGACCATCGCGGCTTCTTCTCGGAAACCTATACCAAGAAGACGTTCGAGGCGGCCGGGCTGCAGTACGACTTCGTCCAGGACAATCAGTCGCTGTCGGCCGAGGTCGGCACCATCCGCGGCCTGCATTTCCAGCTGCCGCCGTTTGCCCAGGACAAGCTGGTGCGGGTGGTGCGCGGCGCCATCCTGGACGTCGCGGTCGACATCCGGAAGGACTCCCCCACCTTCGGCCGGCATGTCAGCGCGGTGATCAGTGCGGCGGAATGGAACCAGATCCTGGTGCCGATCGGCTTCGCCCATGGGTTCTGCACGCTGGAGCCGGACACCGAGGTCATCTACAAGGTGACCAACTATTATTCGCCCGAGCATGACCGCGGCCTGCTGTGGAACGATCCGGAGCTCGGCATCGACTGGCCGGTGCCGGCGGACAAGGCCCGGCTGTCGGACAAGGACCACAAGCATCCGACCCTGGCCCGGCTGACCGACCTGTTCTGACGGCGGTTTCCGGGTTCGGGCACTCAGAGCTTTTGCACAACGGGGGCCGCGGGCGGCCCCGCTTCTCGGCGGTAAGGTGGTTTGATGACGCGCATTCTCGTCACCGGCGGCGCCGGTTTCATCGGTTCGGCGGTGGTCCGCCAGCTTCTCGCCGAAACCGACGCCTTCGTCGTCAATGTCGACAAGCTGACCTACGCAGCCAACCTGTCCTCCCTGCCGGGCGCCGAGGGCAATCCACGCTACGCCTTCGAGAAGGTCGACATCTGCGACGCCGCCGAACTGCGCCGTGTCTTCGACACCCACCAGCCCGACGCGGTGATGCATCTGGCCGCCGAATCCCATGTCGACCGCTCGATCGACGGGCCGGGCGAGTTCATCCAGACCAACGTGGTCGGCACCTTCCGCCTCCTGGAAGCGGCGCGCGGCTACTGGTCGGCCCTGCCGGCGGAGCGCAAGGAGCGCTTCCGCTTCCACCACATCTCGACCGACGAGGTGTTCGGCACGCTGGGTGACGACGGCTTCTTCACCGAGACCACCGCCTACAGCCCCAACTCGCCCTATTCGGCCAGCAAGGCGTCGAGCGACCATCTGGTCCGCGCCTGGCACGAGACCTACGGTCTGCCGGTGGTGCTGACCAACTGCTCCAACAATTACGGCCCCTACCATTTCCCGGAGAAGCTGATCCCGCTGATGATCCTCAAGGGTCTGGCGGGGGAGAAGCTGCCGGTCTACGGCAAGGGCGACAACATCCGCGACTGGCTCTATGTCGAGGACCATGCCCGCGCGCTGCGGCTGGTTCTGGAGAAGGGCCGGATCGGCGAGAGCTACAATATCGGCGGCCACAACGAGCGCACCAACCTGGAGGTCGTCCGCGCCATCTGCGCGCATCTCGACGAGATGGACCCGGCCGGCGCCCCGCACGACCAGCTGATCAGCTTCGTCACCGACCGCCCCGGCCATGACAAGCGCTATGCCATCGACGCCGGCAAGATCGAGCGCGAGCTGGGCTGGACCCCGCTGGAGACCTTCGAGAGCGGCCTGCGCAAGACGGTCGCCTGGTATCTGGAGAACCGCGACTGGTGGCAGGCCATCCTCAACGGCTCCTACCAGGGCGAGCGGCTCGGCCTGAAGGAAGAAGGGGCCGCGCAATGAAGGTTCCCATGAAAGTCCTGGTTCTCGGCAGCAACGGCCAGCTCGGCTTCGAGCTGATGCGGGCCAACTGGGCGCCGGGCACCGATGTGGTGGGCCTGCCCTATCCCGAGTTCGACGTGACCCGGCCGGGCGACGTGGAGAAGGCGGTCGCCGCCCACGCGCCGGACCTGCTGGTCAACGCCACCGCCCACACCGCCGTCGACAAGGCCGAGAGCGAGGTCGACCTGTCCTTCGCCATCAACCGCGACGGGCCGGGCGCCATGGCGGCGGCCTGTGCCGCGCGCGGCATCCCCTTCATCCATGTCTCGACCGACTATGTGTTCGACGGGACGAAGGACGGCCTCTACACCGAGGACGACCCGATCAACCCGCTGGGCGTCTATGGCGCCAGCAAGGCGGCGGGCGAGGAGGCGGTGCGCGCGGCGACGCCGAAGCACGTCATCCTGCGCACCTCCTGGGTCTACAGCGCCTACGGCAACAACTTCATCAAGACGATGCTGCGCTTCGGCAAGGAGCGCGAGGAGATGCGGGTGGTCGCCGACCAGCACGGCTCGCCCACCGCCGCCGCCGACCTCGCCGCCGCCATCGTGCAGATCGCCGGGACGATTGAGAAGACCGGCAGCGCCGCCTGGGGCACCTACCATCTGACCGGCAGCGGCTACACCACTTGGCATGAGTTCGCCGAGCACATCTTCCGGCGACTGGAGGAGCGCACCGGCAAGCGGCCGCGCCTGACCGCCATCGGCACGGCCGACTACCCGACCCCGGCGCGCCGCCCGGCCAATTCGCGGCTGGACTGCTCCCGCGCCAGGGAGCGTCTCGGCGTCGTCTGCCCGCCGTGGCGGGAAAGCGTCGACCGCGTGATCGACGAGCTGTTCACCAACCCGCCGCAGGCGTGAGGACGAAGACCATGAAGGGCATCATCCTGGCCGGCGGGTCCGGCACCCGGCTCTACCCGGTGACGCGGGCGATCAGCAAGCAGCTGCTGCCGATCTACGACAAGCCGATGATCTATTTCCCGCTCAGCACCCTGATGCTGGCGGGCATCCGCGACATCCTGGTCATCACCACGCCGCACGACCAGCCGCTGTTCCAGACGGTGCTGGGCGACGGGTCGCAGTGGGGCCTGAACCTGACCTACGCGATCCAGCCCTCGCCCGACGGGCTGGCCCAGGCCTTCATCATCGGCCGCGAGTTCGTCGGCAACGACAGTTGCGCGCTGGTTCTCGGCGACAACATCTTCTACGGCCACGGCCTGACCAACATCCTGCGCGCCGCCGGCGAGAAGACCGAGGGCGCCAGCGTCTTCGCCTATGCCGTGCGCGACCCCGAACGCTACGGCGTGGTGGAGTTCGACGCGCAAGGCCGGGCGCTGAGCATCGAGGAAAAGCCGGTCGCCCCGCGCTCCAAATGGGCGGTGACGGGGCTCTATTTCTACGACAACGACGTGCTCGACATTGCCGCCGCGGTGAAGCCGTCGGCGCGCGGCGAACTGGAGATCACGTCCGTCAACGCCGCCTATCTGGATCAGGGCCGGCTGTCGGTCGAGCAGATGGGCCGCGGCTATGGCTGGTTCGACACCGGCACCCATGACAGCCTGCTGGAAGCGGCGGAGTTCGTCCGCACCATCCAGCACCGCCAGGGCCTGCAGATCGCCTGCCCGGAGGAGATCGCCTACACCTCCGGCTGGATCGACGCCGAACAGGTCCGCCGTCTGGCCGAACCGCTGAAGAAGAACGATTACGGGCGCTACCTGCTCGGGCTGCTAAGCTAAAGGCTAGAGGCTAAAGACAAAGGGCCGAAGACGAAGGATCGAACGGCCCTCCCGCCGCGTTGCTCCTTTGCGGTTGCCGGGGCCGCTCTGACGGCCGTCGGCAAACCGCCAACGCCAACAGCCAAGACAGGAAGGCAGCCTTGCCGGCTCTCACCAACCGAAAGCGCGTTCTCGTCACCGGCGGCGCCGGCTTCCTGGGCTCCCACCTGTGCGAGCGGCTGCTGGCGGCGGGGAACGACGTGCTGTGCGTCGACAACTTCTTCACCGGCAGCCGCGACAACGTCCTGCACCTGCTGGACAACCCGCATTTCGAGCTGATGCGCCACGACGTGACGTTTCCGCTCTATGTCGAGGTCGACGAGATCTACAATCTCGCCTGCCCGGCCTCGCCGATCCATTACCAGCACGATCCGGTCCAGACGACCAAGACCAGCGTGCACGGCGCCATCAACATGCTGGGTCTGGCCAAGCGGGTGGGGGCGCGGATCATGCAGGCCTCGACCTCGGAGGTCTATGGCGACCCGGCGGTGCATCCGCAGCCGGAGGAGTATTGGGGCAACGTGAACACCATCGGCCCGCGCGCCTGCTATGACGAGGGCAAGCGCTGCGCCGAGACGCTGTTCTTCGACTATCACCGCCAGCACAGGCTGGACATCAAGGTCATCCGCATCTTCAACACCTACGGCCCGCGCATGCACCCCAACGACGGGCGGGTGGTGTCGAACTTCATCATCCAGGCCCTGAAGGGCGAGCCGATCACCATCTATGGCGACGGCCAGCAGACGCGCTCCTTCTGCTATGTCGACGACCTGATCGAAGGCTTCCTGCGCTTCATGGACACGCCGGCCGGCGTCACCGGCCCGATCAACCTGGGCAACCCCGGCGAGTTCACCATGCTGGAGCTGGCCGAAAAGGTCGTCCGCCTGACCCGCTCGGCCTCAAGGATCGAGCACAAGCCGTTGCCACAGGACGACCCCAAGCAGCGCCGCCCCGACATCGCCAAGGCCCGTGCCCTGCTGGACTGGGAACCGGCCGTGCCGCTGGACGAGGGGCTGGAGCGCACCATCGCCTATTTCCGAGGGCGCTTCTTCGCCTGAGGGGTGGTTCTCCCTCTCCCGGGACAGGAGAGGGAATTTTCGCTCCCCTACCGGACCAGCCGTTCCTCCCAGGCAAGGGCCGAGGCGACGATGGTCTCCAGATCGGCATGGCGCGGGGTCCAGTCCAGCGTCCGGCCGATCCGCTCCACCCCCGCCACCAGGGCGGGGGGATCGCCGGCGCGGCGCGGACCGATGCGCATCGGCAGCGGTTTGCCGGTCACCCGCTCCACCATCGCCAGCACCTCGCGCACCGAATAGCCACGGCCATAGCCGCAGTTCAGCACCTCCGACGCGCCGCCGGCCTCCAGATGGCGCAAGGCCGCGACATGGGCCTCGGCGAGGTCGCTGACATGGATGTAGTCGCGCACGCAGGTGCCGTCCGTCGTGTCGTAGTCGTCGCCGAAGATCTGCAGCTCCGCCCGCTGGCCGGTGACGGTCTGGGCGGCGATCTTGATCAGGTGGGTGGCGACCTTCGACACCTGCCCGGAACGGCCCTGCGGGTCGGCGCCGGCGACGTTGAAGTAGCGCAGCGCCACATAGCGCAGGTCATGCGCCGCCGCGCTGTCGCGCAGCATCCACTCCGTCATCAGCTTGGAGGAGCCGTAGGGGTTGATCGGGCTGGTCGGCGTCCGTTCGTCGATCGGCAGCCGCTCCGGCATGCCGTAGACGGCGGCGGTGGAGGAGAAGATGAAGCGGCCGATCCCGGCCTCGACGCAGGCCTCCACCAGGGCGTGGCTCTTCACCGTGTTGTTGCGGTAGTAGGCGAGCGGCCGCTCCACCGAGTCCGGCACGACGATGCTGCCGGCGAAATGCATCACGGTGCCGATGCGGTGGCGGGCGAAGGTGTCGGCCAGCAGGGCCTTGTCGCCGACATCGCCCTCGACCAGCGGCACCCCATCGGGCAGGGCGGAGCGCCGGCCGGTGGACAGATCGTCCAGCACCACGACGGCGCGTCCCTGGTCGCGCAGGGCCAGCACCACATGGGAGCCGATATAGCCGGCGCCGCCGGTCACCAGAACGGTCGCGTTGTCGCTCGTGGTCATGTCCGCTCTTCGTCTTCGATTGGGGGCGATTGGGGCAGAGTCGGAAGATAGTCGCCCGCCCATGCTGCACTGCGGGCTTTTCCGCCGAGCGGGCGACATCATTTGAACGGCCTCCAACGCCCCGCTCCAACCCCGATGGGCGGCCGGATGGGGAGCGGGCGCGCTAGTCGAGGTAGTAGCGCAGGATGACCGTCCGCTGAACCACCAGGATGCTGACGATGGGGAAGAGCCACACCATCCAGGTCATGCCGCGCTCCAGCACCCCCGTCAAGCCTGGGGACCAGCCGGATCCCGGCTCCTGCCGCCCGCTGGCGAAAGCCAGCGGCAGCAGCGCCGCCAGCGGCAGGAAATAGCGCCCTTGCACGCCATCGACCCACAGCTGCCCTACCGGCGTCCACACCATGTAGAGCGCCCCGAACAGCAGCGCCCCGGTCGCCAGCACGACGGCCGCAGTCACCGCCGAGGCGTGGGCCGGCGCGCCGGAATACCAGTCCGCCAACCGGCGGCCGAGCAGCAGCGGCAGGAAGGACAGCAGCAGGACCAGATAGGCGGCGCTGTAATAGGGCCTGGGCAGCCGGGTATCGACCCAGCCAAGGATACCGACGAACTGCTGGTAATACTCGTCGCCCCAGACCTGGAAAGTCTTCACGGCGATGGTGAGGACGGCCAGCGGGTTGTCCAGCAGGAAGCGGAGCTGGCCCATGGCGTCGGTCGGGGCGTCCTGGCGGATCAGCGGCGTCTGCACGGCGAACGCCATCCACACCGCCCAGCCGACCGCGGCGGCCAGCGAGGCGGCGACGGCGAGGCGCTTCACCGCCGCCCGCTCCGCCGGAACCGCCAGCGGCATCAGGCAGAGCAGGGCATAGGGCTGCTTGGTCATCCCCACCAGGGCGAAGCAGGCGGCACTGGCCCAGACCTCCGCGCTGCGCAGCGGCCGGCCTTCGGACAGCGCCCGGGCCAGGAAGGCTATGCCCAGTGCGGTGACGGTGATGACCAGCCCGTCCTGGCTCATCGAGGCGTAGAGGGAGACCGACATCGGCAGCAGCAGCACGGCGAACAGCGGCAGATGCGCCCGGCCGGCCAGCAGCAGGGCGAAGAAGCCGACGATGATGCAGGTCAGCGCGTTGGCCGCCCGTGCCAGATACAGCGTCTGGACCACCGGCATGTCCAGCGCCTTGCCGACCGCGATGGCGGCCGCCTGCGGCAGGTAGAAGAAGGGTGGGTAGGGGGCGGTGTTCTCCGCCGCCACGTTGAAGACCCGGCCATCCCAGCGGGCGGTGAAGGATTTGACGAAATCCTCCAGATTGGCCTTCTCGTCCGGCTTGAAGGGGACGTGGTGGAAGGGGAAATAGGCCTCGATGATCGCGACATCGGACGGGCCTCCCGCTGCGATCCGCCCGTCGGTCTGAACCTTGGCGGCCACCCAGTAGCCGTGGGTGATCATGTTGGCCCGGTAGATGTGGGCGGGCTCGTCGGCGGTCTGGAAGGGCGGAAGGCTCCAGACCAGGAAGAATGCCGAGATGGTTGCCAGAACGGCAAAAAGGAAAGGACCTATCCGCTGCATCACCAGACCTGTCACTGAGTGGGCTGGTGGGTGGGTACCCCATCCGCCGGACAGGCGCCACTTGGAAACTTTGACGCAGCGGGGAAGGATCGGGCGACGGAACCGGTCCCTTACGGTTCGCGGATGCTTTCGTCGAGAGCGCGGATGACGGGGTAGAGGAAGTAGGACAGGACCGAACGGGTGCCGACCCGGATCTCGGCCGAGGCGACCATGCCGGGGCTGAGCAGTGTGCCCTCGGGCACCGCCTCCAGCCGGGTATCGGTGAGGCGGATGCGGGCGCGGAAGACGGCGCCGGCGGCAGGCCGGGGAGCGTCGGGGTTCATGGGGGCAGCCGTACCCTGGCCGGGATCATGGGTGAAGGCGTCGGCGCTGATGGTGCGGATCTCGCCGGGCAGGGTGCCGTGGCGCTGGAAGGGGAAAGCATCCAGCTTCACCCGCACGAAATCGCCGACACGGACCAGGCCGATGTCGCGCGACGGGATTTCCGCCTCCACCTCCAGCGGCACGTCGGCGGGGACCAGGGTGACCAGCGGTTCGGCCTCCCGGACGACCGAGCCGACGGACCGCTTGGCCACCTCCAGCACCACCGCGTCGACCGGGGCGGTCAGGGTGACCAGCGAGCGGCGGCGGTCGGCCTTGGCGATCTGTTCCACCAGCGTGGCCCGCTGGCGGGTCTGCTCCACCAGTTCCTCCGCCGTCTTGCGGCGCCATTCGTCGATGAAGGCGGCGCGGTCGGCCTGGACGCCGCGCAGCTCGTGTGCGCTCGCCTGCTCACGGTCCTGCAAGGCCACGAGATCGTCGCGCAGGCGCAGCCGCTCGATCCGCGCCTCCAGGTAAGTCAGTCGGGAGCCGGTCTGGCGCTCCTGAAGCTGGCGGCGGATGTCCTCGACCTCGCCCACCACGGCGAGTCGTTCGGCAAGGCCGGTCTGGGCGCGGCGGCTGGCGGCGATGGCGCTGTCCAGCTGCCCGGCCTTCTCGTCCAGCGAGGCGAGGCGGGAGCGGTATTCGGCGCGGCGGCGCTCCAGGATGGCGGCCTGCACCGCGGCGTCAGGGTTGCCGGCGGCGGGGATGAAGTCGCCGCCGTCCAGCTCGGCGCGCAGGCGGCCGATCTGGGCCTCGACGCTGGCGAGCTTGGCGGTCAGGTCGGCCAGATCCGCCGCGGCGAAGGTGGGGTCGAGCGTCGCCAGACGGTCGCCCGCCCGCACCCGGTCACCGACCTGCACGTCGACACCGCGCACCACCGCGGTCTCCAGCGGCTGGGCCACCACCAGCGGGGCGGTGGTCACCAGCCGGCCGCCGGCGGTGACGATGCGGTCGACCTGGGCGAAGCCGGCCCACAGGACCAGCGCCACCAGGAGCCCGGCCAGCACATAGAGGGTGGAGCGCGCCAACCAGGGCAGCGGCGCATGTTCGATCGCCGCTCCGTCCGGCAGATACTCCAGCGCGAAACCCGGCGGCGGTGCCGACGGGGCGGGCAGGGCGGTACGGCGGCGGGCTGGGGACGGGGGAGGGTCGGCCTTGGCCGGGACGACCTCGCGGCCGGTTTCCACCGCTTCGGCGTTCCGATCCGCTTCGGGCCGATCCGCTTCGGGTACGCGTGTGTCGGGCATGACTCAGCGCCCCCGGTTCTGCTGCTGCCACAGATGCCGGTATTCGGCGCAGCGGTCGAGCAGGAGGGGATGGGGGGCGAGGTCGAGCAGGCGGCCCTGCTCCAGCACGGCGATGGTGTCGCAGCCGGTCAGGGTCGACAGCCGGTGGGTGACGATCAGCACGGTGCGGCCCTGGGCGATGCGCCGCAGGTTGGCCATGACGATGGCCTCGCTGTCGGGGTCGAGCGCGCTGGTCGCCTCGTCGAGGATCAGCAGGCGCGGCTGCGGCAGCAGGGCGCGGGCGATGGCGATGCGCTGCTTCTGGCCGCCGGACAGGTTGCTCGCCCCCTCCTCCACCAGCGTGTCGTAGCCGTCGGGCAGGCGGTGGATGAACTCGTCGGCCCCGGCCAGCCGGGCGGCCTCGACGATCTCCTCGCGGCTGGCCTCCGGCATGGTCATGGCGATGTTGTCGCGGATGGTGCCGCGGAACAGGAAATTCTCCTGCAGCACCACGCCGATGGAGCGGCGCAGATGGGCCAGATCCAGCTCGCGGATGTCGAGCCCGTCATAGCGGATGCTGCCCTCCTGCACCGGGTAGAAGCCCTGGAGCAGCCGCATCAGCGTGCTCTTGCCCGAGCCGCTGCGCCCGACCAGCCCGACGACCGAGCCGGCCGGCACGGTCAGCGTGACGCCATCCAGCGCCGCCGGGCGGTTGCGGTCGTAGCGGAAGCCCAGCCCCTCGATCTCGATGCGGCCGACCAGGGCGGGGCAGGCGCCGCTGCCCTCGCGCCGCGGTTCGGCCGGGTGGTTCATCACCTCGCCCAGCATGCGCACCGAGAGCGCCGTTTCCTGATACTGGTGGATCAGCGAGACGATCTGGACCAGCGGCGTCACCACCCGGCCCGACAGCATCTGGAAGGCGATCAGCGCGCCGACCGACAGCTGGCGGTCGAAGACGTCGAAGGCGCCGACGGCGACCACCGCAACCATCATCGCCTTCTCCAGGAACTCCGTCACCGTGCGGGCGGCGATGGAGATGCGGCCGACCCGGTAATGGCTGGTCACCGCGCGGGCGGCCTTGCGGTCCCAGCTGCGGCGCTGCTGCGGTTCGAGTGCCGAGGACTTGACGGTGCGCATGCCATGGATGGTCTCCACCAGCATGGCCTGCCGCTCGGCGTCGGCGTTGTAGAGGTCGCGCAGGCGGCTGCGGTAGACCGGCACCAGCGCGACCACCACCCCGGCGATCAGGCCGGCGAACAGCAGCGCCACCAGCGTCAGCTTGACCGAATAGAAGAACAGAACCGGCAGGAAGACCAGCAGCACCAGGCTGTCGAGCACGGTGGACAGCAGGTTGCCGGTCAGGAACTCGCGGATGCGCTCGACCTGCTGCATGTGGCGCACGGTGACGCCGGCCGAATGCCCGTCGAAGAAGGTGATCGGCAGGTCGAGCAGATGGCCGAAGGTGCGGTTCAACAGACGGATATCGATGCGGTTGGCCGCCGCCAGCAGGATGAACTGGCGCAGGAAGCGGAAGGCCGCCTCGAACAGCAGGGCGGCCAGCACGCCGATGGTCAGCACCTGAAGCGTGGCGACGGTCTCGTTCACCAGCACCTTGTCGATCACGATCTGGAAATAGACCGGGACGGCAAGCGCGAGGGCGTGCAGGACCAGCGCCGCCACCACCACGTCGCGGAAGGCGGATTTCTGGCGCAGGATCTCCGGCACGAACCAGCGCAGGCCGAAGGGCTGGCGCGGGTCGGCAAGGCCGTGGCGCGGCTTGAGGAAGACCAGCTCGCCGTCCCAGCGCTCCAGGAAGCGGTCGCGCGGCACGTCGATCACATCCAGCCGGTCGGCCAGCGGATCGACGACGCCAACCATTGGTTCCTCGGCCGGATCGCCAGCGGCATTGGGCGGACGCGACAGCCCGACCAGGATGACGGTGTTGCCGTTGGACAGCCGGGCCAGCAGCGGGAAAACGGGGGGAAGGGCCTGCAAGGCTTTCCAGTCCAGCCGGCGGGCGGTCGCCTTGAAGCCGGTGGCGGCGGCGATGCGCAGCAGGTCGGCGGTGGAGGGCTCACCGCGACCTGGGGCGACGCGGGCGCGCAGGGCGGCCGGCGAGGCCGACAGGCCATGGTGGCGCGCCACCAGCGTCAGGCAGCGTAGCGCGGTGCTTTCGTCGCGGTCGGGAGTAGCGTCCGGACCGGGTGGAGGCGGCGCGACGGTCGTGCTGGCGTCCGGCATCGGTCAGCCGAAATTCGGCGAGCGGGGCCGTCCGGGCGGGGTGGCCGGGGGCGCGGGGGAGGAGGTGGCGGGCTGGATCGGTGCCTGCACCGGACTCTGGAAGGCCGGGACGGCCGAGGCGGGGGCTGGAACCGGCACCGCGCCGGCACCGGGCGGCAGCACGCCGGCGGCCTCCAGCCGCTGGCGCATGCCCTCAAGCGCCGAGAGGCTGGCGAGGAAGCCGGGCAGGCTCATCACCACCCGCTGGCGGATGGCGGGCAGCGGCTGGCCGTTGGCGTCCTTGCGCAGGGCCGACAGGCTGAACAGGTCGATGCGGACCATGCCGTTGCCGAAGCCGATGTCGAAGACCCCATCGGCATAGAGTTCGGGGATGCGGTCGTCCGGCGGCGGCTCGATGGTCATGATGGTTCCGGCAGCAGAAGGCGGGGTGCCGCTTCGGCCCCCTCGCATCCTCTTTCTACCGGAAGGTGGCGATCCGGACCAAGCCGCCAATGCCCGCAGCCACAAAGAGACACAGAGGGAGATTGTCGAAGATCGATAGATTTCAAAACATATAAATCCAAAAGGGAGATTTTGGGCAAATTCGCTTAATCAACCGCCCAAAGGAAGGGAAGCATCTCACCATCAAAATCATACCAATGTATTAATTTGCGCTTATAAAGGATATAATTGGTTATGGCTGGATGCGTTTTAATTCGTTTTAATTCGTTTATTGATGATCGTTCAATGGAAGATCAGAATATCAATCTCCTCAATTTTTATATATTTTGGAGCATGCGAAATGACAAATGTTCCGGATAACCTTCCAAAGAACTCCGTCATCATGTGGTATGGAAGTGCCGATGAAGTTCCTGATGGCTGGGCAATCTGCGATGGGAAAAATCTAACCCCTGATATGAGGGAACGTTTCCCGATCGGAGTCGGCGCCAACTACATTCCACAAAAAACCGGAGGCTCATCCACGATAGTCATAAAGCCACAAAATCTTCCGCCGCATACGCATTCCTACAGCCAGTTCACACAGAAGCGCGACAACTGGAAAAGCGGGGGCGATGCCAGCCCAGGGGATGGAACCGGCGGCAATATTGAAGGACAGACAGACAATGGCCCTGGAACAGGGCAGCCAATCGAAACCCTGCCCCCCTACTTCGCGATCTATTTCATCATGAAGATCAAGTGATGCAGAGGCGGCGCCGCACATCCATGCCGCGCCGCCCTTTCACCGGAAAGCCACTCAATTGCGGCCGTAGACGTCCTCAAGCCGGACGATGTCGTCTTCGCCCAGGTAGGAGCCGGACTGCACCTCGATGATGGTCAGCGGCACCTTGCCGGGGTTCTCCAGCCGGTGGACCGTGCCGATCGGAATGTAGATCGACTGGTTCTCGTAGACCATCACCTGCTCCTCGCCGCGGGTGACCAGCGCGGTGCCGTTGACCACCACCCAATGCTCGGCGCGGTGATGGTGCTTCTGGAGCGACAGGCGCGAGCCGGGGGCGATGGTCAGGCTCTTGACCTGGAAGCGGTCGCCGGTGTGCAGCGACTGGTAGGAGCCCCAGGGACGGTGGACCCGGCGGTGGCTGACGGACTCGCTGCGCCCCTCCGCCTTCAGCCGGTCGACGATGCGCTTGACGTCCTGGGCCTGGGAGCGGTCGGCGACCAGAACGGCGTCGTCCACCACCACCACCACGGCGTTCTCCACCCCCACCACGGCGGTCAGGTGGTTGTCGCTGCGGACGTAGCAGTCGCGGGCCCCCTCCAGCAGCACGTCGCCGACGACGACGTTGCCCTCGCCATCCTTGGTCCCGACATCCCACAGCGCCGACCAGGCGCCGACATCGGTCCAGCCGATCTCGCAGGGGACGACGGCGGCACGGTCGGTGCGCTCCATCACCGCATAGTCGATGGAGATGCTGGGCGCCTTGGCGAAGGCGGCGGCGTCCAGGCGGAAGAAGTCGAGATCCTTGGAACCCTGGCCCAGCGCCTCGCGGCAGGCGGCCAGCACCGCCGGAGCGTGGCGCTCCAGCTCGGCCAGCAGACGGGCGGCCGGGAACAGGAACATGCCGCTGTTCCAGGCATAGCTGCCCTCGGCGAGGTAGCGCTCGGCCACCTCCAGCGACGGCTTCTCGACGAAGGCGGCGACGTTGTAGGCGCCGTCGGCCTCGTCCATCGCATGGCCGCGGCGGATATAGCCGTAGCCGGTCTCCGGCCGGGTCGGGGCGATGCCGAAGGTGACCAGCCGGCCGGCCGCCGCAGCGCGGGCGGCAATGGCGACGGCGCGGCGGAAGGCGTCGGCGTCGCGGATTTCATGATCGGCCGGCAGGATCAGCAGGAGCGCGTCCGGATCCTCGTCCACCACCGCGAGTGCCGCAAGCGCACAAGCGGCGGCGGTGTTGCGGCCGGCCGGCTCCAGAATGATGCCGCGCGGGGTGCAGCGCGACTGGCGCAGCTGCTCGGCGGCAAGGAAACGGTGTTCCTGGTTGCAGATCACCAGCGGGGCCGAGAAGGCGACCTCCCCGGCCGTACCGGAAGCGGGCAGCGTGGAGCGCGGTTGCGCGCTGACCCGCAGGGCGGTGTCCTGAAGCATCGTCCGGTCGGAGCAGAGCGGCAGAAACTGCTTGGGATACAGTTCGCGCGACAAGGGCCACAAACGGGACCCCGTACCGCCGGACAGCAGCACCGGGACGATTTTCTGCGCGGAATTGCCGTTCATCCTGCCGCCATCTGTTGTGTGAGCATGTGGTCGGTCGCCGGAAAGCCGCAAGGTCACCCCCGGAAGCCGGCGCCATGGCGGTTCGTTATAGACCGTGCTTTCCACGCTTCACAAGCACCCCTCCGAGACCCATCCGACCGGAGCGCCCCTTCCGGGAAAAGGGCACGGGAGGTCGGCATGGAATTGGATGGGGGTTGGGGGGCGAGACAAGACTCCAAACGCTTCCCACGGCGACGACCGTCCGAAGGTGAAGCCGGGTTCAAGGTTGGAGTCTTGTCGCGCCCCCCGGCGCCAGGCTCCGGGGCTGCGACCTGGACAAGCGGTTCCCGGGGAACCGGACCAGGACGGGGCGCGACAGAACTCCAAACCGGGCTGCGGACAGAGCTGAGACGACCGGCATGGGAAACGGTGAATCACCGACGAGTCGTGATCGATTCGCCTCTGCGACTCGGAAATCAGCGACTCAGAAGCGATTCGGGGCCGAATCGAAATGTCCCGCCTGGAGTCTTGTCGCGTCAGCCGAAAAATCCACAGGCAACGCGGACTATCCGCTGGAGTCTTGTCGCGGGAGTTCTGGAGTTTTGTCGCGCGACTCGCGATTCTCTACTGGAGTCTTGTCGCGCAAACTATTAACTGAATCAAATAACCGTACAAATAGTTTGAGCGACAAGACTCCAAATTGCTGGCACTAACCGAGCGTGATATAGCGTTGACCGCAAAGTCGTGCCAAGGTCAGCTCGCTATGGGACAGATACACACCCTGATTACCCAGCTGGGACGCGACCAGGCGAAGGCGCTCCAGACCGATCCGGATCAGCGTTCGCTAGTCGATGTCGCTGCTGCCGTCCTCGAAGAGGAACGGCAGGAGCTTGGTATCACCTATTCGGGTTTTGCGCTGACGGCTCTTCCGCATCGTCGTCTTCCCGACGACCAGCCGTGGGAGCGTCGCGGACATAAGATCCGCTTGCTGATCGAACCGGGACGACTGCCGATCCGCAACGGTGGCTTTAAGCTTTACGGTGTTCCGTATGGCAGCCGCGCGCGGATGATCCTGCTGTATCTGCAAACCAGGGCGATCCAGACCGACAGCCGTGAGGTCGAGCTGGGCCGCAGCATGCACGAATGGCTCGACCGCATGGGCCTGTCGGTGGGCGGCCAGACCTACCGCGACATCCGCGAGCAGGCCTCGCGCATCGCCGCCTGCAACCTGACCTTCGCCTGGGAGGACGCCCACAGCATCGGCTTCGAAAAGGGGTCGATCGTCAAGGGCGGCATCCATTTCTCGGCCAATGCCGGGGCGGAGCCGGGCCAGGGGTCGCTGTGGGAAGACCGCGTGCTGCTGTCCGAGGCCTTCTTCCGCGAATTGAAGGCCCATCCGGTGCCGATCTGGGAACCGGCACTGCGCCATATCCAGAACAACAGCACCAGCATCGACATCTATATCTGGCTGGCCTACCGGCTGCATAGCCTGAACCGCTCCACCCCGATCACCTGGCCGGCGGTGTTCGAGCAGTTCGGCGCCGGATACAGCCGTCTGCGTGATTTCAGGAAGCGGTTCATCGAGGCGCTTCAACTGGCGCTTGCGGTGTATCCGGACGCACGGGTGGATGTCGAGGAACAGGGGCTGATGCTGCACCCCTCGCCGCCGCCGATCCCGGAGCGCAAGTTCGCGCAGCTTTGCCGCTGATCGCAAGGCCTGTACCTTCCCTGTTCAAGAGGCATTCCAGCGCAGGCGGGGATCAGGGCTTCCTTGCCAAATGTTTGAGGTAGCTGCATTCCCGCCTTCACAGGAATGACAGCTTGTGAATGTTCAAGCCTACGGTGCCGCTTTCTCCCCCCTGCGACAAGACTCCAAACCACGTCCCCTCAGGGATTGGCGCGCAACGCCTTCGCCAGCGGGGTCAGCAGGCGGCGGAGCCTTGATTCCAAAAGACTTTCCTCCAGCTTGCCGGACAGGAACAAAGCCTGGGGCGGCAGCATGAAAAAAGGCGGCCCTCCGACGGATCCGCTGCGCTGGAGAGTGGCGGCGAGGGACAAAAGCCGCTTTCCGTCATCCGGCCGCAGCGTGGCGTGGACCAGCAGCAGCAAGGTGCCGGCGTCGGCGATGCGGGCGTCGTTGGGGGCGAGCACCGCGACCGCCGGGCCGGAGGCCAGCAGCCCAGACAGCACCGCGGCGGCGCGGCCGCACAGCGCGTCATCCCCCAGATCGGCGGCCGGGCCGTCCTCGGCGTCCACCGCACAGAGCAGGCCGACGCGCTCGATCCGCTGGAAGAAGAGCAGGGGGGACATGGTTGGGGACATGGCGGCTGCCTCCGTGGCGAAGGTGAACAGGCTGGCGGCGAGCAGCAGTGCCGGGCGGATCCCCAAGCGGATTTGCCGTCTCATCGTGCCTCCTCCATGGTGGTGATGCCGGCATCGTCCGGCAGGAAGCCGCCGACCTGCCGCCGCCACAGCCGGGCATAGGGTCCATCCTGGCGCAGCAGGGTGGCGTGGTCACCGTCCTCCAGGATGCGCCCCTTCTCCATATAGAGGATGCGGTCCATCCCGGTGACGGTCGACAGCCGATGGGCGATCGCGATCACGGTGCGCCCCTCGAACAGGCCGAGAAGTGCGTCCTGGATCAGATGCTCGGTCTCGGAATCTAGCGACGAGGTCGCCTCGTCCAGCACCAGGATCGGCGCGTCCTTCAGGAAAGCGCGGGCGATGGCGACCCGTTGGCGCTCACCGCCCGACAGCTGGATGCCGCGCTCTCCCACCACCGTGTCATAGCCGCCCGCGCGGCCCTTGATGAAGCGGTCGCAATGGGCACGGGCGGATGCGGCGCGGATCGCCTCGTCCGTCGCCTCCTCGCTGCCATAGGCGATGTTGTCGCGGATCGAGCGGTGGAACAGGCTGGGCAGTTGCGGCACCTCGGCGACCGCGCGGTTGAGCGAGGCGAGGCTGACCATGGCGATGTCCTGGCCGTCGATCAGGATCCGGCCGCCTTGCAACGGGAACTGGCGGCGCAGCAGGCGGACCAGCGTGCTCTTGCCGGCTCCCGACGGACCGACCAGCGCCACCCGCTCCCCCGGCCGGATGGTCAGCGACAGTCCGTCGAACACCGCCCCCCCTTTCTCAAGATCGGAGCCCGGGTGGGCGAAGCGGACCTCCTCGAAGCGGATGGCGCCCTCGGTGACGGTCAGATCGGGGCGGCCGGGCGGATCGGGGATCTCGTGCGGGCGGACGATCAGCTCCAGCGCCCCCGACAGGATGCCCAGCTGTTCGAAGAAGCCCAGCATGCGGGTCGACAGGCCCCAGACATTGCCGCCGACGATGCTGGCCAGCGAGAAGATCATGGCGAAGTCGCCCACGCTCATGCGGCCGGCCGTCGCCTCCGACACGGCGATGCCGATCAGGGTGATCTGGAAGATCAGCAGGGCGTTGAACAGCCAGAACCACATCTTGGTCAGGAACCAGCGCAGCTCCTTCGACCGCGCGATCTCGCCGGTCAGGGCGTCGGACAGGCCGGCCAGTTCCTGGCGCCGGCGGGCGAAGGCCCGCACCAGCTCGGCATTGGCAATGATGTCGACCATGCGGCCGGTGGTCGAGGACACCTCTTCGGAAAAGGCGTGCGACAGCCGCAGGCAGCGCCGCGCCAGCAGCGCCGACAGGGTCAGATGAGCCGCCGTCCAGCCGACCAGCAGCCCGGCGAACAAGGTTTGGGCCGAGGCCAGCAGGGTCATGCCGATGGCGAGGATGACGACGATGCGGATGATGTCGTTGGTCAGGATTTCCAGGATCTGGATGGCGCTCTGGCCGGCCTGCTTGACCTTCTGGCCCAGGTTGCCGGCGAAATTGTCCTGGAAGTAGCGCGGCGAATGGTCGATCAGATGGTCGAACAGCCGGACCTGGATGGCATGGCGCAAGGCTGGCGAGGTGTGCAGATCCACCAGCTCGCGCAGCCGGTTGAACAGGGCGGACGCGATCCACAGCCCGCCCAGCAGCAGGAACCAGCGCATCACCTCCGCCGTCCAGGCGGGAGAGCCGGCGGGCTGCTGCCCTGACAGCCCCGTCCCCGACAGCCCGGCGAGCGCGTCGACCAGCCCGCGCATCGCCACCGGCTCCATCCCCATCAGCCCGATCCCGCCGGCGGCGGCGAGGTTCAGCAGGATGGCGCGGCCGAGGAAACGCTCGCGCACGAACATCCACAGGAAGCGCCAGGGGGAGGAGGGCAGGGGGGACGTGGAAGAGGACAAAGGATGTCGGCGCTCCGTCGCGCGATGAACCGGGAGGGCCGGCGGACACAGGACCTTATAGGCGCCAAGAGGCGGGAGCGGAACGGATCCTTATGAGGCGGGCCGATGCAGACCTCTTTCGGAGAATCTGTTCCCTGGCCGGCCACTATGCCGTTGGGGCGGGTTGCCGGACTTGTCTGTTGAGGGTGGAATGGAAACTCTCGATCGCCTCAGGGCCCTGCATACGACACTCTGGGAGGCGCTGGAACGAAGGCGTCGCCTTCTGGACCAGAGCCGCGAACGTCTCTGTGTGACCGAAAGGACGCTGACTGCGTCCCATCGCCTGATGAAGGGGAAGCACCATGATCCGCACGCACCTTCCCCTGGCCCCCCCCTGCAACCCTCAGGAACTCGCCGAGAACCGACGCGCTGATGCCGAGGACTGGCGGCGGCGCAGCGAGGCGCGCCGCAACAAGGGCGAGGAATCCCGCCGGGCCGCCGAACTGCTGCGCGAGAAAGCCGAAGAAGAGCGGAATGTGGCGTTCGAGCGCCATATGGAGGCGGAAGGTGCCCGCCTGGTGGCCGAGGAAGGACGGATCACCGGCGAGACGCAACGGCAGCAAGCCGAGGACTGGCGGATCGAAGACGAGGATCGGCGCTCGTTGGGAGGGCTGGCACGCTGCGTGGCGGAAGAGGCGCGGCAGGCCGAAGAGCGGGCGCGACGGCTTCACGAGGAGACCCGCCTCTCAGAGCCCGTTTGACAACCGCTTCAGTGGCAGACTCGTCGAAGTAGCAGGCTCGCCATGGCGAGCTGTATCATACCGCCGGAGACGTCGATCCGGGCTTCATAGTCTCGAACCAGACGTCTCCAGCGGGTCATCCATCCGAATGTCCGCTCGACCACCTATCGCCGCGGCACGACCTTGAACCCCGGCTCGGTATCGGTTCGCCGAACCACCTCGACGGTAAAGTCGAGGAAGCCAGCCTTATCCATCAGCTTCTTGCGATCATAGGCACTGTCGGCGAAAAGGTGCTTCATCCACGGCCAACGCTTGCGCATCGCCTCCAGGATCTTCTGGGCTCCGGCGGAGTCGGAAATGTCGGCGGTGGTCAGGTTCACCATCAGCAGGCGGCCATCGGTGTCGACCGCGATGTGCCGTTTGCGCCCGTTGATCTTCTTGCCCGCATCGTAGCCGCGCTCCGTAGCGGCGGGAGCCTTCACCGATTGGCTGTCCACAACCCCGGCGCTCGGACTGGCTTCGCGGCCAGCCCGTTCACGATCGATCATCAACGTCACGTCGTGGATCGTCTGAAACAGCAAGCGCCGCAGGAGATGCCGGAACCACCAATACACCGTCTGCCACGGCGGGAAATCCTTTGGTAAAAGCCGCCAGCCGCAGCCCGTCCGGGCCAAGTAGCGCAAGGCGTTCAAGATTTCCCGAAGGTCCACACACCTCGGACGGCCGGTGGGGGCCTTCTGTGGCATCAGCGGTTCTATCAGAGACCATTCCTCATCGGTCAGGTCCGTCGAATACCGCTTCGTCTGCTTCTCGATCCTGGCCATCCGGCTGCGCGTCGCTTCGATCCACATCCGAAGCTTGAATCACATCACGCTTTCAGAGCCAAATCTTTTCAAACGGTCTCTCAGCCGAGGAGGCCCGGCTCTATGCCGAGCAGGCGCGGACCGAGGCGGAGCGGGCGCGGGCCGCGGCCGACGAGCAGCGCCTGCTGCTGGAGGAGATGCGGGAAACCGTCCGGCGCTACGAGGCCCTGCTCCGCGCCGGGTAGAGGGCACCGTCAGACCGCCACCGGTTCCCGGTTCTCCAGGAGGCTGTTGACCGCCTGCTCTCTCAAGCCGACGCGCAGCGGCAGCTGGCCGTACAGCTCCGGCGGGGCGAGGGAGCGGGAGCGCCCGTCGCTGACCACGTCGACCAGCAGGACGATCCGTTGCTCCTCGGGCGCGTTCTCCACCTGATGGGGGAAGGTGAAATCGCCGGCCCACAGCATGCCGGCCGGATAGGCGGCCGGGCTGTCGCCGATCCAGGTCACAGCGGCAGGCGGGACGATGACCGGTACGATCAGCCGGGCTTCAGGCAGGTGCAGGCCGGCGCTGTCGTAATGCCAGCGGAGCAGGCCGCCCGGCTCCTGCCGGTGGACGTAGCAGGACAGGATGCGGCAGCGCAGCCCTTCCAACAGGGCCCGGGCGGTCGGCATCAGGTCGAGGGCCGGGGTCGGCTTGCCCTGGACGCGGTTGCCGTTGGGAGCGAGCCCCTCCTCGATCAGGGTGATCGACGACCAGCTGCCGTCCCCGGCCCTGAACTGGCGCCCCTCGTCCCCCGTCGCCGCGTCGAGGGCGTCGAACTCGCGCCGGAGTGCGCCTGCGTCGGCGCGGACGGTCAGCGGGGCGTGCAGCGTCAGGCCGCTGCCGACGGTGACCTGCTGCCAGGGGTGAAGAGGGCGGCACTGCATGCCGGACGGTCCCTTCGGTTGTGGGGTCGCTTGGTTCTTAAACTTATTACCGGGGATATGCCACCCGGCACCGCCAAGCTCCGCCGGTCGGCGCGGATACCAGCGGCGATCATCAGTGGCCGCTGGTCTTATGCATCGACAGCGGTGACGGATGGTTGCAGGCTGTCGCCCCGTTCCTCCGTTTCCGGGCATCATCCTTCCATGCGGATTCTGTTCGTCCACCAGAACACCCCTGGCCAGTACAAGCATCTCGTCCGCCATTTCGCGGCCGACCCGGCCCATCGGGTCGCCTTCATCGGCAAGGTCCGGCGCGAACTGCCGGGCGGCGTGCAGATGGCGCTCTACCGGCCGGCGCGTGAGCCGGGGGAGGGCACCCATCCCTATATCCGCATGTTCGAGGGGCAGGTCCTGCACGGGCAGGGCGCGGTCCGCGCCGGTCTGGCCCTGCAGAAGGAGGGTTTCACCCCCGACGTGATCTGCGCCCATCCCGGCTGGGGCGAGGCTCTGTTTCTGAAGGACCTGTTCCCGGACGCCCGCCTGCTGCTCTATTGCGAGTTCTTCTACCGGGCGGAGGGATCGGACGTCGGCTTCGATCCGGAAAAGCCGGTGACGCTGGAGACGCGCTGCCGCATCCGCACCAAGAACGCCTCGCTGCTGACCGGATTGGACGCGATGGACTGGGGCGTCAGCCCGACGGAGTGGCAGCGGCGCCAGCATCCCGATGCCTTCCGTCCGCGCATCTCAGTGGTCCATGACGGGGTCGATACCGCGGTCTGCCGGCCGGATCCTGCCGCCACCGTCACCCTGCCCGACGGCCGGACCCTGTCGCGCGAGGACGAGGTGGTGACCTATGTCGCCCGCAACCTGGAACCCTACCGCGGCTTTCCCACCTTCATGCGGGCGGCGGCGGAACTGCTGCGGCGCCGGCCCAACCTGCACATCCTGATGGTGGGTGGCGACGAGGTCAGCTATGGCGCGCCGCCCGAGGGTGGCGGAACCTGGCGGGAAAAGATGTGGCGGGAGACGATGCTGGACGCCGCCGGCAACCCGCTGCATGAGGCAGCAAGGCTGCATGTGCTGGGCAAGCTGCCCTATGACAGCTACCTTTCTGTCCTGCGCATCTCGCGCGCCCACATCTATCTGACCTTTCCCTTCGTCCTGTCCTGGTCGATGCTGGAGGCGATGGCCTGTGGCGCCGTCATCGTCGGCTCCGACACGCCGCCGGTCGCCGAGGTGATCGAGGACGGGGTGAACGGGCTGCTGACCGGCTTTTATGATCCCATGGCGCTCGCCGACCGGGTGGAGACGGTGCTGGACGATCCGGATCTGCGCGCCGCCCTGTCGGCCGCCGCAAGGATGACGGCGGTGGAGCGCTTCGATCTCGCCACCGTCTGCCTGCCGGCGCAGATCCGCCTGCTGGAGGACGTGCAGGCGGGCCGGCTGCGGCCATGCCGGTCCGATGAGGGCCTTGCACCGGGGGGCGGAGTGAATTAACCCGATCGTCAGAAAGCACCGGTTACGGTAGGGGTTCATTTCGATCCCCGATGCGGCGCCTGATCCGGACCACCCGGACCGCAGCAGGCCCGGCGGCTTCGAGCGATGCGGCTTCAACGGACGGAACCGGCGGTGACGACACACTCCAGCAAGGCCAGTGATTCCAAGTCTTGGCATCCGGACCCTGCCGCCGGCACCGGGCTTGAGGCCGGCCTGCGCATGCTGGACGGCCGGTCGGTCCTGGTGACTGGCGGTACCGGCTCCTTCGGGCGCCGCTTCGTCGAGACGGTGATGCGGCATGCGACGCCGCGCCGGGTCATCATCTTCTCCCGCGACGAATTCAAGCAGTACGAGATGCAGCAGCACATGCCGGCGGAGTGGGGGCCAATGCTGCGCTATTTCATCGGCGACGTGCGCGACCGCGAACGGCTGGAACTGGCGATGCGCGGCGTCGATTTCTGCGTCCATGCCGCGGCGTTGAAGCATGTGCCGGCCGCCGAATACAACCCGATGGAATGCATCAACACCAACGTCTACGGGGCGGAGAATGTGGTGCGGGCGGCGCTGTCGGCGGGGGTGCGGCGTGTCGTCGCGCTGTCGACCGACAAGGCGGCCAACCCGATCAACCTCTATGGCGCCAGCAAGCTGGCGTCGGACAAGATCTTCATCGCCGCCAACAACCTGTCGGGCGCGCTCGACACCCGCTTCGCGGTGGTGCGCTACGGCAATGTGGTGGGGTCGCGCGGCAGCGTCGTGCCGCTGTTCCGCAAGATGATCGCCGGGGGGGCCGACCATCTGCCGGTCACCGACGAGCGGATGACCCGCTTCTGGATCACCCTGCAGCATGGCGTCGATTTCGTGCTGTCCTGCTTCGCCATGATGCAGGGCGGCGAGATCTTCGTGCCGAAGATCCCCAGCATGCGCATCACCGACCTCGCCCGCGCCATGGCGCCGGAGTTGCCGCAGCGGATCGTCGGCATCCGCCCCGGCGAGAAGCTGCACGAGGTGATGATCACCGAGGACGATTCCCGCCAGACCTACGAGCTGGACGACCGCTACGTCATCGAGCCGGCCTTCGCCTTCTGGCAGCATGCGCCCTACGAGCGGCTGAACGCCCGCCCGGTGGCCGACGGCTTCCGCTATGCCAGCGACGGCAACGACGACTGGCTGGATGGCGAGCGTCTGCGCACCCTGCTGGCGGAAGCGCCCTGATGGCAAGTTTGCCCTTCCTCCCCTATGGCCGCCAGTCGGTGGAGGAGGACGACATCGCCGCGGTGGCGGCGGTGCTGCGCGGCGACTGGCTGACCCAGGGGCCGGCGGTCGCCGGCTTCGAGCGGGCGTTGGCCGCCAGGGTGGGAGCAGCCGAGGCGGTGGCCTGCGCCAACGGCACCGCGGCGCTGCGGCTGGCCTATGCCGCGCTCTGCATCGGGCCGGGCGACGCGGTGGTGGTGCCGTCCAACACCTTCCTCGCGACGGCGTCGGCCGCCCGCCATGCCGGTGCCGAGGTCGCCTTCGCCGACGTCGATCCCGACAGCGGGCTGATGGGCGTCGCCGAGGCCGAAGCCGCCATTGCCCGCGCCCGCAAGGCCGGCTGGCGCGTTCGCGCCCTCGCCCCCGTCCATTATGCCGGACAGACGGCGCCGACGGCCGCCCTCGCCGCGCTCGCGCAGGCCGAAGGGCTGGCGCTGGTCGAGGATGCCTGCCACGCCATCGGGACGGTGGATCTGTCCGGCGGTCATGAGAGGCCGGTGGGCGCCGGTTGGCCGGAGGTGGAGGCCGGATCGCTGACCGTCTTCTCCTTCCATCCGGTCAAGACCATCGCGGCCGGGGAGGGCGGGGCGGTCACCGGCAACGACCCGGCGCTGATGGCCCGGGTGCGGCGCCTGTGCAACCACGGCATGATGCGCGAGCCGCAGGCGGGGGAAGGCTTCACCGATCCCGACGCAGCGCTCGACGCGGAGGGGAACCCCAACCCCTGGTACTATGAGATGGCGGAGCCGGGCTTCAACCATCGCCTCTCCGACATCCATGCCGCCCTGGTGCTGAGCCAGCTCGGCCGGCTGGACCGTTTCGTCGAACGGCGGTCGCGGCTGATGGCGCTCTATGCCGGGCGGCTGGCGCCGCTGGCCCCGCTGGTGCGGCCGCCGGCCCTGGTGCCCGGGTGCCGTCCCGCCTGGCACCTGTGTGCGGCGCGTATCGATTTCCCTGCTGCGGGACGGACCCGCTCGGCCGTGATGGCGGGCTTGCGCGCCCTGGGCGTCGGCACCCAGGTGCACTATATCCCCGTCCATCGCCAACCCTACTGGCGGCGCCGTTACGGTGATCTCGCCCTGCCCGGCGCCATGAGCCATTACGCCCACACGCTGTCGCTGCCGCTGTTTCCGGCCATGGCCGACGATGACGTCGACAGGGTCGCCGCGGCGCTGGAGCGGGTTCTGTCCTGATACGGGTCCAGTCGGCCAGTTCAAAGGGCAGGGTTAGGGGCAGGGCCGGCGGACGTTCAGGGTCCAGACCGTTCCGCCCAAGCGATTCCGTTAGCGTTTTGGACGGGATGGACCGATAACAATGGCGTCGTCAGGAGGGCATAGACCTAGGTCGAACGGCTGGAAAGCCGGATGGCCGGGGTCGGGTCGTCCCGAACGCCGCTCCACAGTGTTTCGCGTACGGACCTCCGAATTTGCTTCGCAACACGCTCTGGAATCTGCTTGGCGAGGGGCTGCCCATGGCGGCGGCCCTGCTGTCGATTCCGTGGCTCATCTCCGCCGTCGGGATGGAGCGCTTCGGCGCGCTGACCCTGATCTGGGCCCTGCTCGGCTATCTGGGCGTGCTGGACCTCGGGCTCGGGCGGTCGCTGGTGCAGGTCGTCGCCGACCGGATCGGCCATGCCGGTGGGCATGGGGACGGACAGCGGGAAGGGCAGGGGGAGGGTTCTGCCAACACGGCTGGGATCGCCGGGCCGGCCATCGCCCTGATGGGGGCCATCGGCCTCCTGACCGGCGGGGTGGTGGCGCTGGGCGCCGGGCTGCTGGCCGACCGCTTCCAGCTGGAGACCGGCACCTCGCCGAACGAGATCCGGACCAGCCTGCTGATCGCCGCGGCCATCGTGCCGATCGCGCTGGTGTCCGCCGGCCTGCGCGGCGTGCTGGAGGCGCACCAGCGCTTCCGCCCGATCAGCCTGGTGCGGATGACGGTGGGGGTGCTGAACTATCTCAGCCCGCTCTGCGTTCTGCCCTTCAGCCAGAGCCTGGTGCCGGTGATCGCCGCCATCGCGGCCGGGCGCTTCATCGGGCTGGTCGGCTATGGCGTGCTGGCGGTGGGCCAAGTGCCGGATCTGCTGCGCCCCGGCCGCTGGGGCCGGCCCTCCTTGCGCGGGCTGTTCACCATGAGCGCCTGGATGATGCTGAACAATCTGGTCGGCCCGGCGATGCTCTATGCCGACCGCTTCATCCTGCTCAGTCTGGTGCCGGCGGCGATGGTCGCCTTCTACACCACCCCCTTTGAGCTGCTGTCGCGGCTGATGGTGATCCCCGGCGCCCTGTCGCTGGCGCTGTTCCCGCTGGCCTCCAGCCTGTTCCGGCGCGACCCGCCGGCGCTGGGCCGCATCCTGGACGCCGGCGGCCACCTGACGCTGGCGGTGTTCCTGGCGATGCAGGCCGCCACCATCGTCGGCGGCGAGACGGCGCTGGAGCTGTGGCTGGGTCCGGCCTTCGCCGCCAACAGCGCGTCTGTGCTGTCGATCCTGATGCTGGGCGTCTTCTTCAACGCCACCGCCTATGTGCCCAACACCCTGATCCAGAGCGTCGGCCGTGTCGACGTGACGGCGCGCCTGCAACTGGCCGAGCTGCCGGTCTATCTCGGCGTGCTGTGGCTGCTGGCCGAGCGCTATGGCGCGGTCGGCGCCGCGGCGGCCTGGAGCCTGCGCACGGCGGTCGATTGCGGGCTTCTGCTGGTTCTGCTGCCGCGCGTGGCGCCGGGGACGGGAACGGTGGCGCTGACCATCGGCCTGCGCGCCCTGCTGGCCGGGGTCGCCGGGCTGGCCGGCCTCCTGGTCGGCGGGCCGGTGGGGGCGGCGATCAGCCTGACCGGTCTGCTGGCGGTCGGGCTGGGGGTCGCCGGACGGCTGCTGCGTACCCGGTCGTGGGAGAAGCTGGCGGCCCCGCTGCGCAAGAACCGGACGGCGCCGCTGCCCGCCCAGCTGCCGGCACCCCGGATGAACGGGATCAGTGGACAGGCCATCGACGGAGCGGCGGCGGATCGTCCGTAACATCACCGTCCGTGACATCGTCCGACAAGGGCGCGGCCGTCGTCCGGCCACGCTCAACCGCTGCGGCGCGCAGGTGGTTCCTTTGCCGCCGAAAATGCGCTATGTGAGCGGAAACTCTGTGCAACGCTGGTTGGAGTTCGAAGGCCATGGCCGAGGGTACTGTGGACTATTACGCGATGGTCGAAGAGGCTTGGCAGCTCAGCGACACCGCGCGCGATTATGTGAAGAACGCTGGCCGCGAGGTGGACAACACCGAGCTGTGGGAGAAGGTGTTCGCCTCGTCGGCGCTGATCGACCTGGAGCGCACCCGCGCCGAGGGCGGCCAGCCGCTGCAGAAGATCTTCTTCAAGAACCCCTACGGCCTGCAGTACCGCGCCGACCACAAGGACTGGATCCCGTTCCGCCACGGCGCGCTCGACCCGGCCTATCTCCAGGTCATCTGATCGGCCTGAACCCGGCGGCTTGTGCCGTCTTGCGGTGGGGTTAGGGGGCGTGCATGGCACGGCTGGTGGCGGGGCAGGGCTTTGCCCTCGACTTGGATGAGGCCCGGCTGGCGAACGGCTTCGTCGCCGATGCCTTCACCACCCTGCCGGATGCCTCCTCCATTGCCGCCGGGGCCGGCAGCCAGACCGTCACCCGCACGGTCGCCGGCCGGGCCCATGCCACGACGCTCGACTATACCGCCACCGGCAGCGGGACGACGGCGACCGTCCGCTTCACCAGCCTGACCGACCGCGATCCGTCCGGGCTCTTGCGCTACCGGATCGAGGGTCTGGACGTCGCTCTGACCGGCGGGACGGTCGACCGGCTCGGTGCCCGCAGTTTCCAGCAGATCGACGGCTTCGTCGGGGCCGACGGCAACGACAGCGTCTATCTGGGGATCCCGAGCGGTCGCAGCTTCGACGGCGGCGCCGGCACCGACCGCGCCGCCTACACCGCCGACCCGCGCCGCTACGCCTTGCAGGGCGGCAGCTACCGGGCTGAAACGCCTGTGGTGGTGGCGCTGGACAACCGGCGCTATGCCGTGGTGTCGAGCCGCGCCACGGATATCCTGACCGATGTCGAGCTGCTGACCATCGACGGCCGCACTGCCGCTCCGGCGGCCTTTGCCTTCGACGCGCGCAGCTATCTGGCGGCCAACCGTGACCTTGCCGCCGCCTTCGGCGACAACGTGATCGCCGCGGCGGCCCATTATGCCTGGAGCGGCCGGAACGAGGGACGCAGCCTGAACGGCTTCGACGCGCTGGGCTATCTGGGCGCCAATCCCGACGTGCTGGCGGCCGTTGGCCTCAATCCCGGGGCCGCCATTCAGCATTACCTGGCCTATGGCGCCCGCGAAGGCCGCACGGCCGGCTTCGATCCCTACGGCTATCTCGCCTCCAATCCGGACGTGTTCGCGGCCGTCGGCATCGATCCGGCAGCGGCGGTGGTCCATTATGCCCGCTTCGGCCGGAGCGAGGGGCGCAGCGCGACCTTCGACGCCTCGGCTTATCTCGCGGCGAACACCGATGTGGCTGCGGCCACCGGCGGCGATGCCACGGCGGCCAAACTGCATTACCTCTCCTTCGGCATGCGCGAAGGCCGGCCGCTGCGGCTGACGCCCGGCCGGTCGGGGAATGGCGCCGCCGAAGGGCTTGCCATGCCGATGGCGTTCCCCGGCTGGGCGGCGGACCCGCTGTCGCAGCAAGCTGCGCCAATCGGAGCACCGGTGGGGGCACCGGTGGTCGTGACCGGTACCACCGGCAACGACACGCTGAGCGGCAGCGCCGCTTTCGACGCGCTGGGCAATGCGATCACCGACACGGTGGACGGGCTGGCCGGGATCGACAGCTTCGTGCTGACCGGCGCGCTCTCCTCCTATTCCCTGTCCTTCGATGGCAGCGGCAATCTGGTGGTCAGCGGACCCGACGGTACCGACACGCTGACCAGCATCGAGCTGTTGCAGGCCACCGACGGCGTCTATCCGCTGGGGTCGCTGGTCAGCTTCTCCCAACCGTCGCTGAGTGGGCTGACCGTCTCGACCTCCGCCTCTACCGGCAACGACTATCTGGTGGGGACGTTCCAGGGCGACGCCATCGGCGGCGGTGGCGGGAACGACACCATCGCCGGGCTGGGCGGCAACGACACGCTGTTCGGCAATGCCGGCAACGACGTCCTGCTTGGCGGCGACGGCGCCGACCAGCTGGAGGGCGGGGCCGGCAACGACCTGATGTTCGGCGGGGCGGGGGACGACCTGATGCGCGGCGACGTGATCGATGTCGTCGGCAACGACACCCTGCTGGGCGAGGACGGCAATGACTGGCTCGACGCCGGGGCCGGGACCGACTGGCTGGACGGCGGGCTCGGCAACGACACGCTCTATGGCGGGCTGGGCAGTGACGTGCTGCGCGGCGGCGGCGGTGACGACGTGATGTTCGGCGACGTCTATTCCGACCGCAACCACGAGATCTCCGTCAACGCCAGCGACACCGTCACCGGTTACGAGGACGTGCTGCTGGGTGGTTCCGGCAACGACACGCTGATCGGCGGCTATGCCGCCGACCTGCTGGATGGTGGTATCGGGGCGGACGTCTTCTCCATCCGCAACCTGAACGAATCCACCCTGGCCGCCCCCGATGTCATCATCAATTTCAACGGCGCCGTCGTGGCGGCGGAGGCGCTGAAGGGGCTGGCGAGCTATGCCACCGTCGGCGCCGAGGGCGACCGCATCGATCTGTCGGAGATCGACGCCATCACCGGCAATACCGGGAACGACGCCTTCACTTTCATCGGCACCGATGGTTTCAGTGCTGCCGGCCAGCTGCGCTATCAGGCCTCCGGCACGGTGACGCTGATCGAGGGCGACGTGAACGGCGACCGGACGGCCGATTTCCGCATCCAGGTCAACATCGCCAACTACAGCTTCTCCGCCTTCGACTTCGTGCTGTAGGCCAGCGGTCACCCTCATGATGTTCACCCTCGTCAGGACCGAACGGTTCGAACAGGACATCAAGAAGAGCCGCTTCCTGGCCCAGGCCGCCCCGGCCGGGAGCGAGGAGGAGGCGCGCCGCTTCATCGCCGCGTCCAGCCTGCCGGATGCCGGCCACAATTGCTGGGCCTTGCGGGTCGGCGACGTCTATCGTTTCAGCGACGACGGCGAACCGGGCGGGACCGCCGGACGGCCGATCCTCCAGGCCATCGAAGGGCAGGAGATGGACCGGGTGGCGGTGGTGGTCAGCCGCTGGTTCGGCGGCATCCTGCTGGGGGCGGGCGGGCTGGTGCGCGCCTATGGCGGCACGGCGGCGAGCTGCCTGAAGGCGGCGGCGCGCGAGCCCATTGTCGCCTATTCCACCCTGTCCGTCTCCTGCGGCTTCGCCGAGGAGGCTCGCATCCGCTCCAGCCTCGGCGGCTTTTCCGGCACGCGGGTGGAGACCACCGGCTTCACCGCCGACGGGGTCCGGCTTCAGGTCACGCTTCCCCGCGACCAGTCCGACGCCTTCATCCGCTTGGTCACCGACATCTCCCGCGGGCAGGCGGTGGTGGAGTGCTGCGAGGAATGAGCGGAAGCATGGCTTTTCCATAAGCATTCTTATGCATCAGTTTAATGACATGAAATCATACTCTCAAATCATGTTGTCATGGTATCGAACCAGCGCGGGGGCCAGCCAATTCCACCCCTTTTTCGTGCGCACCAAAGTCTAGTTTCCCGCAAAGCGGCAATTTTGATCTCTCACGGTCGGGCTTTGGCTTGAGCTGAAGTCACCGCCTGAAATCGCAGTCTCCTTCTTACGATTTCCTGCAAGTGATCGCCCGTTCTTGCCGGCGATACCCCGACTTATCGAGTTGTTGCTGCACAACTGTTCCTCACATTTGGGAGAACAGGGTCGTTCGGCCTGAAAGAATACTGCCGCCCATATGCTTGCGGCCATGAAGGAGGACCATCCGTGCGCGACGTACTGATTGCGGACGCCAGCCTCGACGATCTCGATCTGCTGCTCGACCGTTGCCGGCCCGATGTCCGGATCGTCCGGGTCGCGGCCGATGGAGATGGTGGAGGGGCTGTTGCCGCCGCGCTTGCCACCCGTCCCGCCGCCGTCCATCTGCTGGCCCATGGCGAGCCCGGCGCGGTCCGGCTGGGTGCCCACCGGCTCGACGTGACGGCGCTGTCCCGTTCCTGGCCGCAGGCTCCGGACACCGAGATTCTGATCCATGCCTGCGACACCGGTGCCGATGGCGGGCGCTTCGTCCAAGCGCTCGCCCAGGCGACCGGGGCCCGCGTCGCTGCCGCCAGCCATCCGGTCGGCCATCCGTCGCTGGGCGCTTCCTGGGATCTCGACATGGCGACCGGGCCGATCGCCGCCGCCCTGCCCGTCTCCGACACCGGCGCCTGGGTCCACCGGCTGGCCTACACCGGCACGCCGGGCGACGGCGACGACACGCTGATCGGCGATGACAGCGGCAACACCATCAATGGCGGGGCCGGCAACGACAGCATCGTCGGCGGCACCGGCAACGACAGCCTGATCGGCGGCCTGGGCGACGACACGCTGGTCGGCGGCGGCAACAGCGGCCAGTCGGCCGGCGACACGCTGAACGGCGGGCTGGGTGCCGACCATTATGTCGGCGGCAACGGCTTCACCATCGTCACCTACGAGAACGCCACCACCGGCATCACGCTGGATCTGACCAACGGCGCCAACAACACCGGCGAGGCGGCCGGCGATACCTTCGTCGATATCCAGCGCTGGGTCGGGTCGGAGCATGCCGACAGCCTGACCGCCGGCGACACCGCCGTGTGGTTCTGGGGCCATGGCGGCGACGATGTCGAGCATGGCGGGGCCGGCAACGACACGCTGGAGGCCGGCGACGGCAACGACACGGTGTTCGGCGGCGGCGGCAACGACCTGATCTATGGCCGCGCCGACAATGACGAGCTGCATGGCGACGCCGGCAACGACACGGTGGCGGGCGGCGGCGGTGCCGACCTGATCTATGGCGGCGATGGCAACGACCTGCTGAAGGGCGACTGGGAGCGCGACACCATCCATGGCGGCGACGGCGACGACACCATCCTGGCCGGCATCGTCAGCGCCGGCAGCTACGGCCAGACCCAGGCCGACCAGATCTTCGGCGAGGCTGGCAACGACCGCTACATCGTGGTCAGCCAGTATGACGCAGGGACCGTCAGCTTCGACGGCGGCGAGGGCATCGACACGCTGGAGATCCGCTCCGACGACCTGACCAGCTACAACGGCTACGACCTCGAATACTACACCGACGTCGCCTCTCCCACGATCGATCTGACGGGGATGACGCTGGCCGGGGTGGAGCGGTTGGAGCTGACCGGCAGCAAGGCGCATGACGTCACCCTGACCGGCGCGCAGGCGGCCGGCTTCGAGATGATCGCCGGCAGTGCGGCGTCCGATACCCTGCGCATCGCCGGCAGCGCCGATTTGTCGGCGGTGGCGCTGTCGGGCATCGAGGCCATCGAGGTTATGGCCGAGGTGACCGGCAGCAACGCCACCCTGACCCTCGCCGCCTCGCAGCTGGCCGGGCTGGCGCTGACCGGCAACGGCAATGCGCTCGCGGTGACCGCGTCCGGGAGCGGAGCGACCGTTGATTTGTCCGCCGCCACCGGTTTCGGCCGGGTTGCCCTGACCGGCACCGCCGGGTCCGACGACCTCACCGTCGGAGCCGGGGCGACCGTCACCGGCAACGGCGGCGACGACGTCATCCGCATCGCCGCCGGGACCACCGGTGCCGTCACCATCGCCGACGCGGCCGTCGGTGACCGGCTGGTGATGGTGGGTGCCGACCTGACCGCCATGCAGGTCGAGACGGGCGCCGGTTCCACCACCCTGCGGATCGGCAGCGATCTGGCGGTGACGCTGACCGGCAGCTTCGACGCCAGCCAGTTCCAGGTCGGCGGCGGCGTCACCATCGTTCAGGCCAACCACGCTCCGGTGGCGGAAGCCGGAAAGACGGTGATGGCCCAGGCCGATGCGACAACGGCGCTGGGCATCGCCGCCCCGACCGACGCCGATGGCGACGCCCTGACCGTGACGGTCACCGGCCTGCCCGCCGGCGGCGCTATCCGGCTGGGCGACGGCACGCCGGTGACGACCAACCAGAGCCTGACCACCGCCCAGCTCGCCGCCCTGACCTTCACCGCCGGCACAGGCACCGTCGGCGATGCCGGGTCCTTCGCCTACACCGTCTCCGACGGTCATGGCGGCACCGCCGGCCAGACCGTGGCGCTGACGGTGAATGCCGCCCCGGTGACGGAGGCCGACAAGACGGTGACGGCACGGCAGGACGCGGGCGCGGTGGCGCTTGGCATCGCCGCCCCGACCGATGCCAATGGCGACGCCCTGACCGTGACGGTGACTGGCCTGCCGACCGGCGGCACCGTGGCTTTCCCCGACGGCACCGTGGTGACGGCGGACCAGAGCCTGACGCTTGCCCAGCTGTCGGCCCTGACCTTCTCCCCGACGGCCGGCACCGTCGGCAATGCCGGGTCCTTCGCCTACCGGGTGGAGGATGGCCATGGCGGCGCCGATACCCAGACCGTCGCCCTGACGGTGGAGGCCGCGCCGGTGGTCTCGCCTCCCCCTCCCCCTCCCCCTCCCCCTCCCTCCTCACCCGATCCGGTCGTGACGCCGGTGGTGGAACCGGTCGTCAACCATGCCCCGATGGTCCAGGCCGACAAGACGGTGAGCGTGCAGGACCGGACGGTGGTGTCGCTCGGCATCGCCGCCCCGACCGATGTCGACGGCGACGCGCTGACGGTGACGGTGACCGGCTTGCCCGGCGGCGGCAGCGTGCGGATGGCCGACGGCAGCGCCGTGGCGGCGAACCAGACCCTGACGGCGGCCGATCTGCCGGGACTGACCTTCCTGGCCGCCGGGGGTGCTGCAGGCGATGCCGGGTCCTTTGCCTACAAGGTCGATGACGGCCATGGCGGCGTGGCGGCGCAGACCATCGCCCTGCAGGTGGTGCCGTCGGCCGACCCCGCCTCCACCCCGCAGACGCCGCCTGCTGGCGGGCTGCCGGCAGGCTTCAACGCGCTCGCCTACATCGCCTCCTACCCGGACCTGATCGCCGCCTTCGGCCTCAACACCGATGCGGCGACCCAGCATTACATTCAGGTCGGGCAGGCGGAGGGACGGACGGTGACCTTCGATCCGCTCGCCTACACCGCCTCCTACCCCGAGCTGATCGCCGCCTTCGGCACCGACGCGGACGCCGCGGCCCGGCATTTCATCGAGTACGGCTATGGCGAGGGGCGGCATCCCAACTTCAGCGGGCTGTCCTACATCGCCTCCTATCCGGACCTGTCGGCGGCCTTCGGCACCAACGCCGATGCCGGCACCCGGCATTACATTCAGAACGGCTATGCCGAGGGGCGGACCGCGACCTTCGACGGCTACAATTACCTGGCGGCCAACCGCGATCTCGCGGTCGCCTTCGGCACCGATGCCAATGCCGCCGCCCGCCATTACATCGAGCATGGCCGGGCAGAGGGGCGGCCGGCCCAGGGCTTCGACGCGCTGCGCTACATCGCCAGCAACCCGGACCTGATCCAGGCCTTCGGTCCCGACGTCCAGGCGGCCGAGATCCATTATGTCCGCAACGGCTATGCCGAGAACCGGTCGCTGACCGCCTTCGACCCGGCGGCCTATCTGGCGAGCCATCCGGAGATCGCCACGGAGTTCGGCACCAGCGACGCCGCGGTCGAGCTGGCCTACATCAAGCGCAGCACCTCCAGCGCGGCGGAGGCAGGGAGAGCAGCCAGTGGGGCCGCCACCACTGGCGAGGCCCCCATCGCCGTCACCATGCTGGCGGCCGGGATGACCGGGTCGCAGGCGCAGGGGATCGACGGCGGTTTCCACGACGCCTCGTCGGGCATGGCATCCGGCCTGCTGGCGGCCGGCGATGGTGGGCTGTCCGCCCGGCAGCGGACGGAGCTGCCGGCCTGAACTTTGGTGCGGGAAGGGGCGGCCTTTCGGGGCCGCCCCTTCCTATTGAACCGGCCGCTTTCCCGCCGCGGTCTGGGGCCGGCGCATGGACAGGGCGGTCAGGAAGCCGGCGGTGGCGGCGGCCCCGCCCAGCAGGAAGACGCTGCCATAGCCGGCGCGGTCGGCGAGCAGCCCGGCCACCGGGCCGGTCAGGCCATAGGCCACGTCCTGGAAGGCGGCGAAGGCGCCGAGCGCCGTCGCCCGCAGATGCGGCTGCACCAGATGCACCACCTCCCGGCCCATGGCGGGGAAGACCAGGGAGCAGCCGAGCCCGGTCAGGAAGGCGCCGGCCAGGGCCAGCGTCGGATCGCCGGCGCTCCAGACCAGCAGCTGGCCGACCGCCTCGACCGCCAGCGACCCCATCGCCACCGGCAGGCCGCCGATGTGGTCCGGCAGATGGCCGAAGGCGAAGCGGACGAGGACGAAGCCGACCCCGAAGGCGGTGAGCCCGAGCCCGGCGAACGGCCAGGATTCATGGACGAAGTGCAGCGTGAAGAAGGCGCCGATGGCGGCGAAGCCGATGCCCTGCAAACTGACGACGGCGCCGTGCAGCCAGATCCGGCCGAGCACGCTGCGGAAGGGCGGGCGCTTCGCCCCCGGATGCGCCGGAACCCCCGCCAGCGGCCGGATCGCCAGCAGCCCCAGCACCGGCAGCAGGACGCCGACCGCCATGGTACCGGCGAAGCCGAGACTGTCCAGCAGCAGCAGACCCAGCGGGCCGCCTGCCGCGAAGGCGCCGTAGAGCGCCGCCCCGACCAGGGCCAGCACCTTGCCCGAGCGCTGCGGGCCGACGATGCCGATTCCCCAGGCGATCACGCCGACCCCGACGAGGCTTTCGCCCAGCCCGATCAGCAGGCGCCCCGCCACCAGCACGGCGAAAGCCGCCCAAGGCAGATGTATCAGCAGCCCAGCGGCGAGCGAGACCAGCCCGCCGGCGATGTAGAACGCCAGCCCGCGGGCGACCGCCGGCTTGGCGCCGCCGCCGTCGACGAAATTGCCGGCGACGCTGCGGCTGAGGATGGTGGCGAGAAAGGCGCTGCCGACGGCCAGACCCGCCCAGAAATTGCTCATCCCCAAGGTTCCGGCCACGAACAGCGGCGTGACGGGAAGGGAAATGGCGACACAGAGATAGGAGACGAACAGGATGGCGGCCAGGATGAACAGGCGGCCCTGGGAGAAATCGTGTGACGGATCGCGAGAAGGATCGCGTGCCGGCTGGGAACTCATGATGTGCTCCACACTGGTCCGCGGTCGGCAGGCGTCCGGACATCAGAACGCACTCCGACCGCTGAGGATCGTTGAGTGCGTTGATTGACGTTGAACGCTTACGGCCAGTGCGACTGACAACGGTCAGACAGCTAACCGATCCGGCTGGGCAAGACAACCATGAAGGAAACGGGGGAATCGCCGCGGCCGTCTGCCGTCAGCGGGCCTTGCGGTCGGCCTTTGCCATGGAGGGCAGCGCCAGATCGATCACCAGCCGGTGGCCGCGGTCCTTGTCGGGGGCCAAGGTGGAGACGGCGAGCAGCCGGACGGCTTCGCCCTTGCCGTCCCCTTTGCCGTCGCTTCCGCTGTCCTCGTCGCTGAACAGCAGGCGGGTGCCGGTGCCGGCGCGCTCCGCCCGGTAGCCCAGCGCCGTCGCCGGCAGACGACCGGCCGGCGGGGCCTGCCATTGCGTGCCGGGAAGCATCACCTCCAGCCGGCCGTCGGGACGGCGCACCGGCGTTTCGAAGCGCGGATCCTGGTCGAGGTCGAGCACGACGCGCAGCCCGTCGCCGCCGTTGGCGGTGCGGATGCGCTCCACGGTGCGGGACTGTGCCGGGCTCGCCACGGTCTGGATGCCGGCCGGCCGGGCCGGCGCGTCGGGGACCGGCTTGACGCCGGGACGCAGGAACTCCACCGCCGGTTCCGTCCGCGGGGCGGGGACGGCGTCCTGCGGTTCGGGCTTCGCCGCCGGCAGCGGGGCAGCAGGGACGGAGGCGGAAGTGGGAGCAGAGGCCGGAACCGTCTTGCCCGGAGCCGCCTGGAAGGGAGTCGGTTGGGCTGCGGTCGGTTGGGCTGCCGGCGGCACCTCTGCCGGCGGGCTTTCGGCGGGCTGCGCTTCCGCCGGTTTCTTGACCTGCTCCACGAAGCCGCCGCGGCGGCCCTCCGCCCGGCCCTGCTGGACATAATGGGCATAGCCGCTGGAGACCTGCCCGCTGCGGACGGCGGCGGCGACGTCGGGATTGGCGGCCAGATAGGCGCGCTCCCGCCAGCCGGTCGGCTGGGCCGTGGTGGTGTCGACGTCCGCGGGGCGGCGCCAGCTGGACAGCAGCGACGGCATCGACCCGTACAGCCCCAGACCCTCCACCGCCAGCGACAGCCAGAAGGGCGTCAGCAGCAGGATCAGAAGGCGCAGGAGCTGGGAGATCGGCGACAAGGCGGCTTTTGTCCGGCGTGTGGGAAAACGGCGCCGGTCCCGCTGGTCCGGCTGTCCTGCATGCCTACTCCCAAGCACCGCACCGGGTCCAGGAAAAGGCGTTGGGGAAAAGCCATTGGGGGAAAGCCGCCGATCGGGATGGACCATCGGGGAGACCGCGGAAGACGCTCTGACGAACGTTCGGTCCTCTCCCTTCGAACACCAACGATGCGGGGTACCCCATCGTTCGGGTGGCCGTGGGGGGACGCGATGCTCACCTTCGATTGGCCGCGGCCGTCCGGCGGCACCCCTTAGAGTTTCGGAACCGGGAAGCCTTCATGGAACAGATGCGAGACGGGTCGCCGCCCGATCCGGCGCGGGACCCTTCCTCCCCTCCCCCAGGCGCCCAAACCGGCCCAAATCCTGGCCCCAATGCTGGCCCCCGTCTCGATCCCGGCATCGCCGGGCTGGTGTCGGCGCTGCGCATCCTCGGCATTCCGGCCGATTATGATGGCGTGCGCCATGCCTGCGGCGGCGAATCCCCCGACCTGACCGGGCTGGTCCGCCAGGCCCACCGGCTGGGCGCCAAGGCCCGCGTGGTCAAGACCAAGTGGGAGCGGCTGGAGCGTACGCCGCTGCCGGCCTTGGTCCCCGGTCCCGATGGCGGTTTCCTGGTGCTGGCCAAGGCCGGCGGCGACCGCGTGCTGGTGCATGACGCGGCGACCAACCAGACCCGCATCCTCGACCGCGAGGCCTTCGAGCCCTTGTGGACCGGCCGGCTGATCTGCCTGGGGCGCAAGGGCACGCTGGGCATGGGCCAGCCGCGCTTCGACGCCCGCTGGTTCGGGGCGGTCGCCTGGAAATACCGCGGCATCCTGGGCGAGGTTCTGCTCGCCTCCTTCTTCATCCAGCTGTTCGCGCTGGTGACGCCGCTGTTCTTCCAGGTGGTGGTCGACAAGGTGGTGGTGCACCGCAGCCTGGGCACGCTCGACGTGCTGATGGCCGGCATGCTGGCGGTCATCCTGTTCGAGGCGGTGCTGGGCGGCCTGCGCACCTACACCTTCGCCCACACCGCCAACCGGCTGGACGTGGAGCTGGGGGCCAAGCTGTACCAGCGGCTGCTGTCGCTCCCCATGGGCTATTTCGCGGCGCGCCGGGTCGGCGACAGCGTCGCCCGCGTGCGCGAGCTGGAGACGATCCGCAACTTCATGACCAGCTCCACCATCACGCTGGTGCTGGATCTGCTGTTCACCGTGGTCTTCCTCGGCGTCATGCTGGTCTACAGCCCGATGCTGACGGCGATCGTCGCGGCCTCCTTCCCCGTCTACGTCGCCATCAGCCTGGTGGCGACGCCGATCCTGCGCCGCCGGCTGGACGAGAAATTCGCCCGCGGCGCCGAGAACCACAGCTTCCTGGTCGAGACGGTGTCGAGCATCGAGACGGTCAAGGCCATGGCGGTCGAACCGCGCATGCAGCGCCGCTGGGAGGACCAGCTGTCCGGCTATGTCCGCGCCGGTTTCCGCGCCGGCAACCTGAACAACGTCGCCAGCCAGTCGGTGCAGTTCGTCTCCAAGATCTCGACCATGCTGGTGCTGTGGCTGGGGGCGAAGCTGGTGATCGAGGGCAGCCTGACGGTGGGCGAGCTGGTGGCCTTCAACATGTTCGCCGGCCGCGTCGTCCAGCCGGTGCTGCGCATCGCCCAGCTGTGGCAGGATTTCCAGCAGGTGCGGCTGTCGATGCACCGCATCGGCGACATCCTGAACACCGCGCCCGAACCGTTGCAGAGCGCCGGCCGCGCCGCCATGCCGGCGATCCGGGGCGACCTGACCTTCGACCACGTCACCTTCCGCTACCGCCATGACGGGCCGGAGACGCTGAGCGACGTGTCGCTGCATGTCCCGGCCGGTCAGGCGGTCGGCATCGTCGGCACGTCCGGCTCGGGCAAGAGCACGCTGGCCAAGCTGCTCCAGCGCTTCCATGTGCCGGAGCGCGGGCGGGTGATGGTGGACGGGACCGACCTCTCCACCGCCGACGCGGTGTGGCTGCGCCGGCAGATCGGCGTCGTGCTGCAGGACAATGTCCTGTTCTCGGGCACCATCCGCGAGAACATCGCGCTGACCGACCCGACCATGGACATGGCCCGCGTCGTCGCCGCGGCGAAGCTGGCCGGCGCCCACGACTTCGTCGTCGAGCTGCCCGACGGCTACGACACCGTGGTGGGGGAGCGCGGCGCCAGCCTGTCCGGCGGGCAGCGGCAGCGCATCGCCATCGCCCGCGCGCTGGTCACCAACCCGCGCATCCTGATCTTCGATGAGGCGACCAGCGCCCTCGACCATGAATCGGAACGGATCATCCAGGCGAACATGCGCCGCATCTGCGCCGGCCGCACGGTGCTGATCATCGCCCACCGCCTGTCCACCGTCGCCATCGCCGACCGCATCGTCACCGTCGAGCGCGGCCGCGTCGTCGAGGACGGCGCGCCCGACGAGCTTCTGCGCCGTGGCGGCCGGTACGCGACGCTGTTCCGCGGCCAGATGGGGCAGCTGCCGGGCAGCGCTCCGCCCACGGATGGGCTGATCGAACAGCGGGCCGCGGGCTGAGGGGAATGAACGCCATGAGTAAGACGACCGCCGCGGTGAAGACCACCCCTGCCACCTCCGCTCCGATCCCTCCTGGGGTCAAGCCGCCCGCCAACGCGCCGGGCACCCCCGGCGGGCCGCGCCCGCCAACTCGGCCGCAGAAGCGGCGGCGCGACGAGATGGATTTCCTGCCCGACGCGCTGGAGATCCTGGAGCGTCCGCCCTCCCCCACCGCGCGTATCTTCACCGGGGTCATCATGCTGGCCTTCACCGCGGCCTGCGCCTGGGCCTGGTTCGGCCATGTCGACGTGGTGGCGGTGGCCCAGGGCCGGGTGGTGCCGAGCGGCCGGACCAAGACCATCCAGCCGATGCAGACCGGCGTCGTCCGCGCCATCGCCGTCGAGGACGGCCAGCTGGTCAAGGCCGGCCAGACCCTGATCGAACTCGACCCGACCGAGGCCGCCGCCGACCGCGGCCGCATCCGCTCCGACCTGTCGGCGGCGCAGGCCGAGGCGGCGCGGCTGCGGGCGGCGCTGGAGCTGGTGAACGGCAACCCGGACGCCCCCCCGGATGGCAGGTTCGCCGCACCGGCCGGCCTGTCGCCCGAACTGGCGCGGATGCAGGGCCAGCTCCTCGCCAGCCAGATCGCCGAGCAGCGCGCCAAGCTGGCGGCCCTCGACCGCGAGCAGGCCCGTCGCGAGGCCGACCGCGCCACCGTGGTGCAGACCATCGCCAAGCTGAACGCCACCCTGCCGCTGATCCGCGAACGGGCGGAGGCGCTGTACGACCTGTCGAAGCGCGGCACCTCGTCCCGCTTCCAGTATCTCCAGCTCCAGCAGGATCTGGTCGGGCAGGAGCAGGAGCTTCTGGTCCAGAAGATCAAGCTGACGGAGGCCGACGCCTCCATCGCCGCCACCGCCGAGCAGCGCCGCCAGACCGAGGCGGAGTTCCGCCGCCAGCTCTACACCAGCCTCGCCGAGGCCGAGCGCAAGGCCGCCTCGCTGGAGCAGGAGCTTGCCAAGGCCGAGCAGCAGGTCGACCTCCTGCGGCTGACCGCGCCGGTGGACGGCTATGTCCAGCAGCTGGCCGTGCATACGGTGGGCGGCGTGGTGACCACCGCCCAGCCGGTGATGGTCATCGTGCCCGAGGACAGCCGGCTGGAGGTCGAGGCCTTCATCCCCAACAAGGACATCGGCTTCGTCCAGACCGGCCAGGTGGCGGAGGTGAAGGTGGAGGCCTTCTCCTTCACCAAATACGGGCTGATCCCCGGCCGCGTCGCCTCGCTGTCCAGCGACGCCGTGCAACAGCAGCAGCAGGCCGACAAGGGGACGGACAAGAGCGCGGCGAAGACGCCGGAGGCAGGGTCGGTCTATGCCGCCCGCATCGCGCTGGACCGCGACACGCTGGACGTCGACGGCAGGCAGACCCGGCTGCAGCCGGGCATGACGGTCAGTGCCGAGATCAAGACCGGCCGCCGCCGCATCGCCGACTATCTGCTCTCTCCCCTCTCGCGCAGCGCCCAGGAGGCCATGCACGAGCGGTGAGGCCGGCCGCTATGGGCGCCTGTCACTGGTGCAGGAACTCCGCGAGCATCGGCCGCAGGGCGCCGGTCCGCAGCAGGGTGGTGATGACCGCATGGTCGGCCACATCCGGCAGGATGCGGTGGTCGATGCCGGGAAGGTCGGACAGTTCGGCGGCGGAGCGCAGATCGGCCGTGTTGCCGCCGCCGCAGACGATGGTGGCCGGCGGGTGCCGTGGCCGGCTGCGATAGAGGCGGCGCAGGTCGACCTCCTCCTCGCCGACCGGCCGGCCGAGCGCCCTGGCGATCCGCTCCAGCGGCCGGGGCCCTCTGGCCTGCCGGATCATCGGAGAGAAGGCGAGGATGGCGCGGGCGTCCAGCTCCAGCCCATAGCGCAGCGCCCCATAGCCGCCGGTGGACTGGCCGAGGCAGTAGAGCCGCTGCGTGCCGAACCCCGCGCACAGCCGGCGCAGCAGCTCCAGCGTGGCGTCCAGCCCGGTCCAGCGTCCGCCGATCCCGCCGAGATAGAAGCTGTCGGCCGGATCGAACAGGTAGATGATGTTGACCCCGAACGGCTCCAGGATCCGCTGCATCAGATAGACCGACACCGACAGCCGTCTGGCCCGTCCGGTGAAGGCGATCAGGGTGGTCGCCGAGTTGGCCGGAGCCATCCAGTAATTCCCGGCATCCGCATCCCGCGCCAGCCGGGCCGGGATGGCGCCGGCCCCGGTCAGGTCGCAGTCCCACAGGGCCCGGCACAGCAGGACCAGCTGGTCGGCGCGCCCGGCGGTTTCCGGGATGCCGCGCAGGGCCTCGACATGGGGCAGGGTCCAATGCACGACGCCGCTCTGGATCAGGATCTGGCAGGCGTGCAGGCGCTGTTCGGCGCCGGTCGCCGGGTCCGCCAGGGCGGCCAGCGACCAGGAGGGCGGCTGGTTGAGCGCGTGGACCCAGCCCGGGATGTCCGTTGCCATCACACCGGCGTCAGGCGGGATGCCGGCGGCGCGCCTGCCGGACCGGCGGCGATGGCCGTAGCGATGGCGGCCACCGTGATGGTGGTGTCCAGGAAGGTTTCCGGATGCAGGACGATGCCGAACGCCTTCTCCATCTCCAGCGCCATTTCGACCGCGTCCACGGAATCGAGGTCGTAGACGGCCAGGGGCTGTCCGGGATCCAGGCGGTCGGCCGCCTCGCCGCAGATCGTCGCCAGATAGGCCATCATCCAGCGTTGCAGGGAGTCGCGGTCCGGATTGTCATGGTCGGGGGCTGCGGTTGCGGTCATCGGTCGCTCAGTTGGCAGGCATGGAGTGGGTGGATGCGGGGACGGACGCCGGAGGAGACGCCGGAACCGGGGCGAAGCCGCGCTCCATCGCGTCCAGGATCGCCCCGGACACGTCCTGCGCTTCGCCCCGCCAGGGAAAATGATACGGCGTCAGGCCGGGATTCCGGTTCATTTCGAGAATCCAGTAATTGCCGTGCCGCGCCGGCGCCGCCGGGTCCCGGATCATCACGTCGACCGCGGTCAGGTTCAGGCCGGGCACCGCGTTGCAGGCCGCCGCGAGCACGTCCAGATAGGACGGGTGCAGATCCGCCCGGCAGCCGAGGCTGTCGGCACCGGTGGCGCCGTTGGAGGTGCCGCGCAGGAAGACCCGCTCCGCCGCCGCCGGCACATCGTCCAGGCTGCGGCCGGTCATCGCCAGGAAATCGCGAAGATCCTCGTCGACCACGATGTTGGAATGGCCGGGCACCGCCCGCCGGTCGCGCAGGGCGTTCTTGGCCTCGATCAGGTTGGCGATGGTGGCGCTGCCGTCGCCGACGACGCTGGCCGGGCGGCTCAGCTTGACCGCCACCACCCGCGGCCGCACGAAGAAGAAGCGGATCAACTGTCCGCTTACGCTTTCCTCGACCAGGATCTTCTGGTGCCGGGCGGCGACCCGCCGGACCGCGCTTTCATAGCGCGCGCGGTCGGCAATGGCCGGGAAGACCAGCTCCCCCTTGGTGCCCTGGTTGGGCTTGACGCAGACCGGCCCGGCGAAGCTGCTGAAGGCGTCGAGCGCCGCCGACAGGTCGCCGCGGCGGAAGACCCGGCCGGCCGGCGTGCCGAAGCCGCGCGCGTCGAGAAAATCCTTGGCCCGCTGCTTGTCGCGGATGAGAAGGGTGGCCTCCTCGTTGATGTGCAGGCCGAGGCCGCGCCAGGGATCGCTCCCCTTCAGCAGAAGCATGCCGGAGGCGAACAGATATTCCCGCCCACCGGCGGCAAGGGCGAGCCAGCGGGACGGAAAGGGATGGAACCGGCTGTAGACCCCGTCGACATAGCGGGTGGCGATCCCGCGGGCGCGGGCGGCGGTGCCGAGGCAGATCGCGTGATAATCGTCCGGTGAATCGGTCTGGTCGTCCATGGTCCACTCGATCGAAGCGCCGTGCCTGACAGCATAGGTTCACGCCAAAAGAAACAATTTCCGTCACAACGTTACAATTGGCAAAATAATGAAACTTCTCATGGAATCTGTTTTTCCGAAAAATGTCCGATAGCATAAGGTCATAATCCGGTCAATCCGATGATCACCCTTGGTAGAGACAGTATCGGCCCGATATGCTTCAGATCGGCTTCATATCTTACAACCATCCGGCCGGAGACCTGTTTCCGCCGGCCCGGCTTCGGGCAATGCTTGCGGAAGCGGCCCTTCAGGGCGTCTCTCTGGTTCTTCTCGACAGCGGCGCCTGGGATCGGGACCGCGGCCTGATCGCCGGGGAGTGCTGGACCCCGGCCGGTTGGACCGCCGGCTGGTTCCCGCTGCCCGATCTGGTGGTGATCAGGACGGCGGCCGGTGCCGGCTGGCTCGAACTTGACGGCTGGATCCGCCGGAACCGCCCGGTCATTGCCGACTCCGCCATGGACAAGCTGGCCTTCCACGCGCTGCTGTCCGGCAGTCCGCTGAGCTCCCACGCCATCCCGACCGTCGCCATTCCCGCCGACGCCGTGGACGCCACGCTGGCCGCCGTCTTCCGCGAGCACCGGAACGCGGTCGTGAAGCCGGTCGACGGACGCCGCGGTTTCGGCATCCAGTTCATCCATCGGGAAGCCGATGCTTCCGGTCTCGGCGGGCCGTCGGACGATGGTGGGTCGGACGATGGTGGTGTCTGGCGGGTCCAGCACGGCCGGAGCACCCTCCGCGGCACGCTGGAGGACGCGGTGGCCCATGTCCGGGCGCGGATCGCCGGCCGGCTGCATTATCGCGGCTATCTGGCGCAGCGCTTCATCCGTTCGGTGGCGGGCGACGGCCGGTCGGCCGACATCCGGGTCCATGTCCAGCGCCGGGCCGACGGTGCATGGGGCGTCACCCGCGCCTATGTCCGGCTGGCCGAGGCGGGAAGCTTCCTGACCAACACCAGCCAGGGCGGCTACCAGGGTCCGCTCGACGGCTTCCTGCTGGGGCGGCGCGCGGCCGGGGCGGCGGACCTGCGGGACCGCATCCCCGCCCTGGCTCTGGAGGTCGCCCGGCTGATCGAGACGACCAAGCCCCTTCCGCTGTCGGAACTGGGCGTCGATCTGGCGCTGGACGACGATGGTCATCTCTGGGTGATCGAGGCCAACGCGTTTCCCCAATCCAGCCTGCACGAGCAGACCCGCGCCGAGCACGCCATCGGTTACGCCATCGCAGTCGCCCGTGGGGAGGCTGGGGCCTGGGGAGATATGGTCTGGGGGGATATGGCTTGGGAGGACAGGGCCCGATAGGTGCGGTCGGCGACCATGTTCCAGTCGAACCGGGCGGCGTAGCGGTGTGCCGTCTCCGGGTCGCCACGCGGCCGGTCGAGCGCCCTCAACATGCCGGCGGCAAGCGCCGTTTCGGACGACAGGTCGCCCGGCAGGATCCAGCCGTCGCAGTCGAATTCCGCCAGACCGGCCCGGTTGCTGCTCAGCACCGGCGTGCCGCAGGCGAGCGCCTCGATGACCGGCAGGCCGAAGCCCTCGGCCGCCGACGGACAGACCAGAAGTGCGGCGTCGCGGTAGAGCTGCCGCAGGACCTCGTCGGACACCGCGATGCGGAAGCGGACGCGGTCGCCAAGCCCCAGCGCCCGGCAATGCTCCTGCGCCCGATCGATCAGCGTGTCCGACGCCATGACGATCTCCAGTCCCGTCGCCGCGTGGCGGGTGGATGCGGCCAGGGACAGGAAATGCCGGTATGCCGTCAGCGTGAAGCCCAGATTCTTGCGCCGGTCCACCAGGTTCGAGACCATCAGCATGAAGGGACGGCGGTCGGCCGGGATGTCGATCGGGATATCGGCCGGGATGCCGGCCGTGGGGGTCGCCATGGTGCTGGACGGAGTGAGAAAGACCGGATCCACCCCTTCGCCGGTGATGCATTGCACAAGGCCGGGGTGGGGCCGGGTGAGGCGGCGGAACTCCTCGGCGGTCGCCCGCGACGGGAAGAGCAGGACATCGGCTGCTTCCGCCAGATGGGTGAGCCGCCGCATGTATTCCGCCTTCACCGCATCCGGCCAGATCTCGAAATAGGCCGAGCGGTAGGTCAGCGGCACCAGATCGTGGACCATCGCCGCATGGCGCAGCCGCTTGGGCGCGAAGAAGCCCTTGTAGAGGGCGAAGGGGTTGGGGTCGAAATAGACGGTCGCCCCCAGTGCGATCAGATCCTGTTCCAGCCTGTCGAGGGGCCGGACGCGGCTGGCGGGCACGGACGCCTCCGGAAGCAATGGCGGGAACAGATGGGCCTGCACGTCGTGCGCGACCGTCTCCGCCAGCTGCGCCGCATGGTCCAGCCGCCCCACCGTGGCCAGAAGCCGGACTCCCCGGTCCGCATGGATCCGCGCCAGACAGCGCGTCATGTTCCGGACATAGCGGCCGATCCCGGTCATGGCCTCCGGACCGTGGAAGGTGGTTCCCTCGATGGCGACCACCGTCGCCGGCGCGGGAGGGGACGGGGAAAGGCACATGGCAGAGGTGGCCGGCAGCTCATGCAGCATAGCCGAAATGCTCCATGTAGCGGGCCAGCCGCATGGTGACGGCGACTTGCCGCTCCCGATCGAGAAGCTGCGCGTATTTGCCGATCCGGCGGTCGCCGATATGGCCGGGGTGCCATTGCGTCAGCGGATCGGCGGTTTCGCCGGGAGGCAGCCCCTTGGGAAAGCGGTCCAGCCGGTCTGCTTCGGCGATGGCGGCCCGTACGGCGTCGGGCTGCAGCCTGCGGAACAGCGCCTCGACCTGCTCGTCGCGCGGTTGCAGGCCGAGATGGCCGGCGATGGCGACGACTGTCGCCGCCCGGTCCACAAACCCGCTTTCGTAACGCAGCAGCAGGCTGCCGGGTTGCCGGGCCGCGCCGACGATTCCGTCGGCCCCATGGACCGCATAGGCCACGGCCCGGTCGAAGCCGTAGCCGAAGCGCTGCATCAGGGACACCACGGCGTCGCGCGGATCCCGGATGGTGACGATGCAGCGCGCGCCGGGATGATGGGCCAGGAATCCCGCCGGATCGCCCCAGCCGTGCGTCTTCAGCACCAGCGCCGTTCCGTCAGGCTGCGGAGGCAGGCGGGTGTCGGCATCCAGGCTTGCGGCGAAGGCGACGTGGCACGGCATCGTCAGGCGGACAAGATCGACGGCCGCGTTGAAGGCCCAGGTCGAGGCGCTGCTGAACATGCCGCAGACAAGAACGACGGGAAACGTCATCTCCAATCCGGTTCTCATACTCTTTCACGTCCTGAGACGTGACGGCCCCGGCACTTCCTGCTGCCGTGGCCGTCATTCCCATGAATATGAGAGTATGGAGATTAACGCCGGATCGGTCGAGCGAATGCGGACCGGGCGCGGTTACGCCGCCAGTTCGACCCCATGCACCATGTCGTGCGCATCGTACCAGACGTGCAGGCCATGGTCGGCATGCTGGAAGGCCGGGAGCAGTTCCGACGTCCAGCCGGCACCATCGGCCGTCTCCAGTGCCGCCGTGCCTGCCGACACCGCATGTCCCAGCAGGTCGCCGGCCTGAAGCTCCGCCACCTGGGCCTGGGCCTGGGCCGGGGCCTGGGCCGGGGATTGGGTGGCGAACAGGCCCTTGTCGGCGGCGACCACCAGCGTGCCGTTCCACCACATGCCGCTCTGGCCCTTGACCACGTCGTGCCCGTCGAGCGCGCCCTTGTCGTAGGTCACCGCGGCGTCGGTGGCGGCATAGCTGTGGCCGTTCACGCTGACGCTGTTGATGAACAGGTTGCGGTCCTGGCCGCCGGCGAAGCCGTCATTGTCGTACTGGACCTGCACCTTGTGGGCGCTGTCGGCCGACAGGGTGGCGGTGAAGGCGTAATTCTTGGCCGCCGTGCCCACCGTGGCGCTGCCGACCGCATGACCGTCGACCAGCAGGGTGAAATGGGCGTTCACCCCCGCCGCCGCCGTGCCCTTGGCATTGACCAGGATGGCGGCGGTGGTGGTGGACGGAGCACCTGGATCGGGAACCGTCGGCGTCGCCGTCGTGCCATAGAGCTGGCCGATCTTCGCCAGCAGCGCCTGGGTGTCGAGGTCGGTGTAGCCGGTGCCGGCGATCGGCGTACCGGTCTGCTTGGCCAGCGACAGGAACTCGTCCTGGGTCAGAGCGCTGCCGCGCAACGCCATGGCCTCCTGCTGGGCGAGCGCCACAGCGGCGGTCACCGCGGGCGCCGAGAAGGAGGAGCCATTGGCCGTCACCGTCCGTCCAGCCAGATCGGTCAGCCGGATGTCGGTGCCGTCGGCGCAGATGTCGGTGATGCCGGGGACGCGCTGGGCCCAGCCCGGCATGGTGCCGTCGCCGCCCGACGCGCTGACGCAGATCGTGTTGTGGTCGGCGGCGAAATAGGACACGTCGGTCGCCGTCCCATTTTGCCCGGCATTGCCGGCGGCGGCCGAGACCAGCACCCGCTTGGCGGCGAGGCTCGCCAACTCGTCCGACAGCAGGGTGGTCATCTCCGACGTGGCGGAGCCGCCGGCCAGCGACAGGTTGACGCCGACGACGTTGTAGTCCGACGCATGGGCCACGACCCATTGCAGTGCCTGCTCGATCGCCGACCCCGATGCGGTGGAGGCGCCGTCCGGCATCACCTTCAGCGCGATGATGTTGAGGTCCGGCGCCTGTGACAGGATGCTGGAGGTCACCAGGGCGCCGTGGGTGTCGGCGTTGGGGTTGCGGGCGTCGGCGTCGTTGTTGGCGTAGTCGTGCTGATAGACCACGCGTGAAGCGGCTTCCCAGGTCGGCGACCAGCCGCTGTCGATGACGACGATCGTCTCACCCCGGCCGGTATAGGTGCTGTTCGCCATGCTGTCGGTCCCCGTCCTGCTTGCCGTCGTCGATGAAGATGCGGGGCGGAGTATGCCGGCTGGCGATGTGGCCTTCGGATGACAAGGACGGGGCGGATTTGGGCCCCGATTGACTTTGTTGGACAAATGTCCTAGAAATCTCTAGGTCGGTTGACCTAGAGGATATCATCGCCTTCATCCCCGACCGTTCACTCGAAGCGGTGGTGGCAGGCGGCACACAGGCGTGAGAGGACAAGGCGATGGGTGCCGAAAGCACGCGCCGGCAGATCGTGGAAGCTGCCGACCGGCTCTTCTATGAGCAGGGATTCGCAGCCACCTCCTTCGCCGACATCGCTGCGGCCGTCCGGCTGTCCCGCGGCAATTTCTATTATCACTTCAAGACGAAGGACGAGATCCTGGATGCGGTGATCGCCCTGCGCCTCGCCAACACCGGCAGGATGCTGGAGGCCTGGGAGGTCGAAACCGGCGATCCGGCGGAGCGTATCCGCAACTTCATCCATATTCTCGTGATGAACCGGGCGAAGATCATGCAGTACGGCTGCCCGGTCGGCACGCTCTGCAACGAACTTTCCAAACTCGATCACGTTGCCAAAGAGGATGCGGCCAGGCTCTTCACCCTGTTCCGGGATTGGCTGGCCCGCCAGTTCTCGGCACTTGGACGCGACACCGACGCCGATGCGCTTGCCATGCATCTTCTGATGCGCAGCCAGGGCGTCGCAACACTTGCCACTGCCTTCCGCGACGACGCCTTCATCCGGCGCGAGGTTGAGGACATGAGCATCTGGCTGGAGGCCCAGCGTCCCGACGCAAGCCGCCTCGACCGCCTTTTCTGACCTCATTCCCGAAGGAGTCGCTCCGCATGTTCGTCGTCACGCTCAGATTTTCCGCGAACAGGGCGGAGGCCGCCAAACATATGGACGGGCACAACGCCTGGATCCGGCGCGGATTCGAGGATGGCGTCTTTCTGCTGACCGGCGGCCTTGCCGGCGGTGCCGGTGGTGCCGTTCTCGCGCACAACATCTCGCGCGACGATCTGGACGCGCGCCTGCGGGAGGATCCCTTCGTGACGGAGAGGATCGTCGATGCCGAAATCCTTGAAATCACGCCGGGCCGTGTCGACGACCGTCTGGCGTTTCTGAAGGCCTGACCGATGAAGGTTTACCGATGAACGCGACGATCCCCGGTCCTGACGGACGGCCACGCTGCCGCTGGTGCGCGGCGGCGCCCGAATTCTTCGCCTATCACGATACCGAATGGGGATTTCCCGTCGGCGATGACCGCCGCCTGTTCGAGAAGCTCTGCCTGGAAGCTTTCCAGTCGGGCCTGAGCTGGCGCACCATCCTCGCCAAGCGAGAGAATTTCCGCGCGGCCTTTGAAGGGTTCGATTTCGAGCGGATCGCCGCCTTCACCCAGGCCGATGTCAAACGGCTGATGACCAACGACGGCATCGTCCGTCACCGCGGCAAGATCGAGGCGGTCGTCAACAATGCCCGGCGTGCGCGGGAACTGGTGGAGCGGGAGGGCTCCCTGGCCGCCTATGTCTGGCGTTTCGAACCGCCGGCCGAGGAGTGTGCGCCGCCGCAGACCGCCTCCACTTCCCCGGCGTCGGTCGCCCTGTCGAAGGACCTGAAGAAACGCGGCTGGTCCTTCGTCGGCCCGACGACCGTCTATGCCTTCATGCAGGCGATGGGACTGATCAACGATCACGTCGAAGGCTGTGCGATGCATGGCGAGGTGGAGCGGGCGCGGGCCGCATTCCGGCGGCCGGGTCGGAAGATCGGCGGAGGCTGAGCCTTTCCGCTTATGCGCCCCTTATGCGACGGCGCATAAGGATGGGGCTGGCTCTCTCCGCCCGACGCCCCACCTGTTGAGCGGAAGCCACGGAAGACGGAGCAGCGCTGTGGGAGGGGTTTGGCAGGGAGTCTGGAAAAGGGTGCCGGTCCGATATCGCTGGGGCCTTGCAGCTCTCGCCTTCGTGCCGTCCGCCGCATTCGCCCAGGCTCCCGCCGGTGCGCCGGCGCTGGAGGTGCCGGTGCGCTGCCGGATCGGGACGGACTGCTTCGTCCAGAATTATGTCGATGCCGATCCGGGGCCGGGGATGCGGGACTTCGCCTGCGGGCGACTGAGCTATGACGGGCACAAGGGGACCGATTTCCGGCTGACCGACCTGGAGGCGATGCGGCGCGGGGTGGCGGTGGTGGCCGCCGCCCCCGGCACGGTGGCCCGCGTGCGCGACGGGATGGACGACGTCAGCATCCGGCAGAGCGGTGGCGCGCCGGCCGGGCGTGAGGCCGGCAATGCGGTGGTGGTCGACCATGGCAACGGCTGGGAGACCCAGTACAGCCACCTGAAGCGCGGCAGCATCGCGGTCAAGCCGGGTGACCGGGTGGAGGCGGGCACGGTGCTGGCCCAGGTCGGGCTGTCCGGCAACACCGAATTCCCCCATGTCGATTTCGGCATCCGCCATGACGGCCATACCCTCGACCCCTACACCGGGAAGGAGGTCGGGATCGGGGAGGCGCCGGCCTGTTCCGCCGATCAGGCTGCCGCAGCGGTTCCGTCGGGCACGCTGTGGAGCGCCGAGGCGCGCCGGACGCTCGCCTACCGGCCGAGCGCCGTGCTCGGCGCCGGTCTGGCGCCCGAGGCGCCGAAGGCGGAGGTGGCCCGGAATGGCGGTTATGGCTATGGCGGCCGGCCAATGCCGGCCGACACGCCGGTGCTGGGCGTGTGGACGGAGCTGATGGGCGGACGCCAGAGCGACCGGGTGACGCTGGAGGTCACCGGGCCCGACGGACGCCGCCTGTTCCGCAACGAGGGCGCTGTGCCGCGTCCGCTGGCCGTGCTGTTTTTCGGCACCGAGGTGAAGAAGCCCGCCCCCTGTCCTTGGGCGCCCGGTCCCTACCGGGTGACGGTGACGCTGCGCCATGGCGACGAGACGGTGCTGCGGGAGGAGCGGCGGGTGGAGTTGCGCTGACCGGGTTGAGCGGGGTGTGCCAAAGACGACTGAAAGGGCGAGGCAAGTGACAAGTGGTATGGCCAAGGCATTTGTCACGAAATGAACACCGCGATTCCGTGCGAAAGGATACATTCCAAAGGATAACGATACCTCTTTATTAAGTATTCCTGCCCTGTGATTGCCCGGTATCGGCAAGGCAATCCGGCAATGACAGACACGCAGCAGGCTTTCTACGTCGCGACCAACGGCAACGATTCCTGGTCGGGGCGTTTGGCGGCACCCAATGCCGACGGCACCGATGGTCCCTTCGCCACGCTGGAACGGGCGCAGAGCGCGATGCGGGCGACCGGCATCCGCGACACCTATGTGCGCGGCGGCACCTATGCCATGGCGCGCACGGTCACGCTGACCGCGGCCGACAGCGGCGTGCGCATCATGGCCTTTCCCGGCGAGACGCCGGTGTTCAGCGGCGGCGAGCGGGTCGGCGGCTTCACCGCCATCGGCGGTGGGCTCTATGCCGCGGCGACGTCTGCGACCGGACTGGACCTCTCCATCGGCGGGGTGCGGCAGAAGGTGGCGCAGACCGGCGATTGGAACGCCGGCGACGCCAAGTCCGGCTGGTCGGTGCTGGAGGCCGCGGCCGGCGGTGCCAGCAGGACCAGCCTGCGCATCGGCGCCGGCGACGGGGCGATGGCGGCGGTGCTGGCCGCCGGGGTCCAGCCCGGCACCATGGTCCAGACCTTCGACACCGAACGGCTGTCCGACACCATCGTCGGCGTCGCCTCCACCGATGCCGGCAGCCGGACGATCAATTTCACGCAACCGGTGAAGTACGCCCTGCGCAGCGGCGGCACCTATCGCCTGCTGAACGACGACGCCTTCATCCGCGACGCCGGCGAATTCGCCTGGCAGGCCGAGACCGGCCGGCTGGTGGTGAAGCCGCAGGATCCCGGCACCCTGTTGAGCCAGGGTGCTGTGGTGGCGCGGCTGGGCACGCTTGTGGCGCTGAACGGGGCGAGCGGCATCACCCTCCAGGGGTTGACCTTTGCCGATACCACCTGGGACGGCTCTGCCCTGACGCTGACCAACGCGTCGGGCAACAGCATCGCCGGCAACCGCTTCGTCAATGCCGGCACGGCGATGACGCTGACCGGCTCGTCCGCCAACGCGATCGAAGCCAACCGGATGGAGCATCTGGGGGCCGGCGGCATCAAGGTCACCTACGGCAGCAACGCCAACCGCATCAGCGCCAACAGCATGGACGGCATCGGCGAGGTGCTGAAGGATGTCGCCGGCATCCAGCTCTATGGCGCCGGCGGCACGCTGATCTCCGGCAACGACATCCGCAACAGCGCGCGCTACGGCATCTCGATCAAGAACTGGGACGGCGCCACCGTCAACACCGACACGGTGGTGGAGTACAACCGCCTCTACAACACGATGACCGAGACCGCCGACGGCGGCGCCATCGAGATGCTGGGCCGGTCCAACCTCGACACCCGCACGGTCATCCGCGGCAACGACATCCGCAATGTCGGCGGGCTGGCGACCGACGGGTCGGGCTGGCTCGACCGCCAGAAGAGCTTCGGCATCTATCTGGACGACATGGCCAACGGCGTCACCGTTCAGGACAACTTCATCCAGAACACCGGCTGGGCCAGCGTCTTCATCCATGGCGGCGATTCCAACACCGTCACCAACAACTTCGCCACCCTGTCCAACCCGCGCGAACGCTTCATCCGCCTGGAATGGGTGCCGAGCGCCGGCAGTATCGGATTGCTCAGCAACAACCGGGTGACCGGCAACGTCATCTCCTCCTCCACCGGCGCGGATTACTGGGAGTTCTGGACGCCCGGCTCCTACACCGTCGCCGGCAACCTGCTGCAGGGCATTCGCGGTCTGAACGGTGGCGACACGCTGTCGTCGGGGCTGTTCGCCAACCCGGCGGCCGGCGATTTCCGGCTGGGCGGCGGGGCCGCGGCGGCCCTTGGTCTTTCCCTGGGAATCCATGAGCTGGACTGGGCGCGGATGGGCACCGCTCCGCTGACGGTGCCGGGAATTCCCAACCCCGGCACCGGTGGTGGATCGGGGACCGGAACAGGCGGCACGTCCGCAGCCTCGTCCGGGTTGGCCTTTTCGCCACTGGCCTACATCGCCTCCTACGCCGACCTGTCGGCCGCCTTCGGCGCCAACGCCGCCGCCGGTGCCGCGCACTATGCCGCCAGCGGCCGGGCGGAAGGTCGGGCCGTGAGCTTCGATCCCTTGGCCTACATCGCCTCCTACGGCGACCTGCCGGCGGTCTTCGGCACCAACGGCGATGCCGCCGCCGCCCATTACATCACCAGCGGCCGGGCGGAGGGGCGGACGGTGAGTTTCGATCCGCTGGCCTACATCGCGTCCTACGGCGACCTGACGGCTGCCTTCGGCACCGACCGGATGGCGGCGGCGATGCATTACATCGGCAGCGGCCGGGCGGAAGGCCGGACGGTCAGCTTCGATCCGCTCTCCTATCTGGCGGCGAATCCCGATCTCGCCGCCGCCTTCGGCACCGACACCATCCGGGCCGATCTGCATTACCTGGGCAGCGGCCGGACGGAGGGGCGGAGCACCGGCTTCAACGCCTCGGCCTATCTGGCTGCCAACGCCGACGTGGCGGCGGCCACCGGCGGCGACCTGACGGCGGCGATGCGGCACTACATCCTGAACGGCCGGCTGGAAGGCCGGGCGCTCAGCCCCATCGCTGCCCTCGCCCCTGCCCGCGCGGCGGCGCTGCTGCCGGACGGCGCCATGCTGGCCGCCGGGATCGGGTGAGGCATCAGCGGGACGTGAAGGTCGCGGCCACCGGCACCGGGTCGTTGTCACGCTGGTCGAAGCTGGCGCGGGCGCGGAGGATTTCGTCCGCATTGTCGCTCGCCCAGTCCGCCAGCTCCTTCAGCGTCCGCAGCAGCGTCTCGCCCAGTGGGGTCAGGGCATAGTCGACCCGTGGCGGCACCGTGGCGAAAACGGTGCGGGACACCAGCCCGTCACGCTCCAGGCTGCGCAGGGTCAGCGTCAGCATCCGCTGCGAGATGCCTTCGATCAACCGTTTCAGTTCGTTGAAGCGCTTCGGTCCCGATCCCAGCATGACGACGGCGAGCACGCTCCATTTGTCGCCAACCCTGGTGAGGACGTCGCGCACGATGGGGCAGGCGCTGTCCTCCTTGAGGCGGGCGGTTCCCTCGATGTGCCTTCGTGACGTCAAAGTGCCTCCTTGTGCGCTTTTCCGGTTCCCTCAATATACCCCCTATCGGAACGGAACCACGTTACTAAACGTAACCAAGGGGTATTTTGATGACCATACTCCATGTCGACAGCAGCATAAATGGCGACGGCAGCATGAGCCGCGCGCTCAGCCATGCCGTCGTCGCCCATCTTGCCGCCCTGTCTCCGTCGCAGACCGTCGTCCGCCGCAACCTCGCGGCCGAGCCGCTTCCGCATCTCGCCCGGGCCGGGGTCGAGAACGCTCCGGTTCTGGAGGAGTTCCTGGCGGCACGGACCATCGTGGTTGGGGCGCCGATGTATAATTTCGGCATTCCGTCGCAACTGAAGGCGTGGCTCGACCATCTGGCCGTGCCGGGCAAGACCTTCCGCTATGGCGCGCAGGGACCGGAAGGGCTGTGCGGCGGCCGCCGGCTGATCGTGGTCTCCACCCGTGGCGGCATCTTCTCCGCCGGTTCCCCCTATGCCGCCTTCGATCACCAGGAGGGGCATCTCCAGGCCTTCTTCCGCTTCCTCGGCATTACGGACATCACCGTCATCCGGGCCGAGGGTCTCGCCATGGGCGAGGAGGCGCAGCAGCGTTCGGTGGAGGCGGCCAAGGCCCAAATCCAGACGCTGGCCGCATAGCCGGAGCGGGAGGCATCATGGCCCTGCGGATTTCCGCCCCGATGCGGACCAGGCTCCCGCATCACCTCCGCTGCGCATGATCCCGGCCGATTTGAAACCATGGGCCGATTTGAAAAACACGGAAGGTATCGGCATGACCAAATGCATCGCCATTCTCGGCGCTGGTCCCGGCCTGGGCGTATCGCTGGCCCGCAGATATGGGAATGAGGGCTATGCCGTCGCGCTGGTCGCCCGGCGGGCGGAGCCGCTGGCGGCCATGACCGCCCAGCTTGGGACCGAAGGGATTCCGGCGGCGGCCTTCGTGGCCGATCTGCGTGATCCGGCGCAGGTCGGCGCGGCTCTGGCGGCGATCCAATCGCGCTATGGCACCGTCGACACGCTCTATTATGGCCCCAGCGCGCCGGAGACCTTCGTTCCGGCCTTCTCGCTGACGCCCGGGCAGGTCAAGGCGAAGACCGAGCTGTTCCTCTACGGCCTTGTCGCCGCCGTGCAGGCGGTGCTGCCGGACATGCGGGAGCGCAAGGCGGGAACCATCCTCGTCGCTCTCGGCGGATCGGCGGCGATCGGGCTGCCCTTCATGAGCGGTCCCGGCCCGGCTCTGGCCGCCGCCCGCAATTATCTGCATTCTCTGCACGGCGAGGTCGCCGGGGATGGCGTTCATATCGGGATGCTGACTCTGGCCGCGGTCATCAGGAACAGCGCCTGGCAGTCCGGCATGGCCTCCGGCGAGATCAGGATCGACCTGCCCCCCGGCTTCCAGATCCCGGAAATCGATCCGGCGGATCTTGCCGGGATGCTGTGGGAGATGGCCCGGGCGCGTCAGGTTTCGGAACTGGTCTATCCGCCGCATCCCTGATCACCGCTCTGCTCTTCCCCGCCAGCCTCCTCTTCCGCCTGATCGGGTGACAAGCCGGGCGTGAGCCGTTACAACGGCCCGTTCGGCGCCGCTGTCCCGCGGCACCCGGATTTCCATGCGGGGATGATGGCCCAGGCTCTTCTCGACACCCCCTTCGCCCAATCGGCGAAGCCCGGTTCCGGCCCGGACCAGCCCGCTCCGGACCAGCCCAGTCCAGGCAAGCCGGCCGGACGGCGGTGGCCGGTGCTGGTCAAGCTGGCGGTGACGGTCGCGGTGCTGGGGGCGCTCGCCGCCGGGGCCGACTGGGCCGGCATCGCCGCGCGCCTGTCGGCCGCCGATCCGTGGCTGTTCGCCGCCGGTTTCGCCGTCAAGGCGCTGACCCTGCCCTTCGCCTCGCAGCGGTGGCGGGCGGTCGGCCGGGCCGCCGGCTTCTCGCTGACCCGCTGGACCGCCTTCCGCCTGCAGATGGCGAGCGGATTCCTGGGTCAGGTTCTGCCGGGATCGGTCGGGGCCGACCTGCTGCGCGGCTGGTTCACCTGGCGCCTCGGCCACCCGGCCGGTCCGGTGATGCTGGCCCTGCTGGTCGACCGGCTGATGGCCCTGCTGGGCGTGGTGCTGATCGGGCTGATCGGGCTGCCGCATCTGGCCGCGGTGGCGCCGCCCGCCGTCGCCGGCACGGTGCTGGCCGGGGCGCTGGTCCTGGCCGTCGCCATGGGGCTTCTGCTGCTGGCCGGGCGCATCCCGCGCGACCGGCTGCCGATTCCGAAGCGGCTGCGCGACGGGGCGCTGGGGCGCACCGTCTGGACTGCGGTGGCGCAGCTGCGCGCCATGGGCGGAAACCCGGCCGCCTGGGCGGCGCTGGGCCACAGCATCGGCGTCCATCTCGCCACCATCGGCGCCACCATCCTGTTCGCCCGCTCGGTCGGCCTGCCGCTCGGCTGGCTCGACGGGCTGGCCATCGTGCCGGCCGCCATCGTCGCCGCCGCCTTGCCCGTCTCGCTCGGCGGCTGGGGCGTGCGCGAGGGGGCGATGGTCGCCGGCTTCGCGCTGCTCGGCTTCAATGCCGACGCGGCCCTTCTGGTCTCGCTGCTGATCGGGCTGTCGATCGCCGTCCTGTCGCTGCCCGGCGGCCTGTTCTGGCTGCTGCTGCGCAATGAGACCGCTGCCCGGACGGCTGTCCAGACGTCTCATGGCGGACCCGACGCCTTTCCCACGGATTTTTCGCGATGACCGACCAGTCCACCCCGACGCTTTCCCAATCGACTTCCGCGGCCGCTTCCGTAACCACCGCTATGGATCCCGTCCCTGCTGCCGAGACGCGCGGCCTCTCCCCGCGCCAGCAGCGGATCCGCTCGCTGTTCGATGCCATGGCTCCCCTGCGCGAGCGCTGGGCCGAGCGCAACCGCGCCTTCCATGACGCCGACCGCGCCTATCTGCGCTTCCTGATCCCGGAAGGGGCGACGGTGCTGGAGATCGGCTGCGGCGTCGGCGACACGCTGGCGGCCCTGAAGCCGGCGCGCGGCGTCGGCATCGACCTCAGCCCGGCGACGATCGAGGTGGCGAAGGCGCGCCATCCGCAGCTGGAGCTGATCGCCGCCGACGCCGAGGATCCGGCGACCATCGACGCCATCGAGGGGCCGTTCAGCCACATCCTGCTGTCGGGCACCATCGGTTTCCTCGACGACATCGAGGAGACGCTGCGCCTGCTGCGCCGGGTCGCTAGCCCTAAGACCCGGATCATCGTCAGCTATCACTCCCGCGTGTGGGAGCCGATCCTGTGGGCGGCGGAAAAGCTGGGGATGCGCATGCCGCAGGGCCAGCAGAACTGGCTGTCGACCAGCGACATCGTCAACCTGCTGGATCTGGCCGGCTGGGAGCCGGTGCGCCGCGAATGGCGCCAGCTGATCCCGAAGCGGCTGTTCGGGCTGGGCACGCTGGTCAACCGCTATGTCGCGCCCTTGCCGGGCATCCGCCGGCTGTGCGTGCGCAACTATGTCGTCGCCCGGCCGCAGCCGACCGTGCAGGAGGTGACGGTCGACGGCAAGCCGGCCTCTGTCACCGTGCTGATCCCCTGCCGCAACGAGCGCGGCAATATCGAGAACGCCATCCGCCGCCTGCCCCGTTTCGCCCCCGACATCGAGGTGATCTATGTCGAGGGCAACAGCCAGGACAACACCTACGAGGAGTGCCTGCGCGTCCGCGATGCCTATCCCGACTGGGACATCAAGGTCATGAAGCAGCCCGGCAAGGGCAAGGGGGACGCGGTGCGCGCCGGCTTCAACGTGGCGCGCGGCGACATCCTGATCATCCTGGACGCCGACCTGACGGTGCCGCCGGAGACGATGGGGAAATTCTATCAGGCCATGGTGTCGGGGCGCGGCGAGTTCGTGAACGGCACGCGGCTGGTCTACCCGATGGCGCCGGAGGCGATGCGCTTCCTGAACTTCCTGGCCAACCGGGCCTTCGCGCGCATCTTCTCCTTCCTGCTGAACCAGCGTTTCACCGACACGCTGTGCGGCACCAAGGTGCTGTGGCGCAAGGATTACGAGACCATCGTCGCCAACCGTCATTACTTCGGCGATTTCGACCCGTTCGGCGACTTCGACCTGATCTTCGGCGCCGCCAAGCAGAACCTGAAGATCGTCGAGGTGCCGGTGCGCTACGCCGACCGCAGCTATGGCGAAACCCAGATCTCCCGCTTCACCCACGGCTGGCTGTTGGCCCGCATGGTGGTGTTCGCCTGGAAGAAGCTGAAGGCGTTCTAAGCCGTCACACCGGCTCGGCGGCGGCGAGCGGCAGGAAGGCCTGATAGCTGTCGCGCTGTTCGGTCAGGCTGAGCAGCAGGTCGTTCAGGCTGTCGCGGGCGAAGGCGTCGGTGGTTGCCGCCATCCGGCGGCGGACAACGGCGATGAACTCCTCCAGCACGTCCAGATGCAGGGTGGCGGAGGCGAGGACGTCCTTGGCAATCGGGGCGGCAATCGGGGCGGTCATGATGACGGTCTTTCGAGGAAGAGAGGGCGGCGGAGAAAGCGGTCGGATCAGGCGGCGAGCGCGTTGACGGTCGGTACGGCGGCGAGCACGGCGCGGTAGGTCTCGCGCTGTTCGGTCAGGCCGGCCAGCAGGTCGGTCAGGCTGTCGCGGCTGAAATCGCTGGTGGCGCCGTTCAGCTTCGACTGGGTGATGGCAATGAATTCATCGATCACATCCAGGTGCAGGGAAGCAGAAGCGAAGATGTTTGCAGCGCAATCGGTCTTTGACATGGCGGCGACCCCTGTATTCGTGGTGAAGACTTTTGCCCGTTCTGGTGAGCTTATTGAGCCATCCGCCCAGTTAACGAGGCGTTAAGATCACCGATTGGTCTCAGGTCGATTGGTGATTACCTCTTCCAAAGAAAAAGCCACTCTGCGATTTGGCGGTAGTGTTACTTCTTTCGATTGATGGTTTGCTTGGGGCATGAAAAAACGCGGCCGGTTGCCCGGCCGCGTTCTTCAGTGTCCGTTCGGCCCCGATCAGGCCGGCCCCATCACACCGGCTGCGGCAGCCCGTGGATGTAGCCGACGCCGCCGCTGCGGCGGTTGCGGTAGGCGTCGTCGATCAGGCCGGCGAGGCTGTCCTTGACCTTGTCGTGCAGGCCCTTCTCCCAGTCGCCGGGGTGCTGGAAGTTGCTCATGATGTAGGAGAAGCCGTTGACGTCGTCGACCGCCTGCAGGCCGGTCGATTCGGCCCCCGCCGGGCAGGACAGGATGCGGGACAGCTGCTTGGTGTCGACGTTGTAGGCCCACAGGAAGTTGTTGACGTGGGCGCCGCTGTCCTCGCCGATCAGCAGCGTGCGCAGCTTCTCGGAGAATTTCAGGTTGTCGGGGTTGGCGATGCGGTCGGCGTCGGCGGTGTTGCCGATGGCGTCCGGGGTGGCGAGGTCGCGGCCGACCAGGGCCGGGACGGCGCTGAAATGCACCGGCACCCAGTCGCTGTCGATGGCGGCACCGGCCAGATCGGTCTGGCCGCCCTTCATCGGCAGCTGATAGACCGCACCGGCGTTGATGGCGTCGACCTTGATGCCGTTCTTGCCGTCGCTCATCGTCTTGTACATGTAGGACACCGCCATGTAGGCGGTCTTGTCCTTGGCGTTGACGGTGACGCCTTCCAGCTTGGTCAGGGCCAGCGTGGCGCCGAGGGTGGGGGCGTAGCGGTGGGTCTCCAGGAAGGCGGCGGCCTTCTCCATGCCCGGCTTGAACCTGACCCACTGGGTCTTGCCGCTGAAGCCGATGGCGGTGAAGGACGGATCCTTCGGGTCCTCCTTCTTCACCTCGACGATGTCGGCGGCCTTCAGCGTGTCGGCCAGCGTCTTGATCTCGTCGCTGGTGGCGTGGCCCAGCTTGATCCACTTCAGGGCGAAGGCGCCGCCCTTGTCGATGTCCTTGCCAGCCTCCTGCTCCATCTTGGCGGAGTAGAGGGTGCCGGCGGACAGGTCCTTGGCCTTGTCGGCGACGAACATGAACAGGCCGCCGTTGGTGGCGTCGTCACCCATCAGCACGGTGCGCTCGTCCGGCATCACCTGCACCAGCTCGTGCGAGATGCGGCCCATGCAATAGTGCTTCTTGATGCCGCCGGTGCCGTCGAGGTTCACCGTCACTTCCGGCAGGTGGCCGTAGTGGTACGGGTTGGCCTTGGTCTCGTCACCGAACAGGTTCTTGCTGTAGGCGCGGAACTGGTCGTCCAGCGCGGTCGCGTCCGGCTCGTATTCCTCGCTCGACAGGTGGGTGTTCCAGGGCGACAGGCTGGCGCCGCAGGTGATCCACAGGCCGTGCACGCCGCTGGTGTCGACATTGTGGTACTGCACCAGCTTCAAGGCACCGGTTTCCTTGTTCTGGTCCAGCGTCAGGACGGCGATCGGCGACGGCAGCTTGCCGTACATCGAGGCGTCCTTGGAATCGCGGGTGGTGTATTCGAACTGGACGACGGCGAACAGGGTGTTGCCGGTCACGCCCGCCACCTTGGCGCCGGGGATCGGGGCCAGCATGTTGCAGCCATCGGGGCAGTCGGAGAAGAACTGCGTCGGGGTGGCCAGCGAGCCGTCGAGGATCGGCTTGCCGTTGATGTCGACATAGCCGCCGGCCAGGATCGTGCCGCCCTTGCCGTCCGGAACCATGTCGCCGGTGATGAACAGCGGCTGGTAGCCGAGCGCGAAGCTCTGCTTGGAGCCATCGGCCCAGGTCACAACCATGCTGGACTCGACCGTGGTCTTCGCCTGCGCGGCAGCGGCGGTGGGGGCGGCCATGCCGACGAACTCGACGGCGACCGGCGCGCCCTTGGCGGCGGCGGCCTCGGCGCCCGAGGCGAACAGCAGCTCGCCGGCGCCGATGCCGGCGACCGGCAGCAGCGGCAGCCCGGCAAGGGCGCGGAGCACCGAACGGCGCGACGTTTCAGGCATTTGGACGGGCATATTGGTCATGACTGGTGTCTCCCGAACCCTCATCAGGGCAAACTGCTGGCATGAGCGGTGCCATCGGGGCACGGGGCCCCGTTCGGCGCGGCCTTGTTCTTGGCGAGCGTCGGGAAGCTACAGCGGGGATGTTACAGTTTGACGGTCGGTTCCCGTTCGATGGGGCGGCAACCGCCGGCGGTCAGCGCGCGCTGAGCATGCAGGTGCGGTCGGACGGCATCGGCAGGGTCATCGGCCTGCCGTCGGCCCCGGTGCCGCGCACCACGCGTCCGGCGGGCTTTCCATCCGATGCCGGCTGCGAGGCCGGCTGGTCGACGATTTCCGGGTCGGTCAGCTGGCCGGCGACCGTCCATTGCCGGGTCTGCGGATCCTGGCAGCGCAGCTCGTAGCGGCCCTTCATCGGCTCGGCCATGGCCGGGGCTGCGGTCAACAGGAGGGCGGCGAGGAGCGGACGGGACATGGCGCGTGATCCTTCCTGGAGAGCCGTCAGCGGCGGATATAGGCGGCGTAGCCGACGCTGTCCGGCTCGCCGATATACTGGTCGAGCTGCCAGTCGGGGGAGTTTTCCAGATAGGGGCGGACCAGCCGCTGTTTTTCCGTGTCCCAGTCGTGGGCCAGCAGAAGCGTGCCGGGGCGGCAATGGGGCTCGAAGAAACGAAGCTGCCGGAACGTTTCCTCACCGTCGCTGCTGCCGTCGAGGAACAGGCTGTCCACCCCCTGCTCCGGGTCGATATGGGGAAGGAACAGCGACGGGTCGCCGCCCAGCAGGAACTTCACATGCGGACTCAGCTCCGGCAGGTAGCGGGCGTAATAGCCGGCGGCAAGCATGTAGTTGTTCTGCTCCGCTTCCAGCGTCACCACCTGTCCGGCACCCAGCTGGCGGAAGGCGGAGGCCATGAAATAGGTGCTGCCGCCGCCCAGATAGGTGCCGATCTCGAAGCACTGGCGCGGCCGGCGCTTCAGGATCGCCTCGAACAGGGCCTTGCGGTCGGCGATGTACATCTGGCCCGGCAGGTCGCGGCATCCCTCGAAGAAGAACTGCTGGCGCTCGTCCCATTTGGGCTTGACCGCCACCATGTAGAGGGCACGGCCCACATCCGTCAGCTCATGGTAATTGTGCCGGAAAACCTCCATGGAGGGCATGGACATGGGGGCGGGCTCCTGCCGGTGATCGTGCCGGACTGTAGGCGCCGGCCGGCGGGACGGTCAACCGGGCGAGGACAGAACCCGGGCGATGTCGGCCTGCCAGACCATGCTGACCAACGCGATCTGGGTCAGCAGATGCATCTCGCCGCGGCCGATGGCCTCCAGCAGCTCCGCGCGGGTCAGGAACAGGATTTCGGTGTCCTCCAGATCATCGGCGATCGGATCGGTGACCCGGCGGCAACCGGTGGCGTGGAACATGTGCGACCAGGCCCCGCCCTGGTTGGCATTGACGATGTAGGCGCCGAGGTCGGTCCAGGCTGTCGCCTCCATCCCCGTCTCCTCCATCAGTTCGCGCTTGGCGGCGGCCAGCGGTTCCTCGCCGGGCGACAGATGGCCGCCGGGGAAGACCAGCCCGACCTTGCGCGGGCCGTGGCGGTACTGGCGGTAGATGACGATCCTCCCATCCGCCGTCTCGGCGAAGATGCAGGCGAAGGAGGGCTGGTCGAACTGGTAGTAATCGTCGATCCGCCGTCCGTCCGGCAACTCCACCGTCTCCACCCGCACCTTCAGGAACGGATCGGCATCGACCAGCTCGCGGCTGCGCAGCACGGTCCAGGGACGGTGGTGGTAGGGGCGGTGTCCGGGCATCGAGAGCAGCACTTTCTCTGGGGCGTCGGAGGGGGGCGGAACGGTTGCCGGTGATGGCGTACCAGCAGCCATCCATCCGCGTCCAGTTCTCCTCATGGGGAGGGAGCGGGTCCGCCCTGATTCTGTGCCCTGATCCTGTGGCAGGCTGGTCGTGTGGATGGAAAACAACCCTGAAAAGAAATTTCAACAATCATGATCCGCGCATCAGGACAGTAATCGCGGCTTCCGGTGCATCGGGCTCGGGGTGTTTCTTCGTTCACGTGTGTCAAATGAAACGAGATGTGACCGATTTTTTCTAGGAAGCCATTTTGATTGAGAGGTCCTGGTAAAAGGGATTATCGGTTCCCGCACAAATGCAACCATCTTAGATGCAGATTTTGTCCGGTTCCCTGCTCCAAGGCCCGATCCCACGCCTGATCCACCAGACCTGGAAGACCCGCGATGTCCCGCCCGGGTTCCAGACGCTGCAACACAGCTGGATCGGACGCAACCCCGGCTTCACCCACCGTTTCTGGACCGACGAGGACATCGAGCGCTTCGTCGTGGAGGAACATCCGGAGCTGCGGCCGGTCTTCCGGGGGTATGCCGACCCCATCGCACGGATCGATCTGGCCCGCTACCTGATCCTGCGCCGTTTCGGCGGGGTCTATGCCGACCTTGATTTCGAATGCCTGCGCCCGATCGACGGGCTGCTGGAGGGCCGGAGTTTCGTCGTCGGGCTGGAGCCGGAGGAGCATGGCAGGCTGGCGAAGGCGGTTGAGCGCGGGCTGCCCCGTATCCTGTGCCCCTCCTTCCTCGCATCGGTGCCCGGCCATCCCTTCTGGGACCATCTGCTGGACCGGCTGGTCGAGGCCCGGCACTGCCCCGACGTGCTGGATGCCACCGGCCCCTTTCTGCTGACCCGTGCCCATGAGCAGTATGGGGAGGTTGGGCATGAGGAAGAGGGGGCCGCGGTGACGGTGCTGCCGCCGGAGCTGCTCTATCCCGTGACCAAGGAGGAGTGCTGGAGCGGCCGCCTGTTCGATCCCGTCTTCTGGGAGCGGGCGACCCGTCAGGCCTATGCGCTCCATCACTGGGAGGGCACCTGGTTCCGGGACGGTGCCGGGCGCGGCACCGCCCTGCCGCAGCAGGTCACGGCGGTGGTGACCGACGGGCGGCCGGACGGCGGCCGTCCCCCCGTGGCGCAGGCGCAGGGGCTGCCGCTGATCTCCTGCCTGATGGTCACCAGGGGGGAAAGGGCCGGGCCGCTGGAACTCGCCATCGACGGATTCGCGCGCCAGACCTATCCCAACCGCGAGCTGGTCATCGTCTGCGACAGCCCGGCGCTGCCGCAGGACGATCCGCTGGAACGCGCCATCCGCGCCGCCTGTTGCCCGAACGTCCGGCTGGTCCGGGTCGAGGCGGGCAGTCAACCTGATGGCCAACCTGATGGCCAACCTGATGGCCGGGCCGGCGGGCTGACGCTGGGCGAACTGCGCAACATCGCGCTCGACCATGCGGCCGGATTCCACGTCTGCCAGTGGGACGACGACGACCTCTACGACCCCTGCCGGCTGGAGATGCAGCAGCGGGTGCTGGCCGCCGCCGGCGCCCAGGCCTGCCTGCTCGGCCGCTGGATGATCTGGTGGCCGGCCGAAGACCGGTTGGCGGTGTCCTGCGAACGGGACTGGGAGGGCTCGCTCCTGTGCGAGAGGGCGGTGATGCCCCGCTATCCGGCCCTTCGCCGCGGCGAGGACACGCCGGTGGTGGAGCAGCTGCGCCGGGATGCCCGGGTGGTGCGGATGGATGTGCCGCGGCTCTACACCTACGTCGTCCATGGCGGCAACACCTTCACCGCCCGGCATTTCGAGGAGCATTGGCGGGCCGCCACCGCCCGTTTCAGCGGTGAACGCTGCCGGGCCGTGCTGGAGGAGATGGGCAAGCGCCTGCCGGTGGGAGCCTATCGGCGCGCCGTCCTGCTTGCTCCGGCCGTCGCGGCGCGGCGGGAAAAGGTGCTGGTGCTGACCCCGGTGAAGGATGCCGCTGCCCATCTGCCGCGCTATCTGGAGTTGCTCGGCCGGCTCGATCACGATCCGTCCCGTCTGTCGTTGGGCTTTCTTGAGGGGGACAGCGGCGACGGCACGCATGGCTGGCTGGCCGACCGGCTGCCGGAGTTGCGGCGGCGCTACCGCCGGGTCACCCTGCTGCGCCACGATTACGGATTCCGGCCCGCGGGGCCGCGCTGGGCATCGGAGATCCAGCGGCGGCGGCGGGAACTGCTGGCGCGCTCGCGCAACCGGCTGCTGTCCGGGGCGCTGGAGGATGAGGACTGGGTGCTGTGGCTGGATGCCGATCTGGTCGGGTATCCGCCGGATCTGCTGGCCCGGCTGCTCGCCGCCGGCCGCGACATCGCCGTTCCCCACTGCGTCCTGCCCGACGGGCGGACCTTCGATCTCAACAGCTTCCGACTGGCTGGCCAAGAGGGAGGCGGCGAAGACCCGCGCCATCTGGTCGATGGGATCTTCCAGCCGCCGCGCGGCGCCGGGCGGCTCTATCTGGATGCCTTCGCCGGCGAGGCCATCGTGCCGCTGGACGGGGTGGGCGGCACGGCATTGCTGGTGCGGGCGGACCTTCACCGCGAGGGGCTGTGTTTCCCTCCCTACAGCCACCGCGGCTACATCGAGACGGAGGGGCTGGCGATGATGGCCAAGGATATGGGCGTGACCGCCTGGGGCCTGCCGGACCTGCGCATCGTTCACGCCGATCATTGACGAATCCAATCCCGTCCTTCCTGTCCGGGAGTTCCCCATGCCCGACCAGTCCATGCCCGACCATGCCCCGTCCGACGACCTCCATGCGATCTCCCGCCTTGCGGTGAGCGTGGTCGTCTGCACCTACCGGCGGCCGGCACTGCTCGACCTCTGCCTTGCCAGTCTGGCCGGGGAGACGACCTCTGCCGGCCTTCACGAAATCCTGGTGATCGACAACGCTCCGCAGCAGGACGCCCGGCCGGTGGCGGAGCGGTGGCGTTCCGTTTTCGCCGGGCATGGCACCAGCCTGCGCTATGTGGTGGAGGAGAGAACCGGGGTCGGCCACGCCCGCAACCGGGGTGTCGCCCTGGCCGCCGCCCCGCTGGTGGCCTTCATCGATGATGACGAGCGGGCCCTTTCCGGCTGGCTGGAGCGGCTGACCGCACCTTTCGCCGATCCCGGCGTCGACATGGTCGCCGGTGAGGTCGATCCCGATTTCGGCGACCATTCGCGTCCGGACTGGCTGACCGACGGGCTGCTGCACGTCTTCTCGTGCCGCTGGGGCTGGGACAGCGTGCCGCGCTTCCTGAAGCCGGGCGAATGGTTCGGCGAAGGCAACTGCGCCTTCCGCAAGCGGCTGGTCGACGGCCGCGGCTTCCCGACCGACCTGGGCCGCAGCGGCGATGGGCTGATGTCGAGCGAGGGCATGCTGTTCACCGCCCTGCGCGCCGCGGGCGCCACCGCCTATTACGTCCCCGGCGCCCGCGTGTCCCACCACATCCACCCCGACCGGCTGGACAAGGCCTGGGTCCTGCGGCGGATGTTCTTCCAGGGCACCTCCGACTACATCGCCCACCGCCGTTACGGTCTGAGCAAACTGCCGCAGGATTTCAACTTCAGCCTGGGCAAGCTGATGGCGCTGGACGTGCAGGCGCTGGACCCGGCCAGCCTGCAGGCGATGTCGCACCTCTATTACCAGCTCGGCTACGCGGCGGGGTCGAACATGTACTGAAGCGGCCTGGTCGGAACTCCTGGCCGCCTCAGGGCGTCACATAGATCCGGTTCACGAAGGGGTCCAGCCCATCCGGCAGATCGGCGCAGCGGCGGTCGAGCGGCGGGACGGTCGGGCCGTGTGGGGTGCGGTTGATGTTGTACTGGCCGGACAGCAGCAGGCGCCGGCCGCGCCGCGGCAGGGCGCCCTTGTGGACGCCGTAGGTGTCGCCCAGGAAGCGGCTGCCGGCCGGGCCCGTCACCGCCACGGTATCGCTGGTGCCGAAGGCGGCCTCCACCTGCGCGTCGGTCAGGGCGCGGCCGGTGGAGAGCCGGCGGCTGCGGTGGCTGCCCTTGACGAAGATGTGCGGGCCGCCGTCCTCGTCCACGTCGGTCAGGTAGAAGAAGATCTTGAAGCCGCGCAGGCTGTCCAGATCACGGTGGTGGCGCTGGGTGCCCTTGGCCGCGTCGCGCCCGCCGAAGCTCTCCCCGCCCCAGGACCACCAGCAGCCGATGTTGTCGAGGATCGGCTTGCAGCCGAGATACAGCTCCGCCACCTCCAGCACCTGCGGGTCGTTGAAGAGAGCCAGCACATGGGGCGCCCGCAGGATCTGGTCGATGCCGTGATAGCCCATGTTGGAGTCCGGGCTGGGCGGGCTGTCGGGCCGGAACCAGCCCAGATGCGGGCGGAAGGGATCGTGGCAGGGGGTGTTCTCGAAATAGGCGCGCAAATCCGCGACGATGGCCGGGGCGATCGGCGGCAGCAGCGGGGTGATGCCGTCCCTCTCCAGCGTCCGGCACCAGTCCCGCGCCTCCAGCGACGGGTAGAAGCCCGGCGTGCGCGGCCGCCGCACTGCGATCAGCGCCGCCAGCCGGTCGCGCAGGCACGGGTCGGTGACGATGGGCAGGATGTCGTAGATGGCGTAGCGCGGGTCTGCCTTCGCCTTGCGCCAGTAGGCCCGCGGCGAGGCGATGCGCGTCCGCACATTGTCCAGAAAGCTGCCGACGGGGGCGGGAGCGGAGGTGGGGACGAAGGAGGACGCCATGGGATGCGGCACCGCGCGAAAGGAGAATCGTTCGTGACGAAGACTCTCCATAAGGGCAGCGGTCTTTCAAGGCGTATCCGCCTGTCCGCGCCACTCTGCTGCTGAGGCACGGCGTCGCGGGTTATAAGGCATAGGGTCTTTTGAGGAACGAAGAAGGCAGGAAACCCGATGACCATGACCGGTGTCGAACATCGCGTGCTGTACCGCGATCCGCGTTTCTATGCGTCCTTCCCATCGCTGGCCCCAACCATGCCGGGACAGCAGGGAGCGATTCTGCTGGCTTTCCGGCGGGCACGAGACCATCGCTGGCTGCGCGGGCCGGAATACCGGGCGGGGGAGGCCGGCTTCAACCATGTCGACCATCTCGATTCCCGTTCGCAGACCGTGCTGCTGCGGCTCGGCGCCGATGCGGAGCCGCTGGGGGAGGAGACGGCCCTGCCCCCCGACCCGCAGGCAGCCGACCAGGATGCCAGCCTGCTTACCCTGCGCGACGGCCGCATCCTGCTGACCGGCTTCCGCTGGTATCCGGTGCCGTCGTCGCAGGGGGAGGAGTTGCGTGCGCTGGGGATCGGGCTGACCGGCAGTCCGCAGCGAACCGGTGACCTCTACATCTTCTGGGGCGGCTACAGCCGGCACAGCGACGATGGCGGGCGGAGCTGGACCGCGCACCACGACCTGCCCGCCCTGCCCGGCCATCCCGACATCGTCCCAGGCCGGCGGCCCTTCTATGGCGGTGCGGTCCGTGGCCGGGCGGTGGAGGCGCCGGACGGCACGATCCTGCAGACCGGCTATACCCACCACCCCTCCACCGGCACCTATGCCAGCCATCTCTTCGCCTCCACCGACCGGGGGGAGAGCTGGGTGCACCGGGCGGTGATCGCCATCGACCCCGAGGCCAGGGCCGGTTTCTGCGAGACGGCGCTGCATCTGGACGCCGACGGCGTTCTGCACGCCTTCCACCGCACCACCGGGCTGGACGACCATCTGGCCACCTCGCGCTCCACCGACCTCGGCCACAGCTGGGAGCCGTGGCGCCGCCATGCGGTGGTCGGCCATCCCTATGACGCCTGCCCGCTGCCGGATGGCCGTCTCCTGCTGGCCGGCGGCTATCGCCATGCGCCCTACGGCGTGCGCGCCCGCCTCTACGACCCGCGCCGCCAGCAACCGGACGAGGGGACGGAGCTTGTGCTGCGCGACGACGGGCCGGCGCCGGACCTGGGTTATCCCTGGGCGGCGGTGCTGCCGGACGGGCGCGCCATGGTTGCCTATTACATCTGCGACGCCACCGGCCTGCGCGGGATCGAGGCGACGCTCTTCCGTCCGTGAAGCAGAGGGCCTGAGAAGAGCAGCCCTGCGACCCGCTGTGCCCTGGACCGGCCGGCGGGGGGCGGGCTACCCTTCGCATCATGGAAAGCCCCCTCCCCTTCGTCGCCGCCAAGGCCGTCCCCGGCATCGCTCCTGCTGCCTACCACGCCCCGGAGATCTTCCGGGCGGAGGAGGAGCGGGTCTTCCGCCGGTCCTGGGTCTTCGCCGGCTTCACCGACGACCTCGCCCGGCCCAACGACTATCTGACCCGGCGCATCGGCGGGCTGGACGTGCTGGTGCAGAATTTCGACGGGGAGCTGCGCGGCTTCTGCAATGTCTGCACCCACCGCTTCGCCATGATCCATCGGGCGCCGCGCGGCAACGGCATGCTGCGTTGCGGCTATCACGGCTGGACCTTCGACCGCGACGGCGTGCCCTATGGCATCCCCGGCAACGAGGCGAATTTCGCCCTCGACCGGGAGGGCCGCTGCGGCCGCTCCCTGACGCCGGTGGCGGTGGGGGTGTGCGGGCGATTCGTCTTCCTGCGGGTGGCGGCGGAGGGGCCGGATCTCGACGACTGGCTCGGCGTCACTGCCGACGTGCTGCGCCATGCCTCGGAGATCTTCGTCCGTTCCTTCGACGAGCGGTCGATGGAATGGGCGGCCAACTGGAAGATGGGGGTGGAAAGCGTGCTGGAGGTCTATCACGCCGACCTCACCCACCCCACCACCTTCCGCAAGCTGGTGAAGGGCGACTGGCGCTGCGATTACGACGGCGCCCATTCCCGCGGCGTCACGTCGGTGTCGGACAAGAGCGCCCGCTGGTGGGACGGCGTGTCGGAGCGGCTGGGCTTCCGCCCCAGCACGGCGTTGCGTGAATACGACCACCTGCACATCTTCCCCAACCTGGAAATCGGCTTCACCCGCGGCGCGGTGATGAGCGTCCAGACTTACGATCCGCTCGGGCCCGACCGCTGCGCGCTGAGCCTCCGCCTGTTCCTGGCCGATCCGGACGGCGATGCCGGCCGGGGCGGTCCCGCCGCCCGCCGCCTGATCGAGGAGGGCGCTCGCGACCTCAACATCGCCCTGCTGCGCGAGGACCAGGAGGCTTCCGAACTGGCCTTCCGCGGTTGCCGCCAGACGGACCGTCCCGCGATGCTCGGGCTGAACGAGGAGCGCATCCAGCAGTTCCATGCGGTGTGGCGTGGGATGATGGGCTGACAAGGGGCGGCGATCCCGATTTTGTCACTGTTCGGTGGACCGGCCGTCTGTCACCATCGCGCGGGGGGCTTGGTCGTCGGAGGTTGATCCACCATGGGCGGCGCCGTCCCGAATCCGTCTTCCGTTCTTCCTGCCGTCATCGCCCTCAACCGGCTTGCCTTCGGTCCGCGCCCTGCGGATCTCGACGCCGGGATCGGCGATACCGGCCGGCCCGACTGGCTGGCCCGCTGGCTCGACCGCCAGCTGTCTCCCCCCGATCCTTCCGCTGACGAGCGCGACGACCCCGAGGTCGGCCGCCGTCTCGCCGACGCGAAGTTGCGCATCCGCTACCCGGCCGGAGATGGCTGGAGCGCGGTGGACGAGGACCGGCCGCTGGCCTGCCTGGGCCAGCCGATCGAAGTGCTGTGGCCGCTCGCCGCCAACCGTCCGGCGGTCGCCGGACCGGAGCGGCAGAGACCGAGGCTGGAGGTCGCCGCCGCCACCCTGATCCGCGCCGTCCACAGCCGCTGGCAGCTGCGCGAAGTGCTGGTCGATTTCTGGCACAACCATTTCAACGTCAATGCGGCGGGCGAGCCTGCGGTGGCGGCCGCCCTGCCGGTCTATGACCGCGCCGTGATCCGTCGCCATGCGCTGGGCAATTTCCGCGCTTTCCTGGAGGCGGTGGCGACCAGCAGCGCCATGCAGGTCTATCTGAACAATCGTTCGTCCCGTGCCGGTGCCGCCAACGAGAATTACGCCCGCGAGCTGTTCGAGCTGCACACGCTGGGACGGGACGCCTATCTGAACGCGCTGTACAACCGCTGGCGCGAGGTGCCGGGGGCCTTGCGCGGCGCGCCGGACGGCTACATCGACCAGGATGTCTACGAGGCCGCCCGCGCCTTCACCGGCTGGACGCTGGAGGATGGCGCCGGGCTGGGCGGCGATGCCAGGCTGCCGGTGACCGGACGATTCACCTATGTCGAGGGCTGGCACGACGGCTATCAGAAACGGGTGCTGGGACGGGAGTTCGACCCTTTCCAATCTCCGATGGCCGACGGCCACCGCGTGCTCGACCTCGTGGCCGACCATCCGGCAACCGCCCGCAACCTCTGCACTGCGCTGTGCCGCCGGCTGGTGGCCGACGACCCGCCGGCCGGGCTGGTCGCCCTGGCGGCGCGGGTGTGGACGGACAACCGCAGCAAGCCGGACCAGATCGCCCGTGTCGTCCGCGCCATCGCGCTGTCCCCCGACTTCTCCCGGATCCGCGACGCCAAGGTGAAGCGCCCGCTGGAGCTGGTCGCCTCCTTCGCCCGCGGCGCCGGCATCGACCTCGTCCCCACCAACCCGCTGTTGGGCGAACTGGACGGCAGCGGCCAGCGGTTGTTCGGCTGGCCTGCCCCGACCGGCCATCCCGACCGGATGGAGGCGTGGCTGGGGGCCGCCGCCATGCGCCGGCGCTGGTCCCTGCTGCTCGGGCTGGCGGAGAACCGTTGGGAGACGGGAGCCATCGACCTTGCCGCCCATTTTCCGGCCGCATTGCCGGCGGCGGCGGCGGTGGACCGCTGGCAGGGGATTCTGCAGGGCGGCGGGCCGGAGCCGACGACCACCGCCGCCATTCTGGCCGGCATGGGGCTGGCGGCCGACGCGATGCTGACGCCCGGCACGAAGGCCGGCGACGACCGCCTGCGCCGGGTCGCCGCCTTCGTGGCGATGGCGCCGCGCTTCAACCAACGCTGAGGGAGGCTTGAGCCATGACGATCTCTCGCCGCACTGTGATGCGGGGCGGTCTGGCGGCCGGACTCGGTCTGGCCGGGGGCGGTCTGACTGGGCTGCCCGGAATCCGCAGCCTTGCCTTCGCTGCCGATAAGGCTGTTGCCTCTTCCGCTGAGGCGCCGGCCGGGACGCTGGTGGTGGTGTTCCTGCGCGGCGGGGCGGACATGCTGGCGCTGGTGGCGCCGGCCGACGATCCCGACTACCGCGCCGCGCGGACGCCGGAACTGCGGGTGGCGGCCGAGGGTTCGCGGGCCGGCATCCGGCTGGAGCAGACGCTGGCCCCCGCCCTCGATTTCCGCCTGCATCCGGACGCCGCCCCGCTGGCCGAGCTGTATGCCGCCCGCCGGCTCGCCATCGTCCATGCGGTGGGGTTGACCGACGGCACCCGCAGCCACTTCGTCGCCCAGGACCTGATGGAGCGCGGCATCGCCCGCGAGGAGGATCTCGCCCGCACCGGCAGCGGCTGGGTCGCCCGCTGGCTTGGTGACGGGGGGCTTGGTGAAGGGGGGCATGATGTGGCAGGGCGGGTTCCGGCCATCGGCACCGCCGCTGCTCCGGCCGCCGCCCTGGCCGGGATGGGCGGGGCGCTCGCCGTGCCCGACCTGCGCGGCGGGCTGGCCCCTCCCGGTGGACCGCAGGCAGCGGCGGTGCTGGCGGCGCTGTCCCGGCAGGGCGACGGCGCCTATGAGCGGGCGGCGCGCGCGGCGCTCGACGGGCTGTCCATGGTCGACGGCCGGCTGCCGCGGGAGGCCGGCGGCAAGGTCGCCGCCTATGATGCGGAAGGCGGGGCCGTCTATGAGGAGACCGAGGCCGGGCGTGCCTTGCAGACGGTGGCGCGCGTGCTGAAGATGGACATCGGCCTGCGGGTGGCCTGCGTCGATGTCGGCGGCTGGGACACCCACGAGAACCAGCAGGGGCGCTTCGCCACCGCCGTCGGCCAGCTGTCGCGGGCCATCGCCGCCTTCCATGCCGACACCCGGCGCTATGAGCGCGACCTGACCATGGTGGTGATGAGCGAGTTCGGCCGGCGCCTGCGCGGCAACCGCAGCCAGGGCACCGACCATGGCCATGGCGGCGCCATGCTGGTGCTGGGCGGGCGGGTGGCGGGCGGGCGCCTGCTGGGCCAATGGCCGGGGCTGGCCAGCCATCAGCTGGACCGCGGCGTCGATCTGGCGGTCACCACCGATTACCGGACGGTTCTGTCGGAGTTGATCGGCGCGCCGGCGTCGCGCAGTTTTCCGGGGTTCCAGGGCAAGCCGCTCGGGGTACTGTCGGCGTGACGCTGCCTGGCGGCGCGGAACGGACTTGATGAGGAGCACCCGGATGCCGGCCTTCGCCGCCAACCTGACCATGATGTTCACCGAATGGGCCTTCCTCGACCGCTTCGACGCGGCGGCCGAGGCCGGCTTCACGGCGGTGGAGTATCTGTTCCCCTACGACCACCCGCCCGAGGCGGTCGCCGCGCGGCTGGAACGCAACCGCCTGACCCAGGCCCTGTTCAACCTGCCGCCGGGCGACTGGGCGGCGGGCGAACGCGGGCTGGCGGCGTTGCCCGACCGGTTCGACGCGGTGAAGGCCGGCGTCGAGCGCGCGCTGGACTATGCCGGGGCGACCGGTTGCACCCGGCTGCACCTGATGGCTGGCCTGGCCGACCGTACCGATCCCGCGGCGCGGGCGAGTTACGTCCGGGCCGTCCGGCACGCCGCCGGACGCCTTGCCGAACAGGGCGTCGACCTGCTGCTGGAGCCGATCAACGGGCGCGACATGCCCGGCTATTTCCTGAACGACTTCACCGAGGCCGAGACGCTGATCGCCACGCTCGACCTGCCGAATCTGAGGCTCCAGTTCGACGTCTACCACCGCCAGATCCTGCACGGCGACGTGACCATGGCGCTGCGTCGGCTGATGCCGATGATCGGGCACATCCAGATCGCCAGCGTGCCGTCCCGCCACGAGCCGGATGGCGAGGAGCTGAATTATCCCTTCCTGTTCACGGAACTGGACCGGCTGGGCTATGCCGGGTTCGTCGGCTGCGAATACCGTCCGCGTGCCGGCACGGTCGAAGGCCTGGGCTGGGGCCTGGGCTGGTTGACGCCGAACCGCGCCGCGGTCATCAGGGGCTGATCAATGCGGGTTAGGCGGATGGGCCTCTCACCGCCACTCCCGCCCGTCCATGTCCTGGTAGACCCGGAAGCGGTCGCGCACCGCCAGCCAGTCCTCGGCCAGCATTTCGAAGATGTGCAGGTCGATCTCCTGCCCGTCCTTCACCACCTGGCGCTTCAGCACGCCGACCGGGCGGTAGCCGATCATCGGCTGGCCCTTCAGCAGGCGGGGGCTGTTGGTGCCCAGGATGTGGTTCACCACCTTGCGCAGCCCCAGCGTGAAGAAGACGTGGTTCAGCATGTAGGCGAAGTTCAGCGGGGCTGCCCCCATCCGCCCTGCCCGCTCGCCCATCAGCACGCCGATGGTGGCGATCCGCCAGTCCGGCTCGGTGATGGTGATGGAGACATGGCCGGCCGGCACGCCATCGACGCAGAGGATGCGGTGGACATAGTCGTCCCGCTCCGCGCAGCGCCGCAGCCACGCCTTCTGCCGCTCCACGTCATAGGGGACTTTGGTCAGCATCTGCCCGGCGATGTCGGGCCGCGTCCGCCAGTCGAGCAGCAGTTCGGCGTGATCCTCCGTCGGTTCGATGAAGGTCAGGGCGCCGTTCATGCGGCTTCTCCCGCCTGCGTTTCTCCCAATTGCCTCAGCATCGCCTGATGGAAGTCGAGGATGCGGCGTTCGCGCCGGCCGTAGATGCCGGTGATGTGGGGGAGATCGGCGATGCCGGGACGGCCCTGCTGCACCGCCTCGCAGACCGGACGGTCCTCGGCGATCACGGCGCCGGCGGATTCGATCAGGTAGGCGGCGGTGGAGCGGTGGAAGGCCTGCTCGCGCGCCGTCTCCAGCCGGGTGGTCGGCAGGAACAGCTGCCACCGCAGCACCGCGGCGTCGGGGGCGACGGGATCGACCCGGTGCGGGATCACCGTGGCGCCATAGAAGGTCGCCAGATAGAAGTTCGGGAAGATGAAGGTGTGGCGGTAGAAGGACTCCTCGGCGAAGCGGCGCATGCGCAGCTTGGCGTCCAGCTTCGCCCACCAGCCGGCGGTGCCGTCGGCCAGCAGCCAGCGGGAGTCGCTGTTGGCGCCGTGGCGTTCAGTGACGAGGTGGTTCTGCCAGTCGGGATGCACCGCCGGATGGATGGTGTCGGGATGGACGGTGGAGCCGTGGAAATCGTCCATGGTGTTCTCGATCAGCGCCTTCCAGTTGGCCTGGAACGCGATGCCGATCGGGGGCTGCGGGTTCAGGCAATTGGCCGACATCATCGCCAGCCGCTCGCCATAGGGGACCAGATGCTGGGCCAGGGTCGGGCCGCCCTCCTGTGCCACCCGGGCGAAGACCAGGGCGCCGCAGCGGTCGATCTCCAGGGGCCGCACCCGTTCCCCGTCGCGGCAGACGCCCTCCATCGTTTCACCGCCCATCGCCTCCCCGCGGCGATGCAGCTCGAAGCGCAGGCCGGCCATCTCGGCGGTCAGGAGGTTGGTGTCATCGAACACGCCCATATAGAGCCAGCAGCGGCCGAAGACCCGCTCGCGTTCCTGTGCGAAAGCCTCCTTGGTCCAGAAATGGCTGTGGGGAAGAAAGGCGCCGTCCTCGGGAATGACGCTCTGGACGGGATGCGCGCTCATGCCGGCAGTTCCGTATCGGCTGTGGCGGGATAAAGGGTGATGGTGCGGGAGAAGCGCCGGTCGGCACCGGGGGGGGCGGCGCTGTGCAGCACAAGCACGCCGTCCGGAGCCAGATGCAGGCGCAGGTTGGCAGCCCCGATCGTCTCCCAATCCTCTGCCGGCTCCACCGCATCGCCGCGGTGGGTAAAGGCATCGGACAGGGCGGTCAGCCGGGCGAACAGGGAGGTACCCAGTTCCTCCTCCAGCGACGGGCCATCGACGGCGACCCGGACGAACACCAGCCGGCCGCAGCGGGCCAGCGAGGCCGGGTGCAGGGCCAGCCGGCGGCGCCCCTCGGCCTCCAGCTGGAAGTCGGTCGGATTGAAGGGCAGCCCCACCGGCACGCCGTCGGCGTCGAAGCTCCAGCCGTGGTAGGGGCAGCGCAAGGGGCCGCAGCCCGCCGGCTCGCCATGGATCACGGCGAAGCGGTGGGTGCAGACGTTGCGGAAGGCAACCACCCGTCCCTTGATGTTCTGCGCCACCAGCGGCACCGCCCCGACCCGCGTGGTGACGAAGGCGTTGGGGGTTGCGAGGTCGTCCGCCATGCCGAGATGGAACCAGCGGCTTTCGGGCGCTTCGTTCTGCATCGCGGGCCTCAGGCGGTGCGGCCGCCGTCCACCGTGACGATGGACCCGGTCATCCAGCGGCTGGTGTCGGCGAGCAGATAGGCGATCATGTGGGCGATGTCGTCGGGATGGCCGAAGCCCAGCGGCTGCAGCGTGCGCAGATGCTCGTACTGCTCGGCGGTCAGCTTCTGCTTGCCGCGCTCGATCAGTTCGGTCTCGACGATGGAGGGAACCACGCAGTTGACGCGGATGCCGTCGCTCAGCAGCTCCACCGCCAGACCCTTGGTGGCGGCGATGATGCCGCCCTTGCTGGCGGCATAGACGACGTTGCCCGGCGAGGCCGCCGTCGCGGCGGTGGAGGAGATCAGCGCCATCGCCGCCCGTTCGGCATGGCAGCCCTTCTGCCGCAGCCCGCGGGCGAGCGCCAACGCGCTGCCCAGATTGGCCCGCATCACCTCGTCGAAGAAGGTGGCGGAGAAGATGCGGATCGGCCGCAGCGTCTGGATGCCGGCGCAGTGGGCGATGCCGTCGAAGGGCGCATCGTCGGCGCACAGCCCCTTCACCCAGCCGGGCACCGCTTCGAGATCCGACAGGTCGAAGGGGGCGATGGCGTGGTCGTCCCCCTCCAGGCGGTCGGCGGTCCCGGCCAGCCGTTCCTCATCGCGGCCGTTCAGCACCAGCCGAGCCCCCAGCTTCGCCAGCACCACCGCCGTCGCCCGGCCGATCCCGGCCGACGCCCCGGTCACCAGGATGCGGCGGCCGGTCAGGTCCATGGGGTTGTAGGCGGCCGGGGAGCGGGCGGTCATGGCGAGGAAATCCAGATTGGTGGCGTGTCGGGTGAGGACCATAGCACAGGCGCGAGGAGCTCCCCGCTGCGGCTTTTTCGATGGACGGCGAATGGAGCTTGGATGGGGATGTTCCGCGCCGTAATTGTCCGCAATCAAGGATCCGGAAACCAATCCCGCGCCACTGTGCGCTATGGTGTGGGCCATGGGGCCGGCCACCGGTTTCCGAAGAGGCCCCCCGCCGGGCCCTTGAACACGCGAAGGACAGGACAGCCATGAAAGCCATCATCGACGGCATCCGGATCGCCGGCCTGCGCGCGGTGGTGCCGCCCCAGCGCCATTCCTTCGTCGAGGATCCGGGCATGTTCACGGTGGAGGAGGCGAAGAAGCTGGCCGCCACCATCGGCGTCCAGGAACGCCGCGTGCTGCCGCCGCCCTATTGCGCGTCCGACCTCTGCGTCGCCGCGGCGGAGGGGCTGATGCAGCAGCTTGGCTGGGATCCGGCGACGGTCGAGGTGCTGGTCTTCGTCTCGCAGGACGCCGACTATGTGCTGCCGGCCACCGCCTGCATCATGCAGCACCGGCTGGGGCTGCCGACCAGTGCGGCGGCCTTCGACGTGCCGCTGGGCTGCTCCGGCTATGTCTATGGCCTGTGGATCGCGGCCAAGCTGCTGGGCGGATCGACGGCCACGCGGGCCCTGGTGCTGTGCGGCGACAACGCCACACGCCACCTGCATCCGGAGGACCGCGCCACCTTGCCCTTGTTCGGCGATGCCGGATCGGCGACCGCCCTTGAGGTCGACGCGGCCGCCCCGTCCATCCCGGTGGTGATCGGCACCGACGGCGCCGGCGCGCCGCATATCTTCGTCAAGGCCGGCGGCAAGCGCCATTGCCTGATCCCGCCGGTCGGCACCGCCGGCCGGATCGCTGACACGGAGGCAGCGGCCCAGTTGGAGCGTGACTCCCGCCTGACGCTGAACGGGGCGGAGGTGTTCTCCTTCACGCTGCGCGCCGTGCCGCCGTTGCTGCGCGAGGCGATGGAGCATGCCGGCACCGATGTCGACGGCATCGACCGCTTCGTCCTGCACCAGGCCAATGCCTTCATGCTGGAGCATCTGCGCAAGCGCGTGAAGGCACCGGCCGACAGGTTCGTCATCGACATGCAGGGCTTCGGCAACACCAGTTCCGCCTCCATCCCGCTGGCGATCTGCCACAGCATGGGAGCACAGCTGGCGGCCGGGCCGGTCAAGACGCTGATGGCCGGATTCGGGGTGGGCTGGTCCTGGGGAGCGATGGTGGCGGAACTGGGACCGATGCCCGAGCCGCAGGTGGTGGATTTGCCCGAAGGCTATCCGGTGCTGGCGGTGTGAGCGGGCTGATGCCTTCCCGGCACTGTACCTCCACCTGGTTCCTTGGCGTTGCTGCGCATCGATAAGGCTGTGCTTACGATAGACCCAGGCGATCGAGCAGACGCTCGGCGGTGAAGTCACCGTTGAGGACATCCGCCGCGCTTTGCATTGTTCTGCCGAGGGGACCGCGGATGGGGATGGCCCGTTGACAGGCAGCGGCGACGGAAGCCGGAGTCCAGCGGTCGAAGGTGGGCATCGTGACGATGTCGGCGGCCTTAAGACGGGCGTTGGCGAGAGAAGATTCGGGCAGGACCACCGCGCATCCCCAAGCCGCTGCTTCGTGCAGGATTCCGGATTCCTGGCGGTCGTAGGCCGGACCGTAGGGCAGGATGATCACGTCGCAGGCTGCCAGTTCCCGCATGTAGATATCAGTCTCCAAATCGCCTTCGAGACAGCTTACCCGGTCGGATCCCAGGACGTCGGCGTGCGCTGCCAGCAGGGCTTCCGCATCGTAGGTGGCTCCTGACGTGTTGACCTGCAGAGTGGCCGTAACCTCTGGATTGGCAGCCAGCAGCGTGCGCAAGGCGGACAGGAAAACACCCAACCCTTTCTGATCCCACCAGCTCAGGCCGAAATACCCGAATCGACAGCTGTTCGGAGGGCGGGTTGGTAGGCTGGCTGCCGGGATGCGGGGGACAATGAACGGGAAAGGCAGCAATTCGGCCCTGACCCCGGGCAGGCTGTGCAAATGGGCGAGATGAGCGGCGGAAAAGGCGAACACAGCCCGGCAGGTCAGTGGACGCTCTTGGCACCATAGGAGGAAGCGTCCAAAGATGTCGCTGTTGCGGCGGTGGATTTCGCCATCAGCCGAGGCGTAGCATTCCTGACTCCAAAGCAGTGCTGCGAAAGCAACGGACTCGCCATCTGCCAGACGGCGATCGATGGCTTTCATGAAGCCGTAGACGTTGCGATGGTGGGCAGCCAGAAGAAACAACAGATCTCCAGGGTGCAAGGGAGGAAGCCGATCGACATCCTGATAGAATCGGTAATTTGCGGCTCCGATCTCGGCGACCGGATCAGGAAATTCCTGGATCCGAACATGATCCAAGTCCCTCTCGGCCTCCAGTTCGGCAAGCAAGCCGCTATCGGTGACTTGGCGCGGGACATGGATACGGCAAGCCAAGCCGCGCCTCGTTGCAGCCCTGCGCAATTCCAGAATCTGGTGATAGTTGTGACCGCCACGGCTTTCGATGTTCGGCACCAAAAGGTGCAGGGTCCGCTGCTCTGGGGGATTGTGGGTCATTGACGGAAAACCGGCCTCACGGCAGGCCATACTGAACTCCGGTATGGTGGAAGATGGATCCGACACGTCTTACGACGGGTTGCCACACAGGCTGCGAAACCGTTCCAACTGTGCCTCGCGATGAGCACAGCCAGACAATGGATCCTTCGCCAAGTGAGGTAGAATCTCGGCTCTGGCGAAGTCCCGCAATTCCGCCATGGGGCCATAGCGGTCGACCGTCAGAAGCCAGGACTGAGCCGCTTCCACAAAGCGCGACCGGTGCAGCAGCACCTCCGTGATCAGGTGGCGATACCAGGAGAATTCCAAGGGTTGCGGCCGGTCGAACGCCGCTTTGGCGGCGGCCAGGCCGTCACGCAAGGTGGTCAGGACGATGTCCGCCAGGACATCGGCATCGCCGCCGGCGGTTTCCAGGAATTGCTCCGACGAACGGCCCCAATAATCGAAATCATGCCGGAAGGACCCGAAAACCGATGCCGACGCCTCCAGCACTTGAATCGACGGGATCCCGGCTTTGGCTGCGCTGCTGGTCGCCGCGACTGTCAGGCCGCTGCCGCACCCCATGAAGAGATCGATGTGATGGGTGAGATGCGCGGTCTGGCGGATGCTGAGATGCCCTCCCCACAGGATGCGCGGGTTCTCGCTCACAACCGGCAGGTGGGTGGACAGAATGACCACGCAGTCAGGCATTGCCGCCGTCACACGCTCCGCGACCGCTTGCGCCAGGGCCGGGGTCATGAATGACTGGCCGGACTTTGCGAAGCATTCGACCAAGCAGACGCGGCTCCCCCGCGGCGCCACCATCTCGGCGACCCAGGCATTGACCTCATCGCGCTCCTCGTCCGTCAGATGGATGTGGGCGATTGCCGGGTCCGTGATCCTGCCTGGATAGCCGCGATACAATGATGGGCGGACCGTGCCATCGAAATGACGCATGTTCCCCGGCCAGATCTGGGTCATCACCAGGCGGGTGAATTCGCCCGCCCCATGGCGAGCCCAGGCCTCCCGCTCGAATCGGTGCCAAGCGCGCTCCATTTCGGCGAAGTCCCGGACGGGAAATTCCCACCACTCGTCGACGTAGGGCAGATGACGGACGGAATCTCGGGTCAGATCGGCGATGCCCCACGTCAAATGGGCCTTGGGATGGTCGAGCTTAATCTGGCGCGCGACGGCTGTGGCGTAGAGGCAATCACCGTTGGAGCCGAGTTGTCCCAGCAGGATTCGTTCCGTCATTCTTATACCGTTCTCTGGCTTATACCGTTCTCTGACACACGAGCCGCATAAGCATCATAACATCTTCAGCCAAGGTGAAAGGGGTTTCGCCGACAAGGCCGGTTCTGGTCGCAGATTTCAGTGTGTTGCGTCCCATGGGTTGGCTATGGTGCGGCGATCCGATGGTGTGCCGCCAAGCCGGGCGGCTGCGCTGCAAGGGGAGGGCATGGTTTTGCGGCCGGTACCGAGCAACGTTGACATTGAAGCGTGGCGCCAACGCATCCGTGACACCACTCTCGCCAACTATCATTTCCACATGGGATATGCCCTGCAGCGTGGCGGCGAGACGTCCGCGGCGGCGACCGCCTATTCCCGCGCATTGGCTGTCCAGCCTGATCACGCCTGTGCCGCCTTCATGCTGGTTCAACTTGCGACCGCCGCAGGCGATCTTGCCCAGGCCGCTGCCGTCGATCAGGCGGCACGCCGCCATGATCCGGCCTATGATGCCTGGGCGGTTGCCGAACTGGTGCTGAATGCATTGGAGTTCGGAGAGCGCGAAAAGGCCGAGGCGGCCATCGCCATGGCCGCCGGCAATTGTCTGGAAGCACCGGCGGTTCGGCTGGCATCGGCCGCTGTCGCCAGCCAGGACGGGAACCTGCCGCTGGCCGCCCGGACCTTGACCGGCATAGCGGCGGCTGACCTGAAGCATATGGATCGGTTGGCCAAGACGCCGCTGATGCAGCTGACCCACAACCTGATGTCCGCTGCCGAACTGGATCTGGCCGGGATGCTGCTGGCGGCTTTCGGGCAGATCGTCGATCACGAACCTATGCTGATCTTTATCCGGGCTGTCCTGGCCCGGTGCCGGGGCGCGCTGGTCGAGGCCGAGACGGATTTGAAGTCCCTGTCCGTCCAGGGCTGGAGCCCGGCCATGGTGCGGCTGACCTATGCCGCACTTCTGCTGACGACGGGGCGCGGCAGCGATGCGGAGCGTCTGGTGGCGGAGGTGCTGACCGCCGAGCCCAATCATCCCTCTGCCATCGGCATCCAGGCGCTGATCCGGCTGGGGGACGGCGACGATGCGGCAGCCGAGGCCCTGTTGGGGGGCCGGGATTTCTCCCTTCGTCCCGCGACGGATGCCTGGCTTTCAATGGCCACGATCGTGCTGCTGGGCCGATATGGCCGCCACGTGGAGGCGGAAGCCTTGACCCGCTCTCTCATCGCTACGCTGGGGCCGGTCTTCGATCTGGTGATGGCGGCGTTCCCGTTGTCCGCCGAAGCCGGCAATGTGGCCCGTTATGCCGCCGCGGTGGGGCACCCTCCTCGTCGGTGGATGAACGCACAGTAAGGCCATGCGGCTCTCCCTCCTTCAACGCCTTCAGGTGCATCGATGAATTCAGTATCCCTCTACGAAACCGCGACTGGCCGTTGGTGGCTGCCGGATTCAGTGAAGACGGACATTGTTATTCAGGCTATGCGCGCGGGCGAGATCTTCGAACCCGAGGTGGTCGAAGCTGTCGCGAAGTACAGCAGGCCGGGCAGCACCATCCTGGATGTGGGCTCGAATTTTGGCCAGATGGCCATTCTGTTTTCCCGCATGGTCGGACCGGAAGGCTGGGTGCATGCCTTTGAAGCCGATCCCTTTGTGCTGGAACTCCTGCGCCGGAACATCGCCGAAAACGGGGCGGACCACGTGATCGTGCATCCCGGTGCGGTCTGGCATGAGCCGGGCCATAGCCTGATCTATCCCGAACCGGATTTCTCCCGCTTCGGCAGTTTCGGCAGTTTCGGCATCGACCCGCGCGCCACGGAAGGCCGCCGGGTGGAATCCCTGACCATCGACAGCCTGGATATCCAGGGCGACATCAGCGTGATCAAGATCGATGTGCAAGGCAGCGACCTCAATGCCATTCGAGGGGCTGTGCAAACCATTCAGAAGCACAAACCAGCCATCGTTTTTGAGTATGAGGTGTTGCTCCAAGATCAGTTCGGTACGAATTTTGCCGACTATGAACGTGTGATCGCGGATATCGGCTACCGTATCGATCATCACTTCTCCAACAATTATGTCATCCTGCCTACCTGATAATCCGTTTCAAGCTGGCTGTTGGGAAGGGCGGCCTCATATCCGACGCGCCATGTCCAAATGATGCTTCATCACGGCCGCTGGGCAGGAGCCAGGGATTGCTGGAGGGCAGCGCTGCCGGGTCATGCCGCCAAGCCTCACGCCCCAAATCTCACGCCCCAAGTCTCACACCCTAGGTCTCGTGCCCTCGTTTTTCCTGAAATTAATATTTTGCCGGCACCGTCACAACATCGGCCCTGCCTCGGCACAGATGGCGCAATGAGGAACTCAAGCGGAATGACGGATGATGCGGGCTGGCCCATGCTGCCGGCGGACGTCGCTCTGGTCTCACTGGATGTTTTCGACACCTTGCTGTTTCGGAAACTGGAGGATCCCGTTCAGCTGTTCGACATCGTGGCAGCCCGGTCCATCGCCGCGGGAGTGATGGACGCATCCCTGGCGGGCATGGCCTTCCGCCGCTTGCGGCAGGCTGCGGAGCAGGAGGCCCGTGCGGCACAGCAGGAACGCACCGGCGGCCGGGAGGTCACCCTGGCGCAGATTTATGCCTGCCTGGAAGCCGCCCTGCCGGATCCCGCAGCCGTCGCCAGGATCGAACTGGCGGTCGAGGCGGAAACGAGTCTTTCTAATCCAGTTCTTCGCGATTGGTTGCATCACCTGCACCGGCGCGGTTTGCCCGTGGTGTTGCTGTCGGACATGTATCACTCCACCCCGACCATCGCCGCCCTGCTGACGGCGGCGGGGATCGGACCGGACTTGTATCGTCGGCTGTACGTGTCCGCCGACCATGGATGCTCCAAGCGCGACGGCGGACTGTTCGCCCGGCTTCTGGCCGATTGGCCGGAGATCTCCCCCGGGCGGATCGCCCATATCGGCGATGACCCGATGGCCGATGTCGGAGCCGCCCGCAAGGCCGGATTGACCGCCCTGCTCTACCAACCGTCATTCCGTTATGCCGCTGCCCGTGAGCGGGAGCGTCGCCTGATGCCGGGGGGAGCCTATGACCCGACCCGCCGGCTGGCGGCTTTGCCGGCAGTTACCGACGATCTGGCTTTCTGGCGTGATTATGGCGCCCTGATCCTGGGGCCGGCAGTGGCAGGTTACTGCCGCTGGGTGGTGGAGGATTGCCGTCGGCGGGGGATCGACACCATCCTTTGTTTCTGGCGGGAAGGAGCGGTATTCGCTCCCCTGATGCGCGATTATGCGAACCGGCGCGGCTGGCCTCTGCAGGTCGAAACCCTGGCGATTTCCCGCCAGGCACTGGCGCCGCTGGCATTGGAGAGGCTGGACCGCGCTCGGGCCCGAGCGCTCCTGCACAGCCGTCCCCATCTGCCATGGAACCATCTGCTCGCCGAAGCAATGGGCAGCGACCCCGCATCGCTCGATCTGGGGGATCTCGCCGATCTCGCCGGCCTGACGCTGGATGGATTGCTGTCGGTGCCGGACGGCGCGCTGGACCGGGTTCTGGCCCGCTTCGACACCCCCGCGGTGCAGGCGCGGGCGAAGGAAACGGCGGCATCCCTGCGCCAACGCCTTGTCCGGTACGTCGCGCCGATGCTGGAAGACCGACACGTCGCCTTGGTCGATCTGGGCGCGCGCGGAACCACGGCAGCAGCGCTGGTGGCTGCTTTGGCGGCGGCCGGTCGGCCGGTCGACGGTTTGCGGGCCTATCTCTGCTACGCGGTGTCCGACATCGCCCGCCATCAATTGCAAGGGCTGGCGGTGAGTGTTTACGCCGGTGACAGTGCGATGGGAGCGGCATTGGGCACCATGCTCTATCGCAGCCCGCAGATGCATGAGCGGGTTCTGACCGGATTGGAGGGCACCACCCTGGGCTACAGCACAGGGACTGATGGCTTGGTCGAGCCCGTTTACGACTCCGCCACCGCCACCGGGGAGGAGGCGCGGGCCATTGCCGCCGCCCGTCAGGGTATCGCCCGCTATTGGCAGCTTGGCCTCGATATGCCGCCTCCGATGGCGGACGATGCGCTGCTGCCGTTGTATGCAGCCATCACCCTGCCGACCCCGGAGGAGGCACAGCAGCTGGGGCAACTTCGCTATGACCAGAATGATGGCAGCGGCGATGAACGGATGATCTGTGACGAGCGGGCGCTGGATACCGTGCGGCCGCTGCTGGAGCGTCAGGCGCAGCCGTTGCTGCCGTTGGCGCTGGGGCTGCGCCCGGCCCTGGTGGGCTGGCCGCAGGGGGCCATGACCATCTTGGATCCCAGGGCCTTGAGCCGCCATCATGATGCCGTGGCGGTCGATGCCGGGCATGGAGCCATCTGCCGCGCCTTTGTGGAAAGCCTGCGGGCGTCGGGGCTGGCGGAAGTCATTCTGCTGGCGGTTGGGGGAGAGGGCGGTATGGGGCCGGCCTTCATCCAGGCCGCCGCACAGCAGGGGCTGGCGGTGGCGGGCTATGTCGACCTGATGCCGGAATTGGTGGCAGGCCGATATTTCCATGATGTGCCAATGCTGGACTTGGCGGATTTGCCCGGCAGCGGCTGCCTGCATGTGGCTCTGGCGACCCTGGGCTACCGCGATCAGGCTCTTACACGGATCGCCGAGGTGTTTCAGGAGTCCGGATTGCAGCCGGTTTGCCTTCCCCTTCCGGGATGATCGGGCGCCACCCGTCCGCCTCAATCATCCCAACTGACGAAGAGCATGCTGAACCCGATCGGCTGACCTGCGTTGGAACTTTCCGTCAGCCGCCAGGGTGGTCATCCCATCGTTTCCCGAACCGCCTTGTCTTCGTCTCTTGCCTTGGCCTCTTGTCCGGGCGTTACACCGGCTCCTGCTCTGGAGCTGGGTGAGGCAAGGCAACCAATCCATCGCCCGCCGGCAGGATGGCGGCGTGGAATCGTGCCTGCTGCAAGGAGGCCAGGCTGGGAAGGATTTGAGGCCAATGCTGAGTGGCGATCACGATGTCAGGTGCGTCGCCCGCTGCTCCGGCCAGCAAATCGTCCGGACCGATGACCTCCAGTCCGAACAGCGAGCCGCGCCGATACGTATCGATGAACCCCGCCGGCGATACCCCTGCGGATTGAGCAAACCGGAACGCTCGCTGCCCAGCCTCCCCCGCACCATAAATCCAAGTTGCGGCAGTGCGCAGGCTGTCCCACCGCTGAAGGCTGACCGACTGCCCATCCCGGTAAGCCGGGAATTTGGACTTCAGGCTGTTCAGGTGGGCCGGCATCCGGAACGGGCCGGATATCGGGGTGTGGGGAATGAAGTCATCGCCCACGCGCCGGAGGATCACATGGCCTGCGAGAGGCAGCGCGTCGGGAAACTCCTGCTGAATGGCCAGGGAAACCCCCGGGTGAAAATCCAGCCGCAAAGTCGGGTGAAACTGGACACTGAGATCTCCTGACGACCGGCAGACATCATCCCCGGCAACAGGAACCGGAAGCTGCGCCTTGCCCACCAGAAGCAGTCCCCCGTCGCGGACCAATGTCCGCGCTCTTTCAAGAGCGGGAACCATCTGGTCGCGGTAAAGAGGAGCTTCGAGCAGAACCAGATCGAAATCGCAGGCAAGAACGGACAGGATTTCCGCCGCCGGTCCTCGCAAGGTATGGATCTTTACCTGATCCGGCGCGAAGCCGGCGTTCCACTGGAAAAGCTCATAGCCCAAATCCTGCTGGGCCAGCCGTAGCGCCAGAAGCTGTTCATCCCGCTGCAAGACGCCCAACTCGTTCGGCCGCAATTGGACACCCCAGCTGTCCACAGCGAAGATGGTCCCACCCAATGGGGCGTGCTTTCCCATAGCATCCGCCAGGGTCAAGGTCGATGCCCCCACCCCCGCACCCACGTGCAGCAAACGCATGGCCCCGGCCTCCGGCGCCGTATCCCGCACCGCGAATTGCAGCAGCGCTGGATCGGTCAAGGCGGGGGTTGCCAACTCCAGATCCGGAAAATAGGGCTTGTCCGGGCTAACCAGTGACAGCAGCGGGTTCATCTGTGTCCTCTACTCTACGCGCATGGTTGCCGCGCTGTCCGCGGCCGACTTGGGATCGGCGTCAGTTTTGCGGACGACCAGAGTGGCGAAGCCATAGCGACACCCCTCATAATCGAAATCGGGCGGTGCATCCCATTGGGGGGTGTCAATCAACCGGCAGCCCTTCATTCGGGGCAGCAACCGATCGGTCAGATCGGCAATCCTGTAAAGGCGTTCGTCCACCAGGGGCAACCGGGCGCCGGGACGATAGGCATCGTTGAAGTCGAGGGTCAGAACCGCAACGCCGTTCAATTTCAGCAAGGCGGCGATGTTCTCCGCAAATTTCCCGTCATCGGGCACATGCTCGATCACGGATGTCGAGAAGATTACATCATAACTTTCCTTATGCGTGCTGCGAAGCCGCATAAACCCGTCCAAGTCGGTATTGATGGCAGGGTCGATCTTGTCCACGCCCCACCCCAAAGCCGTCAAGGTTTCGGCCGCCGTATCCTCGAAGGAGCCGACGCAGAGTGTCCGCGGCGCGGCCGTCCTGCCAATGCCCGTCAGGATGCCCAACACCGTGTCCAGCACGAAGGCCTGCTGCACATTGGCTCGGGGAATTTTGCGCAGGATCAGGTCGGGACATTTCTCCCGCATCAGCGCGACGACAGGTTCGTAGTGCGCGCGGGCCATATCGTCCAGCACCCGGTTGAAGGCAGGCTCCGATTGACCGGCCGGCCGCCCAGGCTTTGCCGGAGAAGCCGGTGCGGATGCTTGCGACGCATCCCGTTCACCCGTCTGCCTCTTCAGCAGGATACCGAGCAGAATATCTTCCAAACGCTGCCGGTAGCGCGCAGGTGACCAATCGTTGCGCAGCGAAACCAGTCCCGCCGTTCCGGCGGCTATGATCTGTTTAAGCGGCAACTGGTCCGCCATGATCTTGGGGCGGACATCACGCAGATGGCGGAACATGGGATTCATCGTCACCGCCAAAGGCCGATCCACCGCCAGTGCGTAATCCACGACACTGGAAATCCCGAGCATGTTGGGGCCGTTGTAGAAGAAGGCGTTCAGTGTGTTGGCGGACAGCCAGTCGAGAATGCCTTCCCTATCCAGGAAATCATGCGTGATGGACAGGTGGATGCTGTCCTTGAACAGCAGGCGGCGGCAGCGTTCCACCGTGGCGTGAGCCATCCGCCCCTCTGGATCGACCACATCGTTCCAGGGAATGTTCAGGCGGATGATTGCCTCATCGAACTCGTGCTGAACCCGCAGTATCAGTTCATCGAACCCCTTGTTCGGGGTGCCGAAACCGAAGCTGCCGATCGTCGGAATCCGAGGCGCCGGGGTTCGCATGGTGAAATAGGGAACATAGCGCCCGCAGGAAAACAGCCGCGGCCCCTCCAGGTCCAGGGTCGGGTCTGGAAGAATATGGTGACTGAAGCGGGGGTCGTCCGGAACATCCACGTCTTGAGCAAATTCATGCCGAAGCTCGACACGCGGCAAGCCCGCATAGCGTGAAGACACCTCGGCCGTAAACCACGGCATGGTGCCGGGATTGTAGTTCAGCAGCAGCAGGTCCGGCCGCACCCGGTCGACCGATGTCTTCAAGGTCTCTGCGTCGTCGCACTCGCAATAATGCACGGTCAGAGATCTGGAGGACGACAATGAATCGGCCAGATTGCGGCCATACTCGTGGATGCCGCAACGCTGGGAGGCATGATTGACCACCAGAACGACGGGCAGCACCTCCGCTGTTCTTAGAGCCATCGGTCCAGGTTTCGGATCCGTCTCCGCCTTCGGCGCATCGGCTTGGGGAAGAAGATGGAAATCTTGCAGAAGAGCGTGGAAGCGTTTTGCAAAGGTGGCGGGCCCCCAGAGGGAGCCCAGTTCACGAACGATCGGCGGCGAGCGCTCGAGCGAATCCTGCAAGCTCCAGTACGGGTAGGGTGGGATATGCGCATGGATGTGTCGGAACGTCGGGTTGTCCGATACGGCCAGAGGCCGCCCGCTTACGATGGCTTGATCGGTGGTGGCGGACAAACCCGGCTGTTGCCGGGTGTAAAGAAAACAGTTCAGGCTGTTGCCGGAACACCAGGAGATCAGCTCTGCCTTGGAAAGGTATTTCCGCGTAAAGTCGATCTGAACGCCAGGCTTTGCCGCCTGCCGACAGAGACGTTCAAGATGGTCGGTATAATTCTCCCCGTGCAACAGGGCCGTACCGCCTGTGAAATCCCCGTCAGGAACATTGATCCGGACGATGGCTCTGTCGAATTCCCGATTGACGGCATCCACCACCAACTCGAAGCCCTTGCCGACAGTCGGAAAACCAAAACTGCCGATCACCGGGCCTCCTGCCGGCGCGGACGGCAGGACAGCAGGAGGGGTTTCCAAAGGCCTGGGGAAGGGGTAGACACGGCCGTCAGCCGTCAGGGTTGGATCCAGGCAGATATAGGCGTCGAAATGCTCTCTGGGACAGAGAGCAAACGGATCTCCCGGAAGTGTTTCCAGAACGATCGTAAACACCCGGCCGCTTAGCCGGCGCAATCCAGATGTGTCCAGATCCGCCATGGCATAAGGGTGATAATTGAACACCCAGAAATCAATCTCTGAATCAGAGCTGAATCGATCGATATCGTTAAATCTTATATACTCTAACTCATAATGCTCCGATTGTTTTATGCAATCGAACACCATCAGCCCAGATTCGTGAATGCTGCATCTTTCCTTCGACGTATTGACGAAGATGCCTCGCGCTTTTTTCTGCGTAGGTTGCCGCACCAAGTACTCTCCTATGCACGCCTCTGGCTGGATCGTTTGCAGCGTGGATTGCCCTCTTCAAACCAAAAAAAGAGGGCAATCATCCTAACCTGATAGCATTCACTCTACTCTGTTCATAGCGCGAAGTGTGGATGATGAATTTCTTGGGTAAATGATAACAGGCAATCTCAATTTCTTTTGATCGAGAGGTTACAGGAAGTGTTGCAATATTCGACCACTCCCTTACCCCACGATCTTCCACGATCCGTCCGGCTGGCGGCAGGCGGTGCCGAAGGCCTGCTCGGTGCGGCCGCCGACGACGATGGTCTGCTGGAATTCGCGGCAGTAGGCGCCGGAGCCGTCATAGCCGTCCTTGACCGGCACGATGACGCCCTGGTTGCCGGACTGCGGGTTGTTCCAGGTGATCCGCTGGCCGATGGGGGCGCTGTAAGCCTGATAGGCGGCGCGATCGGCATATTGCTGGTCGGCACGGTCGAGCGAGGCGCCGATCTCACGGCCGGCGAAGGCGCCCAGCAGCGTGCCGATGCCCACCGCCACCAGCTTGCCCGAGCCGCCGCCGAAGCGTGAGCCGATCAGGCCGCCGGCAACGGCGCCACCGACGGTGCCGAACCCTTCCTTGGTGCCCATCGAGCCGGTCTGGCAGCCGGCCAGGATGGTGGACAGCGCAAGCACCGCGACGGCTGCGATACGGGTGGAGCGGGACTGGGCACGCATCGGAGGACTCATCTCTGTTCCGAGGGTTGTTGTGCCCGACTATAGCGCAAGCGGTACCGTTTGTGCAGCAACCCTTGGCTTTTCCATGCCAGCGGCAGGAGACCGCAGAGCGTCTAGCCGTTGAGGCACCAACGACGCGAAAACTGCTCCCGGATCCCGGTCATGGCGGCGTGGTTCCGGATCGGATCGAGGTGCCCTGCCCTTTCCCGGCCAAAAGATCGAAGAGGGAGACGATGAACAGCGGCGTCAGCAGGCCCAGATAGCGGTCGGCAGCGGCATCCGCCCCCACCATGATGCTCACCAGCGCGATCAGCATCGCCAGTGCGACGATGACGCCAAGGAAATGACGCTCCCAGCCAGTCAGGCCCCGGCGCAGGGACAGCAGCGCGACACCGCCCCACAGCAGCATCAGGTTCATCTTCACCAGAACCCGGGCAAACTTCGCCATCACCGCCGGGCTGGCGATCCGGGCCATCAGGATGCCGGGCCATTGGGCCGGGGAGATCTGTTGCAGGTCGGTGCGGGGAACCGGGAGGATGACGGCGCGCAGAATGAAATAGGCCGCCATTGCGGCGACGGACGTGGCCAGGAGCGCGGCCAGGAAACGCCGCCGCGGCGGCGCAAGGTCGCGGCGGCGCAACAGCAACTCCGCCCCCGCAAGGGTGGCGAAGATCGGCAGCACCAATTCCCGCTGGAACACCGCCGCCGGTGGAATCAGCAGGGCCGCGTAGGCACTCCGCCCGTCCGCCCGGTAGAAATAAACACCGGCGGCGACGAGGAACCAGCTCCACCCCTCCGTCAGCGGTGCCACGACATGGAACATCAGCGGACCGGCCAGCAGCAGCAAGCATACCGCCGACAGCCCTGGCAGAGACACCCCGGCCGGCGCCCAGCTGGCTGGCCGGCCTTGTGTCGCGGCGGTCTGCGCCACAGTGGCGTAAACGAAACCGCCAGCGGAAGCCAACCCAAGAAAATTCGCCAAAATCAAAGAAAAGAAGACATCCGCGCGATAGGAGATCCCCTCGAAAACAGTAAAATGATCGAAGGCGATGTCGTTCGAGAACAGAAATCCGGCCTTCAGGATGAGATGGGCGATGACAGCCGTCAGCTGCCGCATGGCGAATGGCGCACGCACCGCACCGAAATCCAACGGATTCAGAACCATGACATGGTAACTGCGGAAGTCGTCGCCACCGCCGAGCCAAGGCACCTGGAACTTGTGGGCGTAGAACAGCAGCGGATAGCCCAGAATGACGGTGAGTCCCAACCCGGTCAGGAACCGGCGTGCGCCTTCATGCATTCCCCCTCATCCCCTTGCCATGTCCTTTCGGGTCCGATCCCGGAGAGGCTACACCATGGCCTCCAGGGCCAGTTCAGGATTGCCGTCCTCGAAGAAGCGGCCCTCGTTCTCCAGTTCGGCGAAGGCGGGGTGCGCGGCATCCCCGAACCGGCACCGTCGCACCGACCGGAAACCGGCCGCCGTCAGCGCTTCGGTCAAAGTCCCTTCATCCCACATCCACAGATGCCGGCTGCGGCCCAGCAGCCGCTTCAGCATCCCGAGCGGTCCACGTTCCTCCTCCTCGATGCCCAGCATCGTGGAGCGCATCAGCGCGATGGAGGACTGCGGCATGTTGGCCGAGCGTGCCCTGACATACGCGTCGACCCGCCAGGACAGATCGGGCACGATCAGGCGGAACACCCCTCCGGGCTTCAGCATCCGCCGTGTGTTGTCCAAAGCCGTCAGGCAGTCCCGATAGGTCATATGCTCCAGAACATGACTGGCATAGACGCAGTCGACCGACCCCGGTGCAAAGGGCAACCCCTTCACGATATCGCCGTAGCGGGCCAGGGCCGGAAAACGTTCCGCATTCTTGAAGCTGAAACGTCCGACGATGGGCAGGCGCTCGAACCAAAGGGTCGGCGACGCATCGAAATTGTGCCAGTTTTCAGACACCGACCAGCCGCAACCGAACTGAACCAATACCGGCTGGGGATCCTGTATCGTCCGGCCCCGCATCTTTTAATCATGCCCCTCCGGTTTTGCATCATCCAGCGAGGCGAAAAGGGCATTCGCCGACAGCCCGATTCCGTCGATCACCGGGGCTGAGGTCTTAACATGGTTGCAGCATGCCGCAAAGCTTTCGTGTAAAGACGGGGTGAACGGATTATCTCGGAATAGCTGGCGGGCATTTCGGCAGAATGATTGATGACGGGATGAGCGCGGGTGAAATCGTCCTGGCACCGCCCCGCCGGCTCCCCACGGTCCCGCCGCTCGGCAGAGGACCGCGCCGCCGGATCGTTCTTCATGATTACGGCGGCTATTCCTTTCCAATCCAACTCGCCCGCTGGCTGGCCGGCCAGGGCCACGAGGTGCTTTACCTCTATTCCGCCGATGTCGAGGCACCGCGCGGCCGTCTGGCGCACGGCGCCGACGATCCGGCCGGGCTGCGGATCGAAGCGGTGAGCACAGGCCGTCCCCTGTCCAAATATGCCCTGCTGCGGCGCTGGTGGCAGGAAATGGACTATGGCGCCAGACTGGGCGCGCGGACCATCGCGTTCCGCCCCGACATGGTGTTGTCCACCAACACGCCGCCGGCCGTGCAGGCCGCGCTGTTGAAGGCATTGCGCAAACGGAAGCTGCCTCTGCTGTGCTGGGTCCAGGACATCTTTTCGATCGGCGCCGCCGAAATCCTGAAGGGCAAGCCGGCGCCTCTACGCTGGGCGGCCTGCCGTTTCCTGGAGCGTATCGAATTCGGCACGATGCGGAATTCGGCAGGTCTGGTGGTCATTTCCGATGACTTCCTGCCGGCCCTTGCACGGTACGGGGTTCGCCACCCGTACAGCACCGTGGTGGAGAACTGGGCGCCTCAGGGCGAAATCCGCCCCTTGCCCAAGGACAATCCCTGGTCCCGCACGCATGGCTTGGCGGACCGTTTCGTTTTCCTGTGTGCCGGCACGATGGGAAAGAAGCACAACCCGGAACTGCTGGCCGCTCTGGCCCGCAGTTTCCGCGATGACCCGGAGGTTCGGGTGGTCGTGGTCAGCCAGGGCATCGGCCGCGGCTGGCTGGAGAGCGTCAAGCAGGCCGAAGCCCTGGACAATCTGCTGCTGTTGGATTTCCAGCCTTTTGAAAGCCTGTCACAGGTGCTGGCCAGTGCGGATGTCGCCGTGGTGGTGCTGGAGAGCTTCGCCGGCGCATTGTCGGTGCCGTCCAAGGTCTATAGCCATTTCTGTTCGAACCGCCCCATCCTAGGGGCGCTTCCGGCAAGCAATCATGCCCACCGGTTGATCCGGGGCAGGCAAGCGGGGTTGTGCGTGGAACCGACGGATGAAACAGGGTTCATCGCCGCCGCCCTGCGTCTGCGCCAGGACGCCGCCCTGCGAAAGTTCCTCGCCGATGGGCAGGCTGCCTATGCCGCCGATGCCTTCGACATCGACCGCATCGGCAGCCGCTTTTCCGCTCTCATCGAAGAGTGCTGCCAGCGGGCCGCCGCCTGAAGGTGCGGCGGCCCGTCCGCATCACATGCGGGCGCCGATGCGAAGCAGCGCCACGCCCTGGCTGAAGCCCACGTCTGGCTTGTCGGACGTGCGGCGGCGGAAGCCGACCTCACCGCCGACATACAATTCCGGCTGCAGGGCATACACCGCACGGGCGCGGGCGTCGTAGGTCCAGTTCGTCTGGTTGGCGCCCTTGAAATCATCCTGGAATGCGCTTGCCGTGCCGGTCAGGATGATGTTCCGCTGCATTTCGTGGCGGATCAGCAGGCTGGCGCCGGTATGGATCATGCCGGACGCGTTGGTGGTGATGGTTTCCTGCACCGAACGTTCCAGCGAGAGCGCCACCACGGTCATGCGGTTCGGGGTCCAGTTCAGGACCGACTTCAGCGCCAGACCCGACGGATCCTTGAAGCGCGAATCCTCGTAATCCTGCTTCATGTAACCGACCAGGAAGTCGCCGCGCACCAGCTGGGTGATGTCGACGCCGATACCGGTTTCAGCCCGCCAGCCGCTGCTCGACCGGTTGAAGCCGGCACGGTCGCGGCTGGAATCATACTGGCGCCGGTTGACTTCGACCTGGGTCACCGCGGCATAGCCGGGGAACAGCTCGTAGGAACCGCGGCCCATCGCCCCGAATTCATTCCGGTTGCGGTCGGAATTGTCGATGGTGGTGCCTGTGGACGTGTCGACGTCGCCGAACAGGCGCCGCGCGCCGTTCAGCTCGCTCTGGAAGGTATAGCGGCCGACCTGATATTTGGTCCCGGTCCGCCCGCCGAAGCCATAGGTCCGGGTGGGCGACTTCCCGTTGACCGCATCGGGGCTACCGCGGTCCTCATAGGTCTGATAAGCGTCGAGCGATCCCGTCGCTTCCCATTCCCGGCTGAAGTCATAGCGCCCGGCGACAGAGGTCGAGGCGTCCAGATGGTTGTCATCCTTGTAGGTCGCGAACAGCGACTGTTCCGCCCGAGCGGTGACATTCAGCATGTGGTTGGTGAAGCGGGACCGCAGCTGGAACTCCGGCGTGATCCGGGTGATGAAATCCGATTTTTTGTCCTTCGCGCGGGCATAGATGTTGTTGTTGTAGCCCTCGCTTACTTCGACTTGCGGCAGCAGCAGGAATGACCCAAGTTCGATCCCCTTGGGCTGGTAAGAATCGTCGATCTGCTTTTCGTCGTCTTTGCCGTCGGTCTTTTCCTGAGGGTTTTGCTCTTGCAGGATTTTGGCGGAATTGGCGCGGCGTGGATCAGCCTTGTCCTGTGACTTGATGCTTTGCGCCTGCACCGGCAAAGCCCAGAATGCCGCAAGTGCAATCAGAGAAACCGCAGTGAGCGGCTTGGTCACCGATGCCCGGACAGAACCAGACCGCATCGTCTTTTCCTTGCCACGGAACAGGTCGTTGAGCGGTTGCCGGGTATGCGGCCAAGCGACAGTCATATGCGGGATCCTCGACATCCATTAAGGGTCTAATCGAAAACGGGGCGGCCTATATCCATAGGGGGTAACATTTTTTCCGATGGCGATCCAGAGGCGGTGGAATCTTGTCACATTAAACAACCTGAAGCCGGTCCTCCGTCATACGCAGAGCGATGAAGCTGAAATCCCACGCCGATACCGCGGGATTCTGCTGCCGGACTTGCGGGCAGGCAGCGTTCCGGTTGCCCATGACTTTTCCACGCGGGCGGTGGGAGAACGGCCTTCCAGCCGGAACTTGCGGCATGCTGCCCCGATTCGCGGACTGAGAGAGGGCAGAGCCGGAACGAAAATATGGGGAAATGAAGTCGCCTGTCAGGCAAAGGGGCTCTGTTCAAAACATCTCGCGCCCCGTTACTTTTCGATGATTTTTATTACAGCTCGACATAGTTTTCTTGCAGCGTGGACATCCGGTTCGGATATAGCGGCACTATGATTTGCAGTTGCATCATCTTGGGGGATGGATTAACTCTTTTAGCTGCTTTGTGCTGTTCGTACAGCGTTGTTGGCGAACCGAATCGATCGGGATCGCCGCTCGATTCGATGGGTCTGTTGATATGAACCTGTTCTCCCGACGCATTGGCGCTTCCCTGTTGACCCTGCTTCTGCTCAGCGGCTGCGGTTCCATTTCCTCGACAGTCGGCGATTTTCCGAGCGAGCCGGCCCCGACCAAGATCGCGAACCCGGCCGACGGCTACCGTCTGGAACCCGGCAACCGCGTTCGCGTCATCGTGTTCAATGAAGCCAACCTGTCGGGGGATTTCACGGTGGACCCAGCCGGCAACATCGCCATGCCGCTGGTCGGCAACATTGCTGCGAGCGGCGTCACCGCCAAGGTGCTGTCCACGCGCATTGAAGACGCGCTGAAGCGCGACAACTACATGCAGGTGCCGAATGTGGCGGTGGAGGTCCAGACCTTCCGCCCCTATTACGTGCTTGGCGAAGTCCGGCAGCCCGGTGAATTCCCCTATACCACCGGCATGACGGTTCTGAGCGCGGTCGCCCGTGCCGGCGGCTATGATTACCGCGCCCGTCAGGGGGAGGTCGTCCTGGTCCGTCCGGTTGACGACGGCCAGAAGGAATACCGTGCCACGGAACGGACCCCCTTGCTGCCCGGCGACATCGTGAAGGTTCTGGAGCGCCGCTTCTGATCTGCGGATCGGATCGCGTAAAATCGGACTCAATTCGAAGCGTGAATCCGATCGCCAAGCACGAGGCCTGAACTTATCGCGTTTTTCATTGAACGCAGCAAGTTGAACGCGACAAGTTCCGGCCTTTTGCCCCCGATCGTCCGATACCCGCGCCGGTTGGTGCAGCGGCTGATCGATTTCAGATTTCCGATGGAAGCGGCCCGGAACGGCAATTGCCCGTTCCGGCAATGACTGCTGCCATACCGGTCCGTCCCGCCCCATGCCGCACATGGCGACATGGGGTTCCCTGCGGAGAACTCCTGACCGGAAAGCCGGCCGGAGTTCTCCCTGGTCATCATGACAAGCGCAGGAATGATCCCAGGATCAGGTGGGGCTCGACGTGAAGATCGTGTTCGACGGAATGATGGGCTGGGTATCGTTGTTGTTATTGGTCGTCGTGTTGGTGGTCGTCGTCTGCTGTGTGTTCTGCTGCGCCGTACCCGACGAGGTTTCCGTCGCCGTCCTGGTGGTGGACTGTTGGCGATTGAGAATTTCGTTGATCTGCGATGCGTTGGTCGGGTTGCTGGCGCTCAGAGAGGTGGTCGTGCTCGCCTGGTTCAGCGTCTGGGTCACGGTGCTGCCGGCGCTGGGCACTGCGGCGACCACCGTCTGCGAGGTGGCGGCGGTGTAGGCATTCGCCATGACGGCGATGGCGGTCTGCGGCGACGATTGATAGACGACCGGATTGCTGGCGATCTGCGTCGCGGCGATGGCGATGCTGGCGACCGTCTGGGGAGCGACCCGCTGCGCATCGGGCGAAATGGCGACGCGGGCGGCGACGGTGACCACATTCATCGTCTGGGACGGCGCGGAAGTCATCACCGGCTGGGATTGGACCGCCTGGACGGCGGAACTGGCAAGCTGCACCGCGAGTGCCGGGGCGACCGGCAAGACCCGCTCGGCGACCGTGACGGCCTGGGCGCACACCGCCGCGGTGACCGCCGGGTTGTTGATGGTGGCGGAGGCCGCGACGGCAGCCGCGGCGACGTTGGCGGCGACCACCGGGGCGACGGCCTGGACCTGCGGCGTCACGAAGATGCGCGCGGCGGTGGTCAGAACGGTGACCGTCTGTTGCGGCGCGGAAGACTGGACGGTCGTGGCACGCACCGTCTCGACCGCGGCAGCCGCCGCCTGGATGGCCGCCTGCGGGTTGACGCTGAGCAGTCGCTCCGCCGCGGTGACCACCGCCTGCGCCAGTTCCGCGCTGCGTTGCGGATTTCCTGCGGACAGGGTGTTGAGTGCCTGCGTCACCTGCTGGGGGTTGCCGCTCAGCACTGCGGCACGCAGGGCGGGGGGAAGCGTGTTGACGTCGCCCTGGGCGGCGGCGTTGCCCTGAGCCTGCTGGCCCCCCTGCTGGGCCAGGACCGGACCGCAGAATCCGACGGCGGCGGCGGCCACGGTGATAGCCACTAGCTGTGCTGGAAACCTCATGGCCACACCTCTTTTCCCTTGGAAGCACCCGACGGACTGCAATGGTCATTAATACGTTTTCCCGGCGGCCTTGCAATCGGTAGCTTTCATGAGCCTGGACATTTCCCCTGCAGTCATGCGCTCCGGCTTCCTCCGTCTACGGGCAGGTGATAGGGTGCGCGCCCTTGATGGACGCTCCCGAAGGCCATTCCTTGCATCCGACGCCGATGCCGCCGCCCTCCCCCAATCATCCACCGAACACTGTCGGCGCAGCACTGGCACCCGAACTCCGCGTCATGCTGCAATCCGCTTCGGCAACCCTGAGGAGCGTACCTTTCCGCCCGCATGGCGGCGGAGGCGACCGGGACTCCGATTGGATGGCGCTGGATTGGGACTTGCTGGTCACCTGCGTCCGACACCATCGGCTCGATCTGCTGATGACCTCCCTTCTGAATTCGGAGGCGGGGATTCCGGACAGCGTACGCGCTGCCTTGAAGGACAACGAACGGACAGCCAGGACCATGGCATTGCAGCGGGCGGGAGAACTGGCCCGCGTCGCCCGGCGGTTCGGCGGTGCCGGCATCGACATGCTGGCGCTCAAGGGGCCGGCGCTGTCGGCGCAAATCCACGGGCATCTGTTCGGCCGCGTCTGCAGCGATCTTGATCTGCTCATCAGGCCTGACGACGAGGAGGGCGCCCGCCGGCTTCTCGCCGAACTGGGCTATGGCGGCACGGATGCGGACGTGCTGGTCTGCCAGAACGCCGTCACCCTGCGCCATGCCGTCACCGGCGCCATGATCGACCTGCACACACGCATGGGCGAGGATGAGGGGCTGGTCCCCACCGGTGCATTCCGGCCCTTCGAAACCGCGGTTGAGATGCAGATTGCCGGCGTCCGGGTCCGAACCCTGGCGCCGCCCGCCGCCATGGCCTATGCCGCCTATCACGGCGCGCATCATCATTGGTGCCGTCTGCAATGGCTTGCCGACATCGCCGCAGCGACCCGGCTGGCGGAGCTGGATTGGAACGCGATTGCGGAGATCGCCCGGCGTGCTGGAACGGAGCGTCACCTCCTCCTGTCCCTGCGCCTGTGCCAGTCGCTGTTCGGCTGCGGACCCGCCGTTTCCGTAGAACTTTCCGGTCAGCTTTCTTCCCGGCTTTCTCCGCAGGCCATGGCCGGCGTTCTGCGGGCGGAATCGATCCTCCCGGCTGTTCTGGCCCTGCCGCCGCTCGGCGAATTCGACATGGTGCGGCGGGTCGGACGGCTGCGGATTCTGCGGGCGGAGCTGGCGCTGACAGAGCTCCGGTCTGCATGGCTGGCCCGGCTGCGGCTGCGGCTGCGGCCTACGGTGACCGACCGCAACGCCATTCGGCTGCCCTCGGCATTGGGATTTCTTTATTACGCCGTGCGCTTCATCCGTGTGCTGTGGGCGACGGGAAGAGCGGTCCTGCCCCATCGCCCGTCTCATCCCCAACGAGCCCGTCCAAAGGACCGGCGTGCGCCCTAGAGCGTGATCGCTTCAAGCGTGAAACACACGGAAACCAAAAGCTTGGCGTCCGTCTGGTGCTTCAGTAAGAACCAGACGGACTCCGGAGTGCGATTGGCCTCTATTTCCGGCCATGGCGCCGGACATAGTCGGCGATTTCGGCATCGCTCAACTCTTCCAGCGCATTGCGGACGAAGGGGCCGGCCTTGGGCGTCTGGCCCAAAAGGGCGACCTTGTCCGGGGCCATCACCCAGGCCTTGCGCACCTGTCCGCGCAGCAGGGCTTCGTTTTCCGGTCCCATCAGCCCGATCAGCCTCAACCCCATGTCGATGCGCCACAGCATCAGGTCGGGTTCGAAGGCACCCGACAGCATCGACAGGCGAAGCGCCTGGACGGCCCCTGTCCGGTCGCCGGCTTTCTCGCGCAAGGCCGCAAGCACCGCCCAGCCATAAGGCTGCACCGGTCCCAGTGACAGCCCGTGCGTGATGGCTTCGCCGGCGGCGGCGATCAGCCGGTCATGCTCCGGTCCCGTCGGGGTGGCGTCGGCCTGCCGGACCAGCAGAATTCCGCGGTCGGTCTCGCGTTCGGCGGACGCCTCCCAGCGTGCGGCGCTTTCCCGCCTGTCGGCGGCACGGTCGAGTTCGGCACGTTGCGGCATCCGGCCGGCCGCGATCTCCCAAAGGACATCCTGGTTGTCGGCGGTCAGCCCCCCGGCGATCAGCCGGGGCAGCCCGAGGGCGAGCAGCATGCAGCCGAGAAGCCCGGCCGCCACCGCCGCTGCCGCCGGGCGATGACGCGGGCGGACGGCGTCACTCCGCGTAGTATTCACGATAGCGTCCATAATATTGGCCGTAATCGCCATATCCGTAACGGGAATGCTTGCGCTGGTTCACCTGCGACAGCACCACGCCCGATGGCGGGGCGCCGGCGCTGCGCAGCAGCTTCAGCCCGTTGCGCACCGCGTCGCGTGGCGTCGCGTTCCACCGCACCAGATAGATGACGCGGTCGACCAGCGGAGCGATCAGCCGGCCGTCGGACACCGCCAGCACCGGCGCGGTGTCGATGATGATGCGATCGTAACGCGGCAGCAGGTCGCGCAGGAACGCCTCCATCGCCGCCCCTTTGATCAGTTCGGCGGTGTTGGTCTCCTGCCCTGCAGGCAGAACGTCGAGGGTTCCGGCCGCCCCATGCTGGACCACATCGTCGAAGGTGGCGCTTCCGCCCAGAACCTGTGCCAGACCTCGGCTGCCGTCGATCCCGATGGCGCTGTGAAGCCGCGGGCGGTGGATGTCCGCGTCGATCAGCAGGACACGCTTTTCCGCCTTGGAGAACAGAAGCGCCAGGCAAAGCGACACGAAGGTCTTGCCTTCCTTCGGCACGGATGAGGTCACCATGATGACCTTGCTGTCGCCCAGCGTCCCGATGGTGGCGGCGGTCCGCAGGCTGCGCACCGCGTCGGCCAGGGCCGAACGGGGCTTGCGCAGCAGTTCCTCCACCAGATTCATCTTGCGGTTGCGCTGCAAGGGGATCATGCCCAGCACGGGCAGGCCGGTGAGATCCTCGGCCTCGTCACTGGAGCGGATGGCCGTGTCCAGGCGGTCGAGCAGGAAGACAAGCCCCAGGCCGAACAGCAGGGCCAGCAGCGCGACGATCTGCAGCGTCCGCATCTCGCGGGGATAGGATTTGGCGACCGGCAGATCGGCGGGCGAGACGATCCGGGCATTGGCGCGCTGCATCCGCTCCTGTTCGGCCTCGCGCTTGAACCGGGTGAGGAAGGATTCATAGAGCGAGCGCGTCGCTTCGGACTGCCGTTCCAGTTCGCGCAGCCGGATTTCCGCCTCTCCGGCCGTGTTGGCCTGCTGCCGTACGCCTTCGAGCTGTCGTTCCAGCGACTTCACGCCGGCCGCCGCCACCTCGACATCGTTGGCGAAGGAAGAGGAAATCTTATCGACTTCCGCGGCGATCGTCCCGCGGACACCGTTCAACTCGGCGCGCAGCCCGACGAGCCGCGGGTGGCGGTCGCCATAGATCTTCAGGGCGTCGGACATCTCGCGTAGCAGGGTCGTCTCCTGTTCGCGCAGCCGCTGGATCAGCGGGGACTGGAGCACGTCCGTCGTCGAATCCGCACTTCCGCGCGACCGCAGCACGGACCGCGCCTGATCCAGCCGCGCCTGCTTCTGCGCCAGATCCGACCGGGCGATCACCAGGCGGGAATTCAGTTCCGACAGCTGCTGGTCGGTCAGGGTGACCTGACGGTCCCCCTTGCGGCGCAATCCGTTCTGGGAACGGAACTCCTCGACGGCGCTTTCCGCGGCGACCACGTCGCGGCGCAGGACCTCCAACCGCTCGCCCAGCCAACTGGAAACGCGCCGGGCATCGTCGAAGCCGGCCTCCAGCCGGTCGAGCAGATACATCTCGCCTACGGTGTTGGCGATCAGCGCCGCCTTCTCGCGGTTTTCCGACGTGAAGGAAACGATGACGATGTAGGAACGCCGCTGCGCCTGCACGTCCAGGGCGCTGCTGAAGGCGCGGACCACCTGCGCCTTGGCCATTTCGGATTCCGCCATCGGGCTGAGCGCCGGGACGGACGGGGCGGCGCTCAGCCAGCCGGACGGCAGCCATGACAGCGGGTTGAGCGCCGTCGCCAGAATGCCGGACAGCGGGCGCGCCGGCCGCAGGGCGGAATTGAACTCCGGATCGTCTTCGAGATGCAGCTTGTCCACCACCCGCCGGGCGAGCGTGGAAGAGGTGATCAGTGCGGCTTCGGTCTGCACGACGTTGTCGGACAGGAAGGTGCGGACTGACCGATCGGACAGCGGGTCGCGCACGTCCGACGCTTCGATCAGGATGCTGGTCTGGGCGGTGTAGCGTGCCGGCGTCTGCTTGAGCAGAAGAATGGTCGGAACGATGGCCAGGATCATGCAGGCCAGCACCAGATACTTGCCACGCCAGATCACCCGCCATGCCCAGCGCAGGCGCTGCCGAAGTTCGTCCTGGAAGCCGTCCTGGAAGCCGCCGGCCCCGGCCTGCGGATCGCCGGACGTCCGGTCCGCCAAGCGCTGGGCCGTGCCGTCTGCAACCACGGTCATCGGCAGTGCGTCCCGCCCGTCCATCACGTCCTTGCCTGAATCAGGCATTGCCGATCCTCCTCAAGCACAAGCGCCGTCAGAACGCCCGTGACATAAGCCCCTGTGTCGATGCCGATTCTGTTCGGACGGAATTCGGGTTCATCCACCATGGTGTGCCCGTGGACGATGATCTTGCCGTGCGGCCGCGCATCGGACAGGAACGGTTCGCGAATCCACAGCAGATCACCCGGCTTCTGCCTGTCGACCGGTCGGCCGGGACGGATGCCGGCATGGACGAACGCATAGTCGCCGAACACCGCCATCGGCTTCAGGGAGTCGAAAAACAGCTGATGGTGGTCGGGCAGCGCTTCCAGGAAGCGGGCACGCAAATCCTCGCACCGGGCGCGCTCCCGGATGCCGGCGGAGGCGCGCACGCCATAGCTCGCCAGCGTTTCGATGCCGCCGTAATCCAGCCAGTCGGCCGCGGATGCGGGCCGCTTCAGAAAATCCAGCAGAACGGCTTCGTGGTTGCCCATCAGGAAATGACAGGAAACGCCGTCCACAACCGTTCCGCACAACCGCTCGACCACCGCGCGGCTGTCGTCGCCCCGGTCGACATAATCGCCGAGAAAGACGATCGCCACCTCCAGCCCCGCCGCACGGGCACCGGCGGCATCCTCGCCGATCCGGTCCAGCAGGTCATCCAGCGCACGCTGGTGGCCGTGGATGTCGCCCACGGCATAGAGACGCAGACCATCGGGTATGCGCGGCAGCTGCTTCGGTGGCTGGGGACGGCGCAAGCCGAAAATCCCTTCCTTCCAGCGTCTCAACCACATTGCTTCATACCGTTCGAACCATCCGCGCCGCGCCGTGCCGTCCACCGTGCAATAACACTTTTGGGGTGAGCAGTGATAGAGCCTCCACACCGCTTTCGCTGCCTTGACAGGTGACAAGAACAGGCAAACGGACCAAAGCGGACCGGGGCAAAACCTTCCATGCGCCTTTCCGGCCGCCTTGGCGCCGGGGCGCGCCTTCGGGTTGATCGATCCTGTTCACCCACACCGAAGGCGGCTACACTCCGCCGCCTTTCAGGTTCTCGCTGGCATGGGTCGCATGGCCGTCAACACCCTTCTTTTCCGGCTGCTGGTCGCCATCGTGCTGCTGGCCCCGCTGCCCCTGGGCAGCAACCGTCCCTGGTCATGGAGCCTTCTGGCGGTGGCGGTGGGGCTGCTGCTCGCCGTCTGGTCGGTACGGGCGGCAATGGGACGGGTTGCGGTCCCGATCCCGCCCGCCTTCCTTCTGCCCGTCGGCCTGCCCTACGCCCTGGTGCTGGGCTGGGCCGCCCTGCAGACCTCGTCCGTCACGCCGCCGTCCCTGTGGCATCCGATGTGGGCGGAAGCCACCCCAGCGCTGGGATTGGCCGGCGGCCCCGGGAATGGCCTCGGAAATGGCCTCGGAAATGGAATGATCAGCGCCGATCCGGCGATGACCTGGGCAGCAGTTCTGCGGCTTGCCTGCTATGCCGGCATCTTCTGGCTGGCGGTGCAGTTCGGCCGCGACCGTGGCCGGGCTCGCGAGGCGGTGGTCGCCCTGTGCATTGCCGGAACCGTCTATGCGACCTACGGCCTGACGGTTCATCTGGCGGGATGGGAAAACATCCTCTGGCTGAAGAAGTGGGCTTATGCCGGCGATCTGACGGCCACCTTTGTCAACCGCAACGCCTACGGCGCCTATGCTGGCCTCGGCGTGGTGTGCTGCATCGGGCTGTTCGTCAACGCGCTACGCCCGCGGCAGGGTTCTCAAAGCCCTGGCGCCTACGATCTGGTCGAAACCCTGCTGCTGCGCGCCATGCCCTATCTGGCCTGCGGGCTGGTGATCGGAACCGCGCTGCTGCTGTCGCATTCGCGAGGCGCCTTCCTGTCCACCGGGCTGGCCCTGGGCGTCCTGCTGATCCTGCTGTCGGCGGCGGGGCTGGTACCACGGCGCATGGCCCTGCCGCTGGTCGGCGCCGTGGTGCTGGTCGCCCTGGTGACGGTAAGCGCCAGCGGCGACGGCACGATCACCCGTCTGGCCGAACAGACGTCGGTGGAGCATGATTCCGGACGCACCAACGTCTACCGGCTGACGATGGACGCCATCGCCGACGCTCCCTACACCGGGATGGGGCTCGGGACGTTCAAACCGGCCTTCCGCATGTACCGCGACACCACCCTGCTCGATCCTGTGGTGTGGGAGTTCGCGCACAATGTACCGCTGGAACTGGCGATGGAACTGGGCGTGCCCGCGGCGGCGCTGCTCGGCCTGTCCCTCGCCGTCATCGCCGGGGTGTGCCTGCGCGGGCTGATGGTCCGGCGGCGCGACCGCCTCTATCCGGCCCTGGCGGTCGCGTCGATGGTTCTGCTGGGCGCGCATGGGCTGGTCGATTTCAGCGTGCAGATACCGGCAGTCGCCGCCACCTTCGCCCTGCTGCTCGGCCTCGGCTTCGCGCAATCCTGGAACACGCGGACGCTGGAACCGGCCTCCTCCGGAGATTAAAGAGCCGAGGATTGAACGCCGTTAGGACTGCTGCTGCCCGGCAGGAGACGGGCGGCTCAGCAGCAGGTCCGCCTGGACGATCCGGCCATCCCGTGCGTGCGAGCAGCCGCCGATGCCCGCAAGCACGAAACCGCGTGCCTGCAGATGGCCGACCACGGCGGCGGCCAGGGGCTGCCCGTCGTAAAGAGAGGCGAATGACACCTCGACATAGACATGCTCGACCACGGCAAGCAGCCGTTCCGCCCCCTCCAGTGCCGCCAGTTCGCCGCCCTGCACATCGAGCTTCAGCAGAACCGGCCCCTTGAGCGCTTCCGGCGCGATTTCGGAATCGAGGGTGCGTACGGGAACCGGGATGGCCGCCACCGCATCGGTGCCTGGTGCGAAGCTCAGCTGCCCCGCTCCGATCGGCAGCAATGAGGAGTTGTCCGCCCGGCGCGAGATATGCAGGATCGCCTCGCCATTGCCGGCTCCGGCCGCGCAGCGGTGCACCTGCACCCTGGAGTTGCCAGCGAACAGCCGGGACAGAACCGATGCCGAAGACGCGAGAGGTTCGAAGGCATGAATGACCGCATCCGGCCGCAACGCGGTCATCAGCAGGGAGAATTGGCCGACATTGGCGCCGACGTCGATCACCGTCGCCACCTTCAGCCCGTTCAATGCCGGCAGGCTTTCCAGCGATGCCGCCACGCCGAAACGCAAGCCCCGGCGGAACTCCCGCCGCCCCAGCAGCCGCGCCAGCTTCCAAATCCGTCGAAGCGTCCGTCTCAACGCGTTCAGGCCCACCCTGTTGCCCGGCACCGCCAGGACCGAGACGGTTGCCAGTCCTGACAGGCTCGCCTACGATTGCCGCTCTCTTCGCATGAATCGATATGAAGAACCAGCCGAATCAACCCCGGGTCGCGATCGTCGTCACCCATATTGCGCCAGCGGCAGGATATGGGGGAATCGCCGAAGCGACCGCAAGGGTTGCCGAAGCCTGGGCGGCGGCGGGCCGTTCCTTCTCCCTGTGCGCAAGCGACGCCTCGGAAGGCACGCCGCCGCTGCGTCCCGCCGATGTCGGATTGCCGGCGGCTGTTCCGGTTCATCTCTACCATGCGCAGCTCTGGCGGCGCTGGGGGCTGGGTGCCGGCGCCATCCCGGCGATCCTGCGGGCCTGCCGCCGGGCCGAAGCGGTCTATGTCAGCGGTGTCGGCACATGGCCGACCAGCGTGGCCGGGCTGATCTGCCGGCTGTTGCGCCGGCCTTTCGTGGTTGCGGTCCATGGCGGCCTGATGCCGGGACATGTCGACCATATTCGCCGCAGCAAACCTCTGAAATGGTTGTTCTACCGCTGGATCACGCTGCCGACCCTGGCGGCGGCGCAGGCGGTTCATGCGACCAGCACGGTGGAAGCCGACGGGGTGCGGGCCCTGCTGCCGTCCGTGTCCGTGGCGGTGCTGCCCAACGCCATCGATCTGGCCGGCTGGCCGGTCCTGCCGCCGCGCTCCCCGGATGGTGGACTGGTGATCGGGTACATCGGACGGCTGTCACCGGAGAAAGGCATTCTTCCGTTCCTGAAGGCATGGCTCGACACCCGCCGGCCCGGCGACCGCCTGCTGATCGCCGGCAGCGGTGGCGGCGCCTATGCCGGCGAGGTGGTCCGGCTCGCCGCCACCGCCGGGGAGGCGGTTGATCTGCGCGGCTATCTGAAGCCCGAGGGCGTGCGCAGGCTGCTGGCCGACTGCGACGCCGTCGTCCTGCCATCCGGGCTGGGCGATGGCGGGCTGCGCGAGAATTTCGGCAATGTGGTGGTCGAGGCCATGGCCTGCGGCCGGGCGGTGCTGGCAACCCGCGGCATGGCCTGGGACGATCTGGAACAGGACGGCGCCGGCCTCGTCTTCGCCCCGGACGGAACGGCCGCGCGGGAGGTTCTGCGGCGGGTCCAGAGCCTTGCGCCCGGCCGTCTTGCCGCCATGGGACTTGCGGGCCGCCGGCTGGTGGAAGGCCGGTTCATCGTGGCTCCGGTCGCCGACCGGTTGTGGCGCCTGGTCGCCGGCAGGGTCTGAGCCATGTCGGGCGAGTCCTGTCCGCCCCCGTCCTCTCCGCAAGACCATGTCCAGACGGGGCTGCTGCGCCGGCTGGCCGCGGGGATCGGGGCGCAGGGCGCGGCCCAGGTCGTGCTGATCCTCGGCAACCTGCTGAGCGTGCCCGGTTTCCTGGCCGCCTGGGGCGGCGGCGTCTTCGCCGACTGGCTGGTGCTGTCCGCCGCGGCCGCGCTGCTGACGCTGGCCGATTTCGGGATCAGCGGCTATCTCGGCAACACGTTGCGCGCCGCCTGGGCCTCCGGCGATGAGGTGGGAGGCCGGCGGATCCTGCAAATCGGACTGGGCATCTACGGTGTTCTGTGCGCCGCCGTCGCCGCCGCGGTCGTGGCGGCATCCATCCTGGCCGACATGCCGGCCCTGCTGGGCGTGACGCGGCTGGAGGGGGCCGGACCGACCCAGCTGATTCTGGCGCTGACCATCGTCATCCTGCTGCCCCGCGGCCTGATCGCCGCCGTGCACTCCGCACGCGGCCGGTTCCACCGCGAGGTTCTGTTGCTGATGCTGACCCAGGCCGGGCAGGTGACGGCCGGCGTGGCCGTCGCCCTTGCCGGCGGCGGCCCGCAGACCGCTGCCACGGCCCAGCTCGCGGCGGCCCTGCTGTTGGGCTGGGGGGCGCTGCTGTGGGATTTGTACAGGCATGGCGACCTGCACGCGCTGCGCCCGCAAACACCGGACGGGCGGGAACTGCGGCGCTTGGCGATCAAGGCCCCGCTCTATGCCATGCAGACGGGAGCCGTCATGGCGCTGGTTCATCTGCCGATCCTGCTGCTCGGCCGGCTGGCCCCGGCGAGCGCGGTGGTTACCTTCGCCACCATCCGGACCTTTGTCGGCCTGGTGCGCCAGACCGCCCGTCAGGTCGCCACCCCGTTGGGGCTGGAAATGGCCCGCATGCATGCGGGTGGCAACCGTGCAGCCGCCGGCCGTCTGTATGCGGACAGTGTTGCGCCGACCGGCTGCATCGTCGCCCTGCTGGCCGGTGGTGCCTGGTCGGCCGGTCCCGCCATCCTCACGCTGTGGACCCATGGCACGGCCGTCTTCGATCCGCTGACCGCCGGCGCCCTGTTGGCCGGGGCGCTGATACAGGTGCCCGCCTATGGCGCCGGGGCGCTGCTTCGGCTGGTCGATCGTCCGGGGACCATCGCGGCCATCCATGCGGTGGAGATTCTCGCCATCCTGTTGCTGGGCCTGCTGCTGATTCCGACGGCGGGGGCGGCCGGCGCCGCCCTGACGGTGATCCTGGCTGAAACGATCCCCGCCATCCCCTGGTATCTGCACAGCACCGGACGGCTGCTGGGGTGCCGGATACTGCGGCCGGTCCTGCGCGCCTATGCGGTGACGGGAGCGGTCTTTCTTCTGGTCCTGCTGACCGCCGCCGCCATCAACCAGCTGGTTTCCTTGGACACGGTGCCGGGACTGGGAGTCTTCATGCTGCTTTGGGCCGCCACCGCTCCACCGGCGCTGATCGTGACATTGAGCACCGGCCAGCGGAATTGGATCCGCTTGAGGCTGCACGGCTATCGGCGCCGGCTATCGGCAAAAGATTGACTGAATGCGTACGAGCTGGGATTTTCTCGTCAAATAGTAGAGATGCGGTTCTGTGGCAGGCTCACCTGTACCGTGAGATCGGTCGCTGCCGACGCCAGGGGGACGGCCGTGCCCGGATGGCCGCCGCCGGCCTCTACCCGGCGATCTTCCAGGAATATGGGCGCTGGATCATTCCCATGCCTTCGCGCGGGACGTGATCTTCGTCCGCCGCCCCCTGCTGGCACGCCTGATCGGCTGATACCCGCTACGGACCCGGAGCACAACCATCCACCGAGTGGAACTGCCAAGCGGAGCTATCGGGCGGCACGGTTCAGCAGCGCCGCATAGGCATCGGTCAGGCGCCGGCCATACCCATCCCAGCCGCCGATCGCACCGGTGCGCTCCAGGGCGGCCTCCGACATCGCCGCCAGCAGGCTGCGGTCCTCGTACAGGCGGCGAAGACGGTCCGCCATGGCATCGGCATCGCCGACCGGCAGGATGAATCCCTCTCGCCCATCCTGGAACAGGTCGCGCGACCCCGTATGTTCCGACGCGATCACCGGACAGCCGCAGGCCATGGCCTGTGCCTGGACCAGCGCCAGCCCCTCTTCGATCGACGGCAGCATGAACACGCTGGCCTGCGACATCTCATGGACGACCCGCGGCCAGGGCTGGCGGCCGAGCCAGGTGAGGCTCTCCACCGGCTCCCGCGCGAGGATCGCCTGCCCTTCCGGAGACAGGCTGCCGATCAGCACCAGCCGGGCATTGGGAAGGGCCGCCTTGCGGAAGGCGCGCAGCAGGTGGTGCAGCCCCTTGCGCACTCCGAGCTGCCCGACGAACAGGACGCGGAACTCCTCCGCCCGCGGCGCTGTGCGGCCGAAGATGCGCCGGTCGACGCCGTAAGGGGCCAGGATGAGCTTCTCCGCCGGAACCCCCTGGGCCAGGAAGCTGTCCCGCACGAAGGAGGAGGGAACGGTGATCGCGTCGGCCAGCTCGTATTCGGAAAGGTCCCGCTCCACCGCGCGGGAATCGAGGCCCGGAAAAGGGAAGCCCAGCCGCTCATGCTCTTCGCGCAGCAGCCGGTCCTGGTACAGAATATGGGTGGAACCGGGATCGCAGACATAGGCGATCCCCCGTCTTTTGGCGGCGGCGCCGGTCTTCACGCCGATCCGGCATTGCGCCACCACCAGATCGCAATCGGGCAGCGTCCGGGCGACATGGGCATCCAGCGCGCGGTGCGCCCAGTTGGACCAGCGCCCTTCCATGGTCCGGGCGAACCAGGGCCATCGCATCAGGGCCATGTAAGGGGCCTGAAGCCAGGGAAAGCTACGGATGCGGGCCGGCTCGACCCCGCTGTTGCGCAGCTTGAACTGTGGATAGCCGGTGTAGATGGCGGTCAGGGCATCCCGCTTCTGCAATTCACGGGCAAGGTCGAAATGGTGGAAGCGGGCGATGGTCGAAACGACGACACGCACCGGCGGCTCTCCTGGTAAGACGCCCCCTGTCGCAGACGGCGCGCATTTTTGTATCTGGCCGCTTTGTATAGACAACGGACCCGCGTGCTGACAACGCGCTGCGCGCGCTCTGACAACACGCTCCACACGCTGCGGCAGTCTTGCAATCCCACCCGCCAGCCGCTACTGAACAGCATCGCTGTTCAACCGGTTCCTGTCATGGCCCCCCCGTTCCTGTCCGTCGATCCGGGTCGGCCGGCAGATGACACGGTTCCTCCGGTCCGCATCGCGGTCCTCATCACCCACCCCGTTCATTATTCCTGCGCCCTGTTCCGGCGGGTCGCCCGTGAGCCGGGAATCGCGCTGACCGTCCTCTTCGGTAGCGATTCCTCGCTGCGGCCGCATTACGATCCCGGTTTCGCCAGATCCGTCGAATGGGACGTTCCGCTGACCGATGGCTTCGACCACCGCATCGTCCCTGCCTGGGGCGCCGATGCCACCCCATCCTTCTGGTGGCCCTTCTGCCGCGACCTGCGCCGCATCCTGAAGGAAGGCCGGTTCGACTGGCTGTGGATCCACGGCTACAACCGTCCATCCCACTGGCTGGCGATGGCCTGGGCGCGGTCGCTGGGCATCCGCGTGATGATCCGCGACGAGGCGCACGACGTCAGCCGCAGGCGCAGCTGGCTGAAGCGGACCGTCAAGCCGCTCTATTTCGCGGCGCTGAACGCGGCGGCGGAGCGGTTTCTCGCCATCGGATCGCGGAACGCCGCCTACTACCGCCAGCTGGGGATTCCGGACGGCAAGATCGTTTCCGTTCCCTACGCCGTCGACAACGCCTTTTTCCAGGCGGAGGACGGCACCGGCCGGGCAGCCCTGCGCCAGGAACTGGGGCTGCCGGACGGAGACCCGGTGATCCTGTATGCATCAAGGCTGCTGCGCCGGAAGCACCCCGACCTCCTGCTAGAGGCCTTCCGCCGCCTGTCCCCGGCCGCCGCGGCACGACGGCCGCATCTGGTCTATGTTGGCGAGGGCGAGATGCTGGCCGTCCTGAAGGAGACGGCGCACGGTCTCGATACGGTCCATTTCGCCGGCTTTCGTGGGCAGCGGGAGCTGCGCCGTTTCTATGATCTATGCGATGTCTTCGTGCTGCCATCGGTCGGCGAAAGCTGGGGGTTGGTCGTGAACGAAGCGATGAACCTGGGCAAGCCAGTGGTGGTGTGCGATCAGGTGGGCAGCGCCCACGACCTGATCCGCCATGGCGAAAACGGTTTCAGGGTTCCCGCCGGCGATGTCGACGCCCTGGCGGTCGCCCTGTCGGCGGTTCTCGCCGATCCCGAGCGGGCCTCCCGCATGGGCGCGCTCAGCCGCACCATCATCGACGAGTGGGATTTCGAGGCCGACTTGCGTGGGCTGCGGATGGCGGTCGGCTTGCCGCCGCGCAACCAGGAGGCATCATGACCGCTGCGAACGCAAAGCTACGGAACGCCGGACTTGGCATTCTGGTCTGCCTTGCGGTCGGGTTTCCGGTCGGTGTGGACATCGATCTGGTCGGACGGCTGACCGGCACCGAACTGGTGCTGATCCCCCTGGTGGCGCTCGGCCTGCTGGCGGGACGCTTTCCGCCCATCGAAGGGCCGCTCCGCACGCTGCTGATCCTGGCGCTCGTCTGGTGCGGCGCCCAGTATGTCAGCGACATCGTGAACGGCAGCAGCAGCGCGAACATGCTGCGCGGGGCGGCACGCTCCCTGATGACCGTCATGCTGCTTCTTGGCTTCTGCATCTGCTGCGGCAACAGGATCCGCAACATCCATGCGACGTATGTCGCGATGGCGGTGGGGCTGGTGGCGGGGGCCTATCTCAACCCGTCGCTCTATGCCGAAACCGAGCCTTGGAAGTTCGGGTATGGCGTCGGGACGACCATGCTGCTGGTGGCCGGCGCCGGATGGCTGTGGAAACAGCGGCTGTATCTTCCGGCCCTGGGGCTGTGCGGAGCCATCGGACTTCTCAACCTGCAGCTTGGTTTCCGCAGCATGGGCGGCATGGTCTTCATGACCGCCATTCTGCTGGGGCTTTCCCTGGCGCTGGGCAATCGCAGGCGCGTCATTTCGGCCTGGGGCGCCTCGCTGCAAATCGCAGTGTCGGTCCTGGTTCTCTCCGCCGGCGGCGTTCTGATCATCGATCTGTACGCAGGCGCGGCCCAGCAGGGGCTTTTGGGTCAGCAGGAGCAGGAGAAATTCTTCGATCAGGTCGATGACCGCGGGGTGCTGCTGTCGGGCCGGTCGGAATTGCCGATCGCCATCGAGGCGGTGAAGGAAAAGCCGTTCCTGGGCCATGGCTCCTGGGCGGAGGATGAATATTATTCAACCCTTTACTGGCAGCAGTCCGGCCAACGGGTCGACGACATGCTGCCGGAGGAACGGGATCTCATTCCCACCCATTCGCACCTGATGGGCGCCTGGGTGGAGGGCGGCATCCTGTCGGCGCTGTTCTGGTTCTATGCCCTTTTCCTGTTGGCCCGGACCATCCTGGTGCTGATCCACAACAGGTCGCTCGCCGATCCGATCGTCATTCTCACGCTGGTCATGCTGGGCTGGGCCATTCCCTTCTCGCCATACGGTCTGACCAACCGGGTGATGAGCAGCTTCGCCATCGTGGTGGCGGTCACATTGCTGCGGCTGGACGCCGAATCACAAGCCTCCGCTTCCAGCAGCTCCGCCGGCCGGACACGGCAGGGAAACGGCCGATGAGGATGTCCATCGTCACCCTCAGCCACAACCAGGCGGAGTTCCTGGAAACGGCGATGCTGTCGGTGCTCGACCAAGACCATCCGGACATCGAATATATCCTGGTCGACCCCGGTTCGACGGACGGCAGCCGTGCCATCATCGAACGCCACCGGCACCGGCTCGGCCATGTCATCCTTGATCCAGACGACGGACCGGCAGACGGGCTGCGGCGCGGGCTGGCGGCCGCCACCGGCTCCCTTTTCGGCTTCCTCAATGCCGACGACAGGCTGCTGCCCGGCGCGGTGACGCAGGCGGTCCGTGCCTTCGCCGACAACCCGGAGGCCGACGTGGTCTATGGGCACGGCATCATCGAGGACCACCGCATCGGCCGGCGCTATACGGCGCATGCCAGCCGGCCGCCGCTGACGCCCTGGCTGCTGGCCTTCGGCGGCCTCAGCCTCGTGCAGCAGAGCATGTTCTTCCGCACCGACGCGGTGCGGGCGGCGGGCGGCTTCAATCCGGCCAACCGCACCTGCTGGGACGGAGAACTGCTGGCCGAGCTGGTGCTTGCCGGTGGACGTTTCCACCGCATCGACGAGGCCCTGGCGGTCTTTACCCTGCACGGCAATTCCATCTCCGGCTCCGGCCGTCTGAACGCGGTGTATCAGGAGGAGCAGGCCCGGATCACCTCCCGGCTTCTGGGGCGCGGACCGGCTCCGGCCGATGGGCTGCACCGCGCCGTTGCCCGGCTGCGGAAATGGTCACGGGATCCGGTTGCCACGCTGTGGCGGCTGCGCCGCGCCCTGAATGGTGGCGGAGAACCGCTGCGGAGCAGGGCGGGCGGCCCATGATCGGTGTCGCCTTGCGCAACCGGCTGCGCCGGATCGCCCGGCACGTCGATCCCGGATACCGACTGCGTGGCCTGCCGCGCCAACTGCGCGGCGCCCTGTTCGCCCGCAGCCGGCCGGTCGCCACCCCGGAGGATGGCAATCATCTCATCGCCGGCGTCATCCGCGACGGACGCCCCGCCGCCATCGGCAAGATCGGGAATTCGGAGCTGCGCCTTGCCTTGCGCTGGATGAGCGGCAGTCCGGTACGTTTCCCCAATTGGCTGCGGGAAGAGGCGCTGGTCGGGCCGGGCGTGTTTCCGGCCGACGACCGGACATTGGGCCGCTTCTGCGAATTCTGGCTGGAGAGGCTGGGCACCCTCGACCTGCTGGGGGTCTGGTACAATGCCGGCGAGGCGCGGGTGGTGCGCGAGGCCGCGCCGGAGGCCCGCTGCATCGGCCTGGAAGCGCTTGAACCCTACCGTTTTGCCGAGCCATGGAGCCATGCCCTGGCCGGCCGTCGGGTCGTGCTGGTAACCCCCTTCGCCCGCACCGCCGCCGTCCAGTATGAACGGCGCCATCTTCTGTGGAGCGGGAAGCCGACACCGCTGCCGGATTTCGACCTGCGCATCGTCGCCGCCCCCTTCAGTCCGGCTCTGGTTCCCCCCAGCCATCCCGACTGGTTCGCCCGCTGCGAGGACTTGGCCAGCCAGCTCGAACGCAGCCCGTTCGACGTCGCACTGATCGGGGCGGGAGCCCTGTCGATTCCGCTGTGCGCCCATGCCAAGCGGCTGGGCAGCATCGGCATCCACACCGGCGGGTCCACCCAGGTCCTGTTCGGCATCCACGGCCGGCGCTTCGACGACGATGCCCTCATCGCCGGGCTGGCCAACCCGCATTGGCGCCGGCCCTTGCCGGAGGAAACCCCGAAGGCCGCCGGGCTGGTCGAAAACGCGGCCTACTGGTAAACTGCCCTACCCTTCCCCGCTCGGTCCTTTTCCCGCCGTCCCATCCGCCCAAGCAGGGCGGCGGCGGCATAGAGCGCCGGCGGGGCCAGGTAATAGAGAGAGGGATTGTCGGTCGCCATGCGGACCGCCGCCCCCGGCACCAGGATCAGCCCGAGCGCGGCGGCCGTAACCGCGAACAGACCCCAGACATCCATGGGCCGGACCACCGGCAGCGTGGCCAGCAGCAGCGCCGCGGCCGGCAGGGCGGTATCGAGCCAACGCAGCGGCGGCGGCATGAAGTTCAGGATGTGCGACGGCAGGAAGGCCGCCGGATCATAGAGATAGAAGGGCAGGATCAGGATGGCGGCGGCCGTTCCGGCGGTAAGGGCGAAGGCCGCGGCCGACCGCAGTCCCTGACGCCGCAGTGCATGGGCGGCAAGCGCGACGGCGGCCACCGCATAGATAGGACGCGAGCACAGCGCCAGCCCCAGGAATGCAGCCTTCGCCATGGCGGAAGGTCCGCCCTCTCCCCGTTCGATGGCGCCTGCATTCACCCAGACGGCGACGCCGACATACAGGCTGGTCAGAACGAAATCCCCGCCGGTGACGTAATCCTGGAGAAAGGCGATGTTCCCCAGGGTCAGCAGCGGCAGCAGCAGCCAGCGGGTGCGCCAGCCCGACAGCGCGCGGGCGGCCAGCAGGATGCAGCCGGCGCCATAGACGAAATTCTGGATCGCCACGCTGCCCATCAGGTGGAACGGCAATCCAAGGAACAGCGCCCCCGGCATGGGGGAGAGGCGGCCACCGAAATAGGTCCGCTCGTAATAGGGATAGCGCAGGTCCAACAGTGCCTGGATCCCGGCGGTCAGCGCCTCGTCCCGGTCGCTGCCGCGGCCATAGACTCCCGACTGCGCCAGCGGATAGACCACTGCCAGCAGCACCGCCATCACCAGAATCCACCCAGCCGCCAGCAGCCATTCCCGGCGCTGAACGAGCGGGGCGAGCCGGTCGTGACGTTCGATCGCGAAGATGACGGCGCCGGCCAGCACCAGCCCGACCGCATAGGCCCCCGTCAGCGGCCATCCGAGGAACTTGACCGCGAGTTCGGCGGAGGGGACGAACAGCAGAAGCGCCAATACGGTGACGACGGGGCCTTTTCCAGCGGGTGCCATCGTTGTCCTGATCCTTATCTGGCCGCAGGCAAGAAGTGCCCGGTCGTGATAGGAGAAAGAGGCTGCCCGCCTCCACTGAAAAGACTTTCCGATGCCGAGCCTGAGACATGTCGCCGAACGCCTGTCCCGCGGTGTGACGTTCCGGCGCCGGCTGCCGTCCGGCTTCGGACCGGGACGCATCGTCGTGTCGCCCGATGCCGGGCTGAGGCTGCTGCGGCCGGACCTGGCCGCGGCCGAGCCGCTCCTGTTCGACGCCGTCCGCCGGTTGGTCAGGCCCGGCATGAAGATTTGGGATATCGGAGCGAATCTCGGCTTGTTCGGATTCGCCGCGGCCTGGATGGCCGGGCCGTCCGGCGAGGTTCTGCTGGTCGAGGCCGACCCCTGGCTCTGCTCGGTCCTTCAGCGGTCGGCCCATGGGTTGGCCGGCGCCGGCTATGCGCCGGTGACCCTGGCCGCCTGTGCGATGACCGACCGGGCAGGGCCGGTGCGGTTCGAGATCGCCGCGCGCGGCCGCGCTTCCAACTCCATCCGGGGATATGGGCACTCGCAACGCGGCGGGGTCCGGGAGACATTGGTGGTCGGGGGCTGTACGGCGGACCAGATTCTCGACGATGCTTTCCGGCCCGATCTGATCAAGATCGATGTGGAAGGCGCCGAGCTTGCGGTCCTGCAGGGGGCCGCCGGCGTCCTGAAGACACGGCCGGCGCTGGTTCTCGAGGTTGGGGAAGAAAATGCGGACGCGGTGACGGACCTGCTGTCGCAAGCGGGATACCGCCTGCATGACGCCGAGGAGGGAATGCGCCCCGTCGAGCGCTGCCGCTGGGCCACCGTGGCGCTTCCCGCCTGAAGCCCCGTCTGCTTCAGAACACATCCGAGGTGGAAAGGGTGGATGCGCGTTCCAGGTCGGACGAACCCAATGCCGCCCAGCGCAGCAGCGACCTGCGGAAACCGGTCCGCCGTTTCAGCATGCCGTAGGATTCGGTCATCGGATCGAACCCCTCCCGCCACACCCGCTGCGGTCCGATATAGCGCAGCACCGCATGCTCATAGACCACCGCCCGCTGGTTTTCGCTGCGGTAGAGCGGATCCTGGGTGTTGGCGAGCAGCCGCACACCCGCCGTTTCACAGTCGCGCCGCAGCCGGGCGATCCCGGCATTGTAAGCGTCCAGCGAGCGCCGCAGATCCTTGTCCGTGTAAGCGGTGTCGCCGAGATCGGCCATCGGCCGGATCTGGATCGTCGACGGGCCGTAGCAACCGAACACGGACAGCAGCGCCGTCATCTGTGCCAGATTGTCGTTGTTGACCGTATAATTCAGACGCAGCATCGGCCTTTCCAGCCCGGCGGCGCGCTTCGCCTCGACCAGCATGGCGAGGTTGTCGTGCAGGCGCTGCCAGCGGGCGCCCTTCATCAGCGTTTCATAGGTCTCGGCCCGGGTGCCATGGACCGAAACGACGATTTCATCAAGCCCGTGCGCCAGCATCTCGTCGACGGCCGGACGGGTCAGCAGTTGCGCGTTGGTGACCAGCGACACGAAGGGCACGCCATGCCGCTTGGCCAGCCCGACGATCCCCGGATAGCCTTTCCACATCGTGGGTTCGGAACCGCAGCCGATGAAGAGTTGCAGCGCCTCCGGAAAGAAATCGCCGGCGATGCGCTCGACCTGCTCCGGCGTGAAGCGAGGGCCGGCATTTCCGGCATACCATCCGGGATCACTGAAATAACACATGGCACAACGAAGGTTGCAGGCGACGACCGGGTCCAACCGCACGATCGTATAGCGGATCCCAAGCAGATCGGCGGCCAGAACCCCGGCGAATTTCAGGCGATTACTGCGGATGAGCGCATTCAGCTTGAGCAGGGTGCCGCTGTCTGCCTTAATCATGGCGACCTGAATGCCCTTGGGCGATGATCGATTCGAACCGTTGAAGCATGATCGTCCAGCTTAAGCCAGTGGAAAGAACAGCAGCCGGGAGTGTTGGGGATTGCATCAGCCGGCCGGGCATGATTTTTCCCATTCTCCTGTTTGACATACACAACCGGAAAAACGACGATACGCTGCACTTCATTCTGGCTTCGCCCGTCGGGAGTGCATATCCTGCAAAAGAATTTTCTAAAATTGTAATAAAATGTCGATCCTGCAAAACGGCTCATTGCACGCATCTCAGGGTACGACAGCCTACTTGGACAGGCTGAGACGGGCCGAAGCCATGCATTATGGTGTCCTGCTCGCCATGGATGCCGCCGCCGTCCTGCTTGCCTTCGGCGGGGCCGCCCTGCTCGCCATAGCGGTCAATATCGAGACGTTCGGCCTGCCCTATCTCGATTTCATCGCCGACAACATGTGGAACCGGCTGGCGCAGTATCTGCCGCTGGCCGGCCTGCTGCTGCTGCGCCTCCACACCGCCGGCCATTACCGGCGGCGCCTGCCCGCCTGGACCGGGCTGCGGGACGTCGTGGTTGGATGCATGCTGATGCTGCTGGCCGATGGCTTCCTGATGTTCGCGCTCAAGCGCGATTTTTCCCGTCTGTGGCTGGTCGGATCCTGGCTGCTGATCATCGTCCTGATCCCGCTTGCCCGACGGGTCGCGCGCAGCCTGCTCGACAGCCAGGGGTTATGGCGCCTCCCGGTCATCGTGGTGGGCAGCGGCGATGGCGTGCAGGACGCCTGCGAGGCGCTGACCTCCGAACGCAGCCTGGGCTATGCGGTGATGGAGGTGCTGCCGCTGGAACAGGTGGAGACGCGCATCGCCAGCCAGTCCTGGTCGGAATTGTGCGAGAAGCAGGGGGCCAGGCTGGTGGTGCTGGCCCTGTCCGATACCGATATGCTGGGACGCGGGGCGCTGCTTGCCGACCTTGTGCGGGAACGCCTGCCTTTCGCCGTTATCCCACCGCTGCGCGGCCTGCCTATCCTGGGCTTCGATCCGATCTATTTCATCGGCCGCGACGTCATGATGCTGCAGGCGCGCAACAACCTGGGACAGCCGCTGAGCCGGACGGTGAAGCTGCTTTTCGACCTCACGGTAGCCAGCATCCTCGGCATCCTGCTTCTGCCCGTGTTCGCCGTCTTTGCAATGGCGATCGCGTCCGATGGCGGTCCCGTGTTTTACCGGCACCGTCGGATCGGCCGGAACGGCCGCCCCTTCGGCTGCCTGAAATTCCGCACCATGGACCCGAAGGCCGACAGCATGCTCGCGGCCTATCTGGCAGCTCATCCGGAGGCAGCGGCGGAATGGTCGCGCCGCTTCAAATTGCAGGACGACCCGCGCGTCACCAGAATCGGCCGCTTCCTGCGGGCAACCAGCCTGGACGAACTGCCACAGCTGTTCAACGTGCTGCGCGGCGACATGAGCCTGGTCGGTCCGCGGCCGGTCACGGCGCAGGAACTCGATTTCTATGGCCGCGACGTCGTGTTCTATCTGGAAACCCGCCCGGGCATGACCGGCCTGTGGCAGGTCCGGGGGCGCAGCAACACCAGCTATGCCGACCGCGTCCTGTACGACGTGTGGTATGTGAAGAACTGGTCGCTCTGGCACGACCTTGCGATCCTGGCGAACACCGTCCCGGTGGTCATGCGCCGGATCGGTGCATTTTGAACGGCCGCCATCCGGGTGGCCGTCGTTGTCCGGGAGAGGCCGGTCTACCGGCTGCCGCCCGGCTTGCGCCAAAGCCCTTCATCCTGAAGCCCCCCTCCCAGAAGCCGTCCACCGGGATCATAGACAGGGGCCGGACGCGGGGAACGGACATGTTCGCGCGTCCAGCCGGCCAGGGCAGGCAGATCGCCGCCCCGGTAATGGCTGTTGGCGAACGCGAAGAGTCCCCCCGGCCGCAGCCGGTCCGCCAGGATGCCGGTTTCCCGCGCCACCGCCGCGAAGGGCAGGATGCGGTCGCAGCGATCGGGCCAGCCGTCGAGATCGCTGTGGCGGAACACCGCCAGGGCGAAGACGGCATCGAAGCTGCCGGGCTCCTCCCCGGCGGCACTGGCTGCGCACTCGAAGCGCAGGCGCGGATCACCGCCCGCCCGGCGGTGACGTTCTCGGGCGCGGGCGATGTTGGCGGGATTGATGTCCAGCCCGACGATGGCGGCGGCGGGAAAATAGCTGCGCAGGGCGAAGACCTCGTCCCCATCGGCGCAACCGAAGCTCAGAAGCCGCAGCGCCGGCCCATCGACCAGCGGGCCGCCCAGCAGGCCGGCGGCCTTGCCGAACAAGGTGCCGTAACGGTCGGGAGCGGTGATCGCCTCGGGCTGGAACAGGCCCGCGGGTGGACGCAGGCGCAGGCGCAACCCTTCCCGCCAAGCCCGGTCGCGCAAATGACGCAGGCTGCGGAGCCAGCAGCCCGGCGCCGTGCGCAGGAAGGCCCGCCTCAGATCCCCTGGTCGCATCATGGACGCCCGGCACTGTCGGATTCCGGCCCTTATGCGAAGCAGCTGGTCTCCTGTCAAGCCGGAGGCCTGGTCCGGGCCGGCCTGGCCCCCGCGCATGGACAAGCCGGAAGCGGCAGCCCTATGTTCGGCGCTCGGATTCACGCTTCAAAGCGCTTCCGGTGTCATGCGACCCAATTCAACAAAGCTTGCGCCCTTTCCATGGAGCAATGGACGATGATCCAGCTTTCCAGTGTCGTATCAATCAATGCCGATCTTCTTTCCACGGAGATCGAGGGCGAATTCGTCATGATGGACATGGACAGCGGACGCTATTTCAATCTGGACCGCATCGGTTCCGTGATCTGGAAGACCCTGGAACAGCCGCGGGAGGTCGCCGACCTCTGCCGGTTTCTTGGCGAACACTATGAGGCGCCGGCCGAGGTGATCGAGCGCGACGTTCTGGATCTGCTGCAGCAGATGGCCGACAGGAAACTGATCCGCCTCCATGACTGAGGTTGGGGCGACTGGAGCTGAAGCGACTGAAGCCGGGGCGGTTGCCGATCAGGCGGCAGGACACCCAGCCTGCGCACAGCCGGTCCCGGTCGGCCTTCATCATCGGGGCGACCGCATCATCGCCGATTGGGCAGACATCGCGGGCACCGACCCGACCTTGCCTTTCCTGGCCGACCGGATCGCCAGGGCGGGTGCCGTCTGGCAAGCCGACCTGCCGGAGGCGGATGGAGCGCCCGAACCGGCAGCGCTGATCCTGCATGCCGGGCGCTGCGGCTCCACCCTGGTTTCGCGCGGTCTGTCACTGCTGTCGCGCTGCCATGTCCTGTCCGAGCCCCAGGCGCTGAACATGGTCCTGAGCGTGGACGGCCGCTGGCCTTTCCTGCCGCCGCCCGACCGGCATCGGGCGCTGCGTCAGGTGGTCGCGGCACTGGCACGCGCCAAACGGCCGGATCAGGACCGGTTCATTCTGAAACTGTCCAGCTGGAACGCCCTGCACCTGCCTTTGCTGGAGGCGGCCTTCCCAGCGGTGCCGAAACTCTTCATCTACCGTCAGCCGGAGGAAATCCTCGTCTCCTTGCAGGATGGACCGGCCGGATGGATGCGCCGGGCGGCCAATCCGGCGCCGGCAAGCCTGTTCCTTGGCCTGCCGCCGTCGCAGGTCCGGCGTTCCCCCCTCGCGTTCGCCGCCCAGATGCTGGCCAGATCAATGACTCTGGTGGCCGACAGCGTGATGCGGCAGGCGTCCGGAAACTGGCTGCTGGTGCCCTACGGCAGCCTGCCGGGCGCCCTGACCACGGAAATCCTGCCCTGGCTGGGACTGACGGCCGAACCGGACGAAGCGGCGGCCCTGGCCCGGTCCGCCGGCATCGACGCCAAGGATCCGGCAGGCTTGCGGCCCTTCCGGCCCGATGATGGGCACAAGCGGGCGGCCGTTTCGCCGGAAGTGGCAGAGCTTGCGCGCGATCTGTTATGCACCCCTTACGAACGGCTGGAGGGGCTGCGCCTGCTGACCGGCAGGATCGAACGGTGATGGACGTGTTTCGATACCAATATGGCGGGCTGGTCCTCCAATCCGCGGCGGCACTGCCCCTGGCGCCCGACATCGACCCGGATCGGCCTGCCGACGTTACGGTGACCTTCGGCCCCCTGCCCATCCCCACGGCCGACTGCGTCCGGGCCAAGCCGCATTTCCAAATGCATGCCGACGGAACCTGCATCCTGCGCACCCTCCAGGGCATCAGGTTCCTGTTCGACAATGGTCGGGCGCTGCGGGTGGAGGTGCCGGACGGGCTGGACCGGCGGCTGGTGCGAAGCTGGCTGATCGGGCCGGGCCTGGGCATCCTCCTGCATCAGCGGGGACTGCCGCCCCTGCATGCCTGTGCCGTCACGCTGGGGGAGCGCGCCGTCGCCATCGCCGGCGACAGCGGGGCAGGCAAAAGCACGACGGCCCGCGCCCTGATGCAGCGGGGCCACCGGCTGTTGGCGGAGGATCAGGCCGTCATCGACCCTGTCACGGGACGGGTATGGCCCGGCGCCCCCGACCTGCGGCTGTGGGCGGAGGCGGCAGGCGCCTTCGGCGACCCGATGACGGAAGACACCCGCCTCGAAGCGGGAGAAGACAAGTTCACCATCGCGTCGGACAGGCTGTTCGATCCGCGGCCCCGCCCGCTGGCGGCGCTGTTCGTGCTGTCGTCGGATCATGCGGTGGAGCGGCCCGTCGCGGAACGGCTGGGATCCGCCGCCGCCACGGCGTCCCTGCATCGCTATGTCTACCGGCTGCGGCTGGCGACCTTCATGGGCGCGACGCCGGTCATTTTCCATTGGGCCGCGGCATTGACGGCCGGCGTGCCGGTCTTCGCCCTGCGCCGCCCCAGAGACCTCTCGCGGCTGGACGAGCTGGCAGCCCATATCGAACGGATCACGGAGAACGGAGCATGAGCGCGATTGCCGGCGTCTGGTATCCGGATGGCAGGCCCGGCGCGAAGGCCGATTGCGAGCGGGTCGGCCGCGCCCTTGCCCTGTACGGCCCGCACCGCGAGGGGCTGTGGAATGGCGGGGAGATTGCGCTCGGCCACCGGCTGATGCGCTTTCTTCCCGAAGACCGCTTCGACCGCCAGCCGCTTGCCGGAAAAGGAGGGCGCCTGCGTCTGGTCGCCGATTGCCGCATCGACAACCGCGAGGAACTGGGGCGGGCCATGGGCATCGCTCCGGCCGAACAGGCGCTGATGTGCGACGCCGCCTTCATCCTGGCGGCATTGGAGCGCTGGGGCGAAGACGCGCTGGGCCGTCTGTGCGGCGACTTCGCCTTCGCCGCCTGGGACATGGACGCCCGTACCCTGCTGCTGGCCCGCGACCATGCCGGCGCCCGACCGTTGCATTACCATGTGGGACGGGGCTGGTTCGCCTTCGCCAGCATGCCGAAGGGGTTGCTGGCCCTGCCCGACGTGCCGACCGGCCCCGATCCGGTGCGCTTGGCCACATGGCAGATGCTGTTTCCCCTCACCGGCCCGCGCAGCTTCTATCAGGGGGTCAGCCGGCTGGACATCGGTCATCTGGCCATCGTCACCCCGGACGGCCGGATCGAGCAGCGCCGTCACTGGAACCCGCTCGGAGTGCCGCGCCGGCGGGTTCGCGGCGAGGAGGACGCCGATGGCCTGCGCGATGTTCTGGAGACCGCGGTGAAAGCCCAGCTGCGCGGCACCGGCGGCACCGCCCTGATGCTGAGCAGCGGCATGGACAGCACCGCCGTCGCCAGCTGCGCGGCACCGCTGCTGGCGCAGCAGGGGCGGCGGCTGCACGCCTACACCAATGTCCCCGTGCCGGGGGATCATCCCCCCCACCATCCCCTGCTGCGGGCCGACGAGGGGCCGCTGGCGGCGCTGATGGCTGCCCGGTATCCGAACATCGACCACCATCTGGTCCATGCCCACGATGCGGATCTGCTGCCGGTGATCGAGAAGATGATCTTCCTGGCGGACCAACCCGTCATGAATCCGCTCAGCACCGCCTGGGTCTACGAGATCTACAGCCGGGCGGCACGGGACGGCGCCCCCGTGGTGCTGACGGGCATTCTGGGGAACATGGGGCTGAGCTATACCGGCGAACATCTGCTGATGCGGCAGGCGGCGCGCCTGCAATGGCTTTCCCTGTGGCGCGACATGGACGTCCTGATTTCGGCGGGCATCCACCCGGACCGCAAGGCGGCCCTGCGCGCCGCCTTCTGGCCCCTGATGCCGTCCTGGCTGCTCTCGGTCCGGCGCCGGTTGCTGAACAGGACGCCGAACATGCTGGAGCTGATCCCCACCCGGCTTGACAGGCTGGAAACCCTGGGCCTGCCCAACGACGCCTGGAGAAAGTCGGCGATGTTCAGGAGAGTGCGGAGCTGGCCGGAATGGCATGAGTTCATGATCGGCTGCCGCGATTCCGGTCCCTTGAACGCCGCCGCCAATGCCGGATTCGGGGTGGATCGCCGTGACCCCACCAGCGACCGCCGGGTGCTGGAATTCTGCCTGTCCCTGCCGGAAGAGCGGTTTCTGCGCAACGGGCGCTGCAAGGACGTGTTCCGCCGGGCCTTCGCCGACCGGATCCCGAAGGAGATCCTGGACAATCCGCAAGTCGGAACGCAGACCGCCGACTGGAAAGCCATCCTGCTGAAAGCCCGCCCGGCAATCCGGGAGGAGCTGGCGCGGCAGGCCCGCATCGGAAACTGTGCCGATCTGGTCGATCTGAACAGCCTGCGCACAAGCGCCGACACGCTGGAAAGCGCAGTCACGAGCGACCCCGCATCCCTTCGCCGTCATTTCATGAAACTGACCCGCGGCCTGTCCGCAGGTATCTTCACCCGGCGGGCCAGCGGCGGAAACTGACGCTGGCCGGACGCAAGGGCCGCGCCCTCAGTCTTCCTCGAGGAGGATGAGGGACCGGCGCGCCAGACTGCCCACCGAAGCGCGGACCGCCTCCATGGCGAGGCCGGTCAGCGCCGGCAGATCGGCGATCTGACAGGCTCCCCGATCCAGCAGGGCGGCGAGGACGGCCCGTTCCTGCGAATCCAGCCTGAGCGTACCGCCGTTGACGGGAATGGCAGCCTCTCCCTCGGCCGGCAGGGAAACATCCTGGCGCAGCATGGGTCGCGCCCAGACGTCGGGAGCCAGTTCGGACGACAGGCCGAGATTGAACGGGGATTTCGCGCGCCGGTTACGCCCGAAGGCGGACAGGAACGACCCAAGATCGAGCGTATCGGCCAGATGCCTCAAGGTGGCGCGCAGGGTCTGCTCATAGCGGCGCATGTCCTCCGCCGTGCCGTAGACGGGGACGTCCGGGTCGAAGTCGATGCCAGGCATTCCATCCTTGGCCAGCCATTGCAGCAGATCCGTTCCCCGTGGCCACAGCAGGGCATTGGTGAGGTGCAGGCAGGCCTCCCCCTCCACCGATGCCCGGTGCACGTCGCCGCGCGGCACATACAGGATATCCCCCGGTTCGAGGACATCCTCCCATTGCGGGGGGCCGAGCGCCTCGTTGGGAACCACGGCCGTCTTCGCATAGGCATCCGGCCGGTGCCCATAGCAGAACCAGCGCTTGCGTCCGTGAAGATGCAGGATCAGCACGTCGTGGGTGTCATGGTGGGTGCGGAAGGCGCTTTCACGGCCGAAACTGGCGTAGATATTCGTCTGTACGCGGGCCATGAGCGACCGTTCCATCATCGCGTTCAACGCGGCGATGGCGGGAATCCCATCCACATCGTTGATGGCGATGCTCAACCCCTCGTGACAGAAGCGCTGCAACTGGTCCGGCAGCCCCACCCGCTTCAGATCCTGGTTGATATAGGTCCACATCTCCCGCGGCAGATCGCGGCCCCGCCGCACCATCCGGGTCCGGTCGTCCAGCAAGCGGTCGGAGCCAAGCATGTGGTTGAAGGCGGACCAGGGCAGAAGATGCCGGAACAGCTCCCTGTTGCCCGTCCGAAGATGGAGTCTGCGACGCTCGCGGACCGCGGCATGGAGTTCGGCCGGGTCATGGGGAGACAGGAGAGCCTGCAAGGAGGCAATCATGGAGATGCTCTTCTGGATGACGCCCCGGCACGGTTCGACAACAGAGTAGCGCCGGATCATGCCACCCGGCGGCTGACCGCCGCATCTCAGCCATGGCGCCGACCGCACCCGCTGTTCCGCCCCGCTCAGGTGTAAAGTCCGGGGAACTTATAGGTCACCGAAAATCCCAATCAGACGGCTTCAGCCTGAAGCCGTCTGATTGGGATCCTGATCGGCGACGGCGTTGCTGTTGGCCTGCGTCACGGTGACGATATCCACCTCTTCCAGAACCGGCCGGATCCAGGCGGCTTTGACGCAAGCCCCCTCCTTGCGCGGGCCTTCATCGGAGGGAAGCTTCGTCGTCATCTTCAAATCTCCAAAACGCGACGTCGGTCGTTGAGGTCGAAAATCGGCCATTTGCGGATTAGCGTCAAGCTTTCATCCCCATGGGGAATTTCCACCGCGTCGACGCCCCTCCTGACACGCTATCCGAATGCCGGGATTTTCACCTGTCCGTGAAGGCGTCGGTTTTTCCGGGCGGACCGCAGCCGGGAGTCCGAACCGCATGCACCAGCGGGACAGGCCCGCGGAATCAAAGCTTCAGATCCGAAGAAGCAGCCCAATTCTCCACCAGGCTTCCGACACCTTCCTCAAAAAATTTCGTCATATACATGCCGTTGTATGGAAAACTGCTTGGCCACCTTTCATTTATAGAAATACACATGTTGAACTTTTTGATTTCAACGAGTACCATCAAATTATTTTCACAATACCTTTTGCAATCATTGCAAATTTTCTTCGTGCTTTCGCCATGGGCACGCCACGCAAGACTCTTTCGAGTTGTGTTATCGAAAAATATATCGATCATGAGATATGATCTTCGCTAACAATGCAACGTCAAGCCTAAAATCAAATGTATTTTACCCGTTTATAATAGACATCGACATAGGGGATGGGACATCCTTTCGCCGGCCCGCCCTGGGCCAAACGGCCGATAGCCGTGAGCGTTGAAAACCAGGGAGGATATGGTGGCTGACTATTTTCTTGGTGAATTGAGGCTATTCGGGTTCGCTTGGGCCCCGGCGGATTGGGCATTGTGCGACGGCGCCACTCTGACGATTGCGCAGAACGCGGCACTGAACAGCCTGCTGGGCTCTACTTTTGGTGGAGATGGAAAAACAAATTTCAATATTCCCGATCTGCGCGGCCGGACGCCGCTGGCCATGACGACCAACTCGAACAGGCCCGCCAACGCTCCCATCACCACCTATCAGGCCGGAAAAGCGGGTGGATCGGAAACGGTGGTAGTGACGACATCACAGCTTCCGGCGCACACGCATTCCTTCAAGGCGAGCAGCAGTCAGGCAAATTCAGCCACGCTGCGCGGCAGCATTTTCGCCGATGTGATCGATAGCAGCCCTACCTACTGCTCCACCACCGCATCCACCACCGCTTTGGATCCGGCGTCCATCGATACTGGGGGCGGGAACGCCGGGCATGCAAACATCCAGCCGTTCCTTGTGCTCAATTACTGCATCTGCACATCGGGAATCTACCCGTCTCGGAATTGATTTCCGGTCTGTTCTGCAAGGAGATTGATTATGGTGGATTCTTTTGTTGGCGAAATAAGGATGTTCATGGGGTCTTATGCCCCTGAATATTTTGCAATCTGCAATGGTAATGCGCTCGGCGTGTCACAGTATCAGGTTCTTTTCTCATTGATCGGCACCACGTTCGGCGGCAACGGTACCACGAATTTCTGTGTTCCGGACATGCGCAGCCGGGTCCCGGTCGGCCAGGGGCAGGGCACGAACCTGACGAACCGTGTGCTGGGAGCTACAGGTGGCGCCGAAGAGGTGGGCCTTACCGGCGCCACTATGCCGATACATACCCATACGATGGTGGCCACCACGACCACCGCCGATGTCCAGTCGCCAAAGAACGCGCTTCTGGGCGCCCTTACCGGGACTGACGCACAATTCGCACCGAACACGACCGCAGCCAACGCACAATTGCGTCCGATGGCCACCAGTGTGATCGACTCTGCCGGAAACGGCGTCCCTCACTCTAATATTATGCCCTGTCAGCCGGTCAATTTCATGATCTGCACCCAGGGTACTTACCCGGTACGGGCGTAATCGAAGGAGTTTCGGTCATGGATGCATTCACCGGCGAAGTCCGTATTTTCGGATTCAGCTACAATCCTCAGGATTGGGCCTACTGTAACGGAGCTCAGATTCTGATCCAGCAGAACCCAGCTCTTTATTCTATCCTCTACACCCGTTATGGTGGCGATGGGAAAAACACATTCAACTTGCCAAATCTTCAGGGAAATATCCCCGTCGGATTTGGCCAGGGTACGGGTCTGTCCTACTATGGCATGGGAAAGCTGTACGGTCACGAAAGCGTGACCCTGAACTCGACAAATATTGGAAACCACACCCATCAAGCCAATCTGGTGACGGTGAACAGCAGCGCAAAAACGGCGAGTCCGGCGACGGCGGCTCCTCTCTCCATGGGGACATCGGTCCTGCGCAACAACATCAACGTCAACAGCTTCGTTCTCGCTCCGACTGTCCCGGATGTCACCATGAACTCGACAATGATACAGCCTGGGGGCGGCTCCCTGGCGTCGGTGGCAGCGCACGAGAATCGCCAACCCTATCTGCCGATGAATTTCTGCATCTGCGTCAACGGCATGTATCCAGTCAATCCGAACTGACAAGTGCGGCAGCCTGATCATGAAGACTGACGAGCCTTTCCGGCTGCCAGGGGTGGATTTTCCGCAGCGGGCGCCCAGTCCGCTGCGGTTTCCGCTGCAGCCCACCCCGGAGATGACCAGCCACGGGATCAGTCTGCGGATGGAGACGCCGGGGGATATTCCGTTCATTCGAAGTCTCTATGCCGGCAGCCGCGCAGCGGAGATGATCGCCCTTGGCAATATGTGGGACCGCGATACGAAGCAGGACTTCGTGGAGAAGCAGTTCTCGTATCAGTACATCCACCATACGTCCCACTACCCTGGCGCGGATTACGCCATAATCCTGCGCCAGGGCCGTCCAGTGGGCCGGATTTATCTTTACTGGAGCCAGGGTCACGCTGGTCCGTCATGCCGGCTTTTCGACTTCCTCATCCTGCCAGACTGCCGTGACATGGGAATCGGCAGCATGATCCTTGCGGCTCTGCTGCGACTTGCTCGCTCCATGCGGGCCAGCATCACGCTGAATGTCGATACGACCAATCCGGCCCGCCGTCTCTACAGCCGTTTCGGCTTCGTGGAGGAGGCTCCCGGATTTCGCCAGGCAACCCTTGCGATGCGTTGGCAGGACGGCCCCATCAGTCCGGGGCTGCGCCTCACCGGCTGAGTCTAAAGGGAAAAGGTGGTGTGATGGAGGAAAGTGTCTCCCCTTCCATCACACCACCCCAATCAACAAGCCGCCAATCAAGAGGGATCGTCAGTTGAAGCAGGCCTGATAAACCATAAGTCCACTGTCCGAATCCGGTCCGAGGGGGGTAATGAAGATTTCCATCGCACCCAGGGCAGGATTCTCCATCGGGTGGATCATCTGGTTCAGGGTCAGATTCGGCGTCGTCCCCAGGAACAGCAGAGAGAAAGGGACCCGTTTGCGCCGGGGATCGTCGTCCATCCGGCCAATCTTCACCTCGGTCAGCACCAGATCTTCCGTAACATCCGGCCAGCGAACGGTGAAATTCTGCTTCACAGCCGGACTGAAAGTCTCGTGGGTCACATCGGCCAGAGATAGAAGATCGGTCATACGCTCAACTCCTTGCCCGTGCGGTCGGTGCACGATAACGGATTGGCGGATCGAATTCCACACCGATTCAACTCCGGCGTGCTGATTGATGAGGATGATCGCTCTCGATATCTTTCGGGATAGCCATCGCGATCCGGGCATTCCGCTGGCGCCGGATGGCCTCAGCCCCGGCGGGACAGGTCGGCCAGGGGGGAAAAGCTCCCGGCCTCGCCGCCGCCCAGCAGAATGGCATCGTTCAGCAGAAGCCAGGCGTGGGCTTCCAACGCCATGTCCGTCTTGCGCACGCCGAAGCGGATGGTGGCTCCCGCGATGCCGCGTCTGCGCAGCAACAGAATGCCGGCCACCGCCTGGACCAGACAGCTGCTGTGCCAGGGCAGGCAGGCCGCCACCCGCTCCAGACGGATGCAGGCGCCACGGGCGCGGGCCAGGACGGGCGCGGTTGCCGAAGACGCCCCGGCACCGGGAAGCTCCATCCCCCCCAGCAGGCGCCGGGTCAGGCGAAGCGGCAACAGGAACACCAGCCCCCAGGCCAGAAGCAGGGCCAGCAGCGCCTCCAGCCGCAGCAGGCGCTGTTTCATGGCAGGCCGGAAACCGGTGCGCAGCCGGACGATTTCCCGGCGTCGCGGTCGCGGTAATGGGCGAGTAGCCGCGGGCACAGCACGGCCAACCTCTCCTCGGTCTCGGGGTCGCGCGGCTTCTCCCGGAAGCGGTCCGACAACCCGTTGCCACGGGTATTGCCGAACACAACCTCCATATCCTCCCGCAATGACGGTTCGGCCGCCCACAGGCTGCCCAGGATATCGTCATAGGAACGGGAATAGCGGTACCAGTCCGGCGTCGCGGGCCAGCCAAGCCGCTCCAGATCGTCCAGCACCCCCCTGTCCACCGCCACCGCATCCTCGTAATGGATGACGGCGTCGAAGCGGTGCCGCTCGGCGAACAGCTGGTCCAGCAGGATGAACTTCTCGTCCATCAGGCCCGAATGGTTGCGATATTGCTTCGTGCGGAGGCTTGCGTAATTGTCGCGCGGGTCGCGCAGGAAGAGAATGACCCGGTCCGGCCGGAAGCGCTCCACATGGGTGGCCAGCGGATAGGCCGTGGTGATCACCGCCTTGGCCACGAAGTCCTGCGACGTCGTCACCCGCGGGGCGGCGAAATTGTTGGGAATGTCGACCAGGGCCACGCAGCCGGGCCGCTCCGCCAGCATCCGGGTGAATGCGGTGGCGCCGCTGGACTGCATGCCGTGGATGAACAGGCGCATGGATCAGGCTTCCCCGTCCGCCAGCCAGTCAGCAAGCCAGTCCTGGCGCAGTTCGGCCGTGATGAAGACATAGCGGCGCATATGGGGCGTGGGATGGCGCATCCCGACCCCATGAAGGGCATGGATCCCTTGCGGGAACATCACCAGCTGGTTGGCCCGGTAGGGGATGCGCACCACCTCCTCCACCGCCTCGGCAGGCTGCTGAAAGGCGAAAGGCTGGGAAGACACGCCGTCACGCCAGCGGTAGAGCACCAGTTCCCCACCCACGCTGTCGTCGGCCGGATCGCGGAAATACAGCAGGCCGGTGAACAGCCGGTTCGGCGTGTCCAGATGGGCGCCACGGCTGACGGACGCCTTCCCGCTCACCGGCGTGTTGATCTCGATCCGTGCATCCTGAAGGATGGTCTCGTCCCCCGGCGGAGCGGTCATGAAGGACAGGCGCGCCGTGGTATGGCCGGTCAGACGTCCATCCAGCACGCGCCGCAGGGCCGGGTGCCAGTGCCCGGCGAACAGCTCCTCCACCTCGGCCAGGAATTCCGGACCGCTATGCCGGGCCGCGAACGCCCTCCAGCAATCGGGCATGCCGGAATCGGCCATGATCATATCGGCGCCCAGCATGAAGCGCTGGTTGCTGGGAATGCGTCTGGCCGGATCATCCCAGCCGATCCGCCCGAAACCGGGATAGCTTTCGGCAAGCTGCGCATAGCCTGCCGCCTCCAGCACATCCGGGATCACGATATGGGGAAACGGGTCGAGCCGTATGTCGGCCCGGCCGGCACGGGCGAGCACCGATGACACGGAATATGAGGACATGATCCGCCGATGACCCGCAGGAAAAGGAAAGGCCAAAATATCCAAAAAGTTGCACAGCAACAATGAAATCGTTCAAAAAGAACCCGGTGTTGCATCGTCCGACCGGCAACGATCGCCCCGGTCGCCGCAGGGAAGCCAAGGCAGGGAAACCAAGACCGGAAAGCCGGACAGGAAGGAAGACGCAAGTGGTGGATCGCATGCACGGCTTGCAGCCAGGCCGGGCTGGAAGCGAAAGGACGGCGGCCGTGTCGCCAGCCGTCCGACGCCTGCTGGTCCTGCTGACCGCCTCCTATGGCCGGCGCCGCATCGTGCTGATGCTGGGGCTTGGACTGGCGGCCTCCCTCGCGGAAGGGGCTGGGCTGCTGATGCTGGTGCCGGTGCTGGACCTTGTGGGAGTCGGCGGCAACGCCAAACCGCCGGGCGGGGCGCTGCTGACAGGCCTGGGGCTTTACCTGCTGCTGGTGGCGGCGGCGGCGTGGGTGGTCGCTGTCCGCAGTTCGCTGAGCAACGACCAGCGCAACCGGTTCGTCGACCGGATGCGCGGCAACATGCACGATGCGCTGCTGCACGTGTCCTGGCCGGTTTTCCAGTCGCTGCGCGCCACCAGCATCAAGCAGATCATCATCGGCGAGGTCGGGCGTCTGGGGCTGTGCCATGACGCGCTGGTCAGCCTGGGCGTGGCGGCATTGACCATGCCGATGCTGCTGCTGACCGCGCTGCTGCTGTCTCCGGTCCTGACGCTGGTCACGCTGCTTCTGTCCGGACTGGCCCTGCTGCTGATCCGGCGCATCGGGCGCAGCGGTTTCGACATCGGCCTGCGCCTGGGCCGGGCGCATCAGGACATGATGGCCGATCTTACCGATGATCTGGCAGGGCTGCGCATCATCAAGGGGTTCGGAGCGGAGGCGGTGCGCAGCGGCAACCTGTCGCGCCGCTTCGCCGCACTGCGTCAGTTGCAGTCCCGGCACAGCCGCATCCAGGCCTATGAGCATGCTGCGCTGGTGCTGACCGCTGCCGTAATGGCGGCACTGGCGGTCATGGTGTCGGTCTTCTGGCTGGAGCAGGTGCTGAGCGAGGCCCTGGTGGTGATCCTCGCCTTCGCCCGGTTGGCACAGCGGACGCTGGCCAGCCTGCGCTTCTGGCGGATGCTGGAGGCCGGCTTGCCCGCCCTGGTCATTTACGAGGAGATGCTGCAAAGGCTGCGGACCGGGGCGGAAGGGTCGGCGGATGGTCAGGCAGACGGACCGGGCGGCAACCTGCCCATCTTCACCCGCAGCCTGTCCTTCCGGGACGTGGGGCTGCGCACGCCCGACGGACGTCAGGCGCTGGACGGGGTGGAACTGGACCTGCCCTTCGGCGTGCTGCTGGCGGTCACCGGCCCGTCGGGAGCCGGCAAATCCACCCTGGCCGACGTGGCCGCGGGTCTGGCCCGGCCCACACGGGGTTCGCTGTATGTCGACGGGGTGGAACTGGTGCCTGCCCTGCTGCCTTCCTGGCGGCGTCAGATCGCCGTGGTGTCGCAGGATCCTTTCCTGTTCCATGACACGATCCGCGCCAACCTGCTGCTTGCCGCTCCGGATGCCGACGAGTCTGCCCTGTGGACGGCATTGGAAGCCGCCGCTGCCGCCGACTTCGTCCGTGCTCTGCCACAGGGCCTGGACACGGTCGTCGGCGACCGCGGCGGAGCCGTCTCGGGCGGGGAACGCCAGCGTCTGGCCATCGCCCGCGCCCTGCTGCGCCGTCCGCGTCTGCTGATCCTGGATGAAGCGACATCGGCGCTGGATGCCGGATCGGAAGCCATGGTGCTCCAGACCCTGGAACGGCTGCATCGCCAAACGACCATCCTGGCCGTCACCCACCGCGACCGGACCCGCCGTGCCGCCGACATGGTGCTGGAACTGGACGGGGGCAAAATCCAGCGGTTCGCTCAACAGGACGGGGCGTGACGGGAAGGAGGCCGGCCGGGATTCCTTTCAGCTCACGCGCTTTGCCCAACCAGACGCCGCAGCCGTCGACGGATACCACGACAATACTTCAAGACAGTCGCCGCCCAAAAAATATGCGACACCCCCACCGAAGCCCGACGATTTACGAACAATACATCTGTATTATTCAACGAAAAATCTATAACGCGAAACCCAATTTTACGCATTCTATTTTTTACGATCCTCACCTTCTCCAGGGTATCCGGATATATGAAGCTGTGAAATTCAACACTGATCTGCATTATATCTGATAATTCTTCACGACGAACAGATAGAAACATATCAAGCTCGGAGCCTTCGATATCGACTTTCAGCAAATCGACTGCTTCGATGCCACAACGGCGCCGAAACTCCTCCAAGGTCACCGTTTCGACGTCAATGGCTTCGACCAATCCTTCCCGTTCATAGCGGTCGAAGGCACTGGGGCAACGATCCGGATAGATGTTGATCCTCATTGTGCCGTTCATGCCGGATATGGCGACAGGCTGCAGAGTCAGGGAGGGATGCTGATCGATCTTCCGCACCAGTTCCGGAACCGGTTCAGCCGAAAACACCCGGCACCCATAACGCTTGATGATGGCATGCGAAAACGCACCGCCATTGGCTCCGAAATCCACCACAATACTGTCTTTGTTCAGAGTTTTAAAAAAAGAATGCTGACATATCTGATCAACCCCAATATTTCTCAATGACAATGATTTAAACAAATTGCCCTCCAGCCCCTTAACAGTCAGCAAGTTTATTTGGCGAATTCAACATCAATGCGCCGCCTTCAATTTAAAATATTCAAAAATTGATCGCAATGAATTTTGCAGTCACATGACGGACCGATCACGTTCATGGATTGCGACCCACCTCGCGCCGCTAGCCCACACCGGCTGCCAGCATCCCGTCATTCGCCATGGCGAGCCCCGCTGCGGACGGGCGGACATAGCCGATCGGGTTGGGGCGGGATTCGTTGCGGCCATACTGGATGAAGTGGACCAGCGCCTGCTGCTGGTCGCTGCCGAAGGCGCGCTGGAGGTCGGGGTTGGCCATCAGGTAGGCGAGCGCGTTGAAGCGGATCGGGCGTCCGCCGGCCTGTCCGGTCGACAGGTAATGGGCGGTGGCGGCGGCGGTGTCGGTGCCGAAGGTTGCCGCCAGATCCGGGTTGGCGGCCAGATAGCTCAGCGCATCGAAACCGGCATCGTCGCGCCGGGGCGTGTTGCCGTAGAGCACGACATAGAGCTTCACCTGCTGCTCGCTGCCCGAGAAGACGCTCAGCAGGTCCGGATTGGCCAGCAGATAGTCGTGGGCGTTGAAGCTGGTGCCGCGGTTCTCCAGACGGCCGAAGCGGATGTAATGCTCCTCCGCCCGCACGGGATCATTGCCGATGGACGCGGCGAGATCGCGGTTGGCCGCCAGATAGGAAAGCGCATCGAAGCTGGTGCTGCGCCCCTCCCGCCGGCCGCTGGACAGGTAATGGCCGGCCGCCAGGGCGGTATCGGTACCGAAGACGGCGGCAAGGTCCGGGTTGGCCGCCAGATAGGCCAGACTGTCGAAGGTGATGCCGCGCCCTTCCCGCCGGCCGGAGGTCACGTAATGGCGGGCCGCCGCCGCCGGGTCCAGCCCGAAGGCCGCCGCCAGATCGGGGTTCGAGACCAGATAGCCGTAGCCGTCGAAGCGGGTGCTGCGGCCTTCGCGTTGGCCGCTGGACAGGTAATGGCGGGTCGCGGCCGTGGTGTCGGTGCCGAAGACGGCGGCAAGGTCTGGGTTGGCCGCCAGATAGGCCAGCGGGTCGAAGCTGCCGGCCGAGCGCCCTTCCCGCCGGCCCAGCGCCAGGTAATGGCGGCTCGCCGCGGCAAGGTCGTAGCCGAAGGCCGCCACGAGGTCGGGATTGGCGGCGAGGTAGGAGAGCGGATCGAAGGACCGGGCCGCCCGCCCCTCCGCCCGGCCGGTGGACAGATAATGCGCACGCGCAGCCGCCGCGTCGGTGCCGAAGACGGCGGCGAGATCGGGGTTGGAGGCGAGATAGACCAGCGGGTCGAAGCCGGCCATCGTCTCGGCCAGCGTGGTCACCCGCAAGGTCACGGTCTGGCCGCTGACGGCACCCTGGCTGTCGGTCACGGTGTAGGCGAAGGAGCCCGGCGATGCCGGGGTGCCGGTCGGCGCCTGATAGGTCAGGCCGGCCAGATCGGCACCGCTCAGCATCGTCCCGCTGGTGACGGCGGTGCCGTTGGCGAGCCGCAGCGTGCCGGCGGCGGGCAGCCGGACCAGCGTCACCGTCATGCTGTCGCCCTCGTCCGGATCGCTCGGCCGGTCGATGCCGAGCGCGATGGCCGGCCCGGCCTCCAGGGCGGTCAGGGTCTTGTCGCCCTGGACGACCGGCGGACGGTTGGCAGGACGCGAGGCGACGGTGAATCCCATCCAGCGGCTCCATGCCACGCCGTTGTAGGCGCGCACCGACAGCTCGTCGACGCTGGTCAGGGTGGAGGCGGCGAAGGTGACCCCGGCGAAGGCGGCGGCACTCAGCGAGACCACCGCACCGGTCGCCTGGGCCACCCCGCCGACCATGATGGAGCCGGCGCCGTTGGTGTTGTCGACCAGTTCATACTGGGTGACGAGACCGCCGGCCGGATCGGCCGCCGTGATCAGGCTGGCCAGCGTGATGGAGGAGCCGATGGAAACCCGGCCGGGCTTTGCGGTGACCGCCGGGGGCATCAGGCTGATGCGGGTGTCGGCGAACAGGGCGAACTCGACGTCGGTCAGCGTGTCGGTGCCCTCGCCGCCGCCGGAGATGATGGCGCTGTCCGACGTGACGGTGACGGTGTAGGAAGAGCGGGTACCGCTGTAGACCACGGTATCGGTGCCGCCGCCGCCCTGGATCGTGTCGTCGCCGCCCCCGCCGGTCAGCGTGTCGTCGCCGGCTCCGCCGACCAGCAGGTTGGCGGCGGAATTGCCGATCAGGATGTCGCTGCCGCTGCCGCCGATGGCGTTCTCGATGGTGACCCCGGTGGCGATCGACACATTGCCCACCGCCAGCCCGCCCGAGCCGTTGGGACCGATGGAGCTGAAGGCGCCGGGCGTCAGGTCGATGGTGACGGCCGAGGCCTGCCCGCTGGCGTCGATGCTGTCGGTCCCGCCGGCATCCCAGATCGACTGGCTGACCGCGACCGTGTTGCTGGCGAAGACATAGCGGTCGTCGCCGATGCGGGTGCCGGTGTTGGCACCGTACAGGTACTGGGCCGCGGCGATGTCGTACAGCGCCGGCCCCGTCGCCAGCCCGTTCAGGCCCAGGCTGGGGTGCCGGTTGTAGGACATGAGCGTGTAGCGGTAATTGTCCTCGGTCGAGGACAGGTAGGGCGGTTCGCCCCCGCCGCCGGTGGCGTTGTAGTTGCCGGGATGCTTCAGCCCGATGGCATGCCCGATCTCGTGCAGGATGGTCAGGTAGCCGTAGGTTCCCGGCGTCGGGCTGGTGTTGGTCGAGGTGTTGTTGGCGAGATAGATGTCGCCGCCGGTGTCGTAGAGCGCCCCGGTCGGATAGTAGGCGTAGGCGGCGCTGGAGCTTTGCCGGTTGGTGCCGATGCGGATCGACCCGCCCTGCCCGCTGTTGGCGCTGTCGGAGGTCTCGACGAAGAAGACGTTGGCGACGGCGCTCCAGGCGGCGAAGGCCTGACGCACCGCGTCGCGCTGTGCGCTGGACAGCGGCGCGAAACCGGTGGAGTCGGAGGCGGAGGCGTAGGACGGCGCCTGCTCCATGAAGCTGTAGGTGACGGTCGCCCCACTGCCGACTCCGCCGCTGCCCCAGCGCGGCGTCCCCGTCGCCAGCAGCGCCGAGATGGTGGACGCGACGGCCCCCTGCGGCAGAGCACCCTGCGGATCCGGGCTTTGCGGATCCGGGCTTGCGGCGATGGGAGCGGCACTCCAGCCGGCAGCGCTGCACAGCAGGCAGGAACAGGTGGGCAAGGTGCCGGCCGAACCGTCGGACAGATCGGAGGGGGTGGTCGTCATGGCCGCGAGGGAATCCGTGCCGCGGACTGCGGCTCGGCCACTCTACAACCTTTCATTCCCCGATCGAAAGGGGTGGGTTCCCCGGACCTTTTTTCTCACCGGCCAATGGACAACGGGCGAAAATCGCGCCCCCCGATCATCCCTTCTGCGCGATCAGCTCCTCGAACACCGCCTCGATCCGGTCGACGGAGCGGGCGACGGTGAAGTCGCGGGCGCGGTCGCGGCCGGACAGGGCCATGCGCAGCCAGGCGGCGCGGTCCCCGATCAGCCTGCGCAGACAGCCGGCGAGCGCCTCGTGGTCCTCCGCCTTGAACAGCAGGCCATCGACGCCGTCGCGCAGCACCTCGCCGCTGCCGCCGGTGCCGCTGCCGATGACGGTCAGGCCGGCGGCCATCGCCTCGACCTGCGAAATGCCGAAGGGTTCCTGGAAGACGCTGGGGAAGACCAGAACGTTGCAGCGGGCGAACAGGTCGGACATGCCGCGGCGGTCGAGGAATCCGGTGAAGCGCACCTTGCCGGTCATGCCGTGGCGCTCCACGAAGTCGCGGCAGCGGGCTGCAAGTTCGGCGTCCGGCGCCTCCCCGGCGAAGGTGCAGTCGAAGTCGATGCCCTCGCGATGGAGAATCCCCAGCGCGTTGACCAGCGTCTGCGGCCCCTTGTAGTTCACGAACAGGCTGGCGAAGGCGATGCGCAGCCGGTCGGTCGAGGGCATCACCGCGCGGTGGAAGTAATCGACGCGGGCGCCGGGATGGATCACCGTGGCGGACAGGCCATAGCCGCCGGCGGCCAGCCGCTCCGCCACCCAGCCGCTGGCCGGTCCGGCGCGGTAGAGGGGGGAGCGGGGTGCGGCTTCCGGCGGATAGCCGGGGTGCTGGTTTCCCAGGCAATGCAGCACCGGGACGCCCATCTGCCGGGTCAGCGGGTCGAGGAACTCGGTCGCCAGCATGTCGAGGTTGCCGACCAGACAGGCGTCGGCACGGAAGTCGCGGGCGGTCTCCAGCACCCGGCGGATGTTGGCACGGATCAGGGCGGCGCAATGGGCGCGGTCGTCATGGGTGAAGGCGCGCCCGTCCTTCCAGGTGCCATAGAGGGTCAGCGAGCGGTCGACATGCGCCTCGATGTCCTCGGTCCCGGCCATGCCCGGGCGGGTGAGGTCGGGCACGTCGGCGGTCAGCACCTTCACCGTGTGGCCGCGGCGGATCAGTTCGGCCGAGAATTCCCACAGCTTGCGGCCATAGCCGCCGAACTCCTGCGGCGGGAAGAGGTTGGTGACCACCAGGATGCGGCGGGGCCGCCCGGTGGAGGGAAGCGTCGCCTGCCGGAACAGGCTGCGGTAACGTTCCAGCGCCGGACTGTCGCCGATGGCGGTCGCGAGCGCGGCGGCATCGAGATCGGGTGCCGGATCCGGAGCGGGTTCCGGAGCGGGTTCCGCCATGGCCGACAGCGCCGCGGCGCGCCGGGCCTCCGCAAGATAGATGGCGGCCTCCAGCTGGCGTCCGCTTGCGGCGTACAAACGCGCCAGCCCGGCGAGCGCATCCGGCTGCTGACGGTCCAGCCTGACGCCGCGCAGCAGGAAACGCTCCGCCAGAGCCGTCTCGCCGAAACGGGAGGCTAGCCGGGCGACGGCGACCATCTGCTCCGCGGTTTGCAGCATCGGCTCCAGCGCCGCGATGCGGGCGCGCCGCAGATCCGGTTCCAGCGCGGCCGCCAGGGCCGGGTCGGACAGGGAGCGGCCGGCATAGCGCAGGGCGTCGGCGCACTGGAACAGGATGCCGCCGGCTTCGGTCGGCGCGAAGCCCCAGCCGGCCAGATGGGCGGCCGCCGCGGCATGGTCGCGCGCCGAGACGGTCGGGCAGAGGACGGAGGCACCGGGCAACCGGGCCATCTGGCGGTCGACCTCCGCCCTGTCGGGCCAGGGCAGCAGCAGCACCGCCTCATCCCGCACCCGCTCGCCGGATGGCGGCAGCGGCAGGCTGACGGCGCCGTCGGTATCAGGAGCCATGGCATCAGGCCCCATGGCATCAGGGGTGGTGAAGGCCACCCGCGGCAGATCGCGGGTCATGATGCGCAGGTCGGCGGCGAACCCGTCCTCAGCCCCGTCCTGGCCGGCTGCGTGGACGGTCAGCCGCGACGACGTCAGCTGGAGCTTCTGCAGCGCCTCGTAGGCGGCGAGGCGGCGGCGGAAGCCGGTGCTCCGGGACGGCAGCGGCAGCAGCCCGCGCCGCTCCCCGCGAACGTCCAGCGCCGGGTCGACGCGGTCGTCGAACACGGCGGCGAAGAACTGGGCGCGCTTGACCTGCGGGCTGTGGAACTCCAGCAGATGCGCCTGGCCAGCCCGGCGGATCGCCATCGCCTGGTCCGGATGGTCGAGGTAATGGCGCACCAGCTCCACCAGCTCGTCCGGCGAGCGGTATGTCACGAGATGGCGGCCGGGGGTGAAGCAGCGCTCCAGCCCGGCATCCGCCGACAGCGCGTCGGTGAGAAGGAAGCCGCCGGCCCCCAATGCCTCGAAGACGCGCAGATTGAGGTCGCCGTTCAGCGAGACGTTCAGCGTGACCTGCGAGGAGGCATAAACATCGGCCGCCCTCTCCGGCTCCGCGCGCATCCTCACCAGCGGCAGCCCGGCCGCGCTCAGCCGGTCCAGCACATGACGGCGCCAGGGGTGGAAGGCCCCGGTCTGCCCGACGAAGGTGAGGGGCGCCTGGGGAGACGAAGGGATGTCGCGCCGGCGCAACGCATAATCGACCGCCGGGACCCAATAGACCCGCTCGAACCCCGCCTCCAGGAAGAGATGGGCGTGCTGGCGGGTGTGGTCGAGCATCACCGCGTCGAAGTCCTCCATCGCGCCATAGGCCAGCAGCCCGCGCAAGGGGGCGGCGAAATGATGCGTGTCGCCGACCAGCAGCACCTTGGTGCCCGTCAGCCGGCCCAGCCCGCGGGGGAGGTTGCGCCGGGTGGCGTCGGCCTTCACCACGATCAGCTCCGGACGCTGGTGCGCCGGCAGCCGCGCCACGACGGACACCAGATCATATTCGCCGGGCGGGGTGTTCAGCGAGGCGAAGCCATCGCCGGTCTCCACCGTCGGGCAGTCGGGCCCGCAGAACACCTCCCGTTCCGAGAACAGCGGCCGGCGGTAATAGTCGGGCGGGGCCAGGCAGCAGAAGAGCGTGACGGGATCGGGCAGGCGGAGGCTCGGGGTGGCGGGGACGGGGATGCTCACAGCGCGTCCAGCTCCCGCAGCAGGGCGATCAGCCGGCGGGTCGCGGCCTGCCAGCTGAAATGCTCCAGCAGATGGGCCTGCGCCGAACGGCGGGTGCCGGCGGGGTCGTCGATGACCGCGCGCAGCAGCCGGACGGCCTCGCCCTCGTCGGGGCTCCACCAGCTCTGGCCGGCATAGCCGCCGATGCCGGGGGTGACGGCGCTGGGGATCATGTGCGCCACCCGCCCGTCCAGATAGGCCTGATAGGCGCTGTGGTCGGGCGCCAGCAGGATTAGCCCCATCGCCCCGGCCTGGGCCATCGGCAGATCCCAGCCCTCGCCGTGCGACATGCTCCAGTAATGGGTCGAGGCGGCATGGAGCGACATCATCTCCGCATCCGACAGCTTGCCTTCCACCAGGAAGATCGGCGCCACCTGTTCCAGTGGCCGGCCGGTCTGCGCCGACACCCGGGCCAGCAGATCGCGCATGCCGTCGGAAATCCCGCCGCCCTTGCCGACCTTCAGCAGCAGCGCCGCCCGGTCCTCCGCCCGCGTGGTGCGCAGCCAGACCCGCAGCAGCCCATCCAGGTTCTTGCGGTCGTTGAAGTCGGAGACGTTCAGGATGCGTACCGGGTAGTCGGCCAGCCGGCGGCCCAGGCTGTCGACGATGTAGGCGGGGGCGACGCCCGCGGCATCCACCGTCTCGACCCCGGCGGGACAGATATGGATGCGGTCCTGCGGGTGGCCGGCGCGCAGCCAGGCCGTGCGGGAGGAGTCGGTGGCGACGACGACATGGTCGTGGCGCCGGCTGAGGCCCGCCCACAGAGGCGGGATGTCGACGGCCTCGAACATGCTGAAATTGACGGTCTTCAGCCCCGGAATGCTTTCCACTGCCGGCGGGGTGGTGACGGTCAGCACCGCCTTGGCCCGCACCGGCCGGTCGAGCGAAAACAGAAGCGGGTCGATCTGGTCGTCCGGCAGGTTGTCGGCATCGCCATAGTTCAGGTCGACCAGCCGCACACGGATCCCGGCCGCCACCAGTTCCTGGACGAAACGGCGGACGGCATAGGCGTAGCCGCTGCTGTCGCGGAACACCCCGCGCACCACCAGCCCCGGCGGCAGCGAAGGGTCTGCGGCATCGTTGCCGATCGCGCGGGCGGTGGCGCAACGTTCCAGGGCGCAGCGCAGCTGGGAATCAGGTATGCCGCTACCGGTTTCCAGCGCGGCGGCACGGCGCAGCAGCCGGTCGGCCTCGTCGATCCGTCCGCAGGCGAGCGCGTCCGTCCCCAGACGCCGCAATGTCATGGCGCAATCCGGGTCCACCTCCAGCTTGCGGCGCAGATGGGCCACGGCCGCATCCGGCCGGCCCATCTGCAGCAGGGTGCCGGCCTGGTTGAACAGGGCGCCGGCATGGGCCGGCACCAGCCGCAGGGCGCGGTTCACCAACGCCACCCCGCGCGAGGGGTCGGGGCGGCGGCTCAGCAGTCCAAGCAGGTGGAGCGCGTCCGTCTGGGCCGGATCAAGCGCCAGGATGCTTCGGTAGAGCGTCACCGCCCGGTCGCTCTCGCCGGCCTGGTGCAGGCCGACGGCCCGGGTCAGGGTGTCGTGGATCGAGATCATGGCGCGGGCGCTGTTCCGGAACCGGAGAATAGACGGGCGGGAGGCTAAGCAGGTTTTCCGAACTCCGCCCACAGATTGGGCGGGCTCGGAAAACCTGCAAACCATAGAGTCCGCAGGTTTCTCCAGGCCGGGCCTGTGGCCCGATCTGGAGAAACCTGCTTAGTCGGACATCCGGATCGGAGGAGCCGGAAGGCGAAGGAACATCGGTGAAATCGCCGAGGCTTGCAACAAGGCAGCTTGACCCTCCGGTCGGTGCGGGTGCAAGTCAGGGCAACCACAGCCCTCCTTTCCGGGTACTCTTTTATGGTTGCCTCCGCCGAAATCGCCACCCCTGTCCAGATCGAAACTCTGCCGGGACAGCGGATGTCGGTTCCCGACGCCGTCCGGCAGGCGCTCGACTATTGCAATTCGGGCTGGCTCGACATCAGCGCGGGCATCTGCGAACGCATCCTGGCCGCCAACCCCGGCAACGTACACGCCCTGCTGATCCAGGGCATATCCGCCTACAAGAACCGCGAGCCGGCGAAAGCCGTGCCGATCCTGGCGGAGGCGCTGCGCCGCGATCCCGGCTCGGTCGATACCCTCTATCATCTGGGAATGGCGCTGCTGCTGTGCGGGCATTTCGACCGGGCGGAACTGGCCTTCAACTGTGCCATCCAGGGGCGTTCCGACTATGCAGAGGCGATGGCCGGGCTGGCCGAGGTACGCCGGGCCGGGGGCGACGCCGACGGCGCCTATGAACTGCTGAAGCGCTCCGTCACGTTGAAGGGCAATTATTCGCCCTCCTACATCGCCTACTCGCTGATGCGCTTCGACCGCTCGCTGCCGGCGGAGACGGAAGGATGGAACCGGCGGCGGGAGGCCCGGCACGACCGCCCCCGCCTGACCATGGCCTCGCTCGGCTCCTATGGGCGCTTCGCCCAGACGGTGAACGAGTATGTCGCCGTCCGCCTCTATGCCGAGAAATACGGGATGGAGTTCCTGACCCCCGACTGGGTCGGCCATGCCTTCTTTTCGCTCGACGATCCGCGGCTGGACCCGTCTGTGCTGCCGGAATTCCAGGGATGGCTGCGGCAGCGCAAGGATTTCGCCCGCGGCTTCGACGAACGGGTGGCCGATCCCTTCCGCGACCGCGACCTGTTCCTGGGCGGCTCGCCGGTCAACGCGATGCTGAAGGAGCGGCGGACCGACATCCTGTCCTGGCTGACTCCGCGCCCCTGCTGGGACCGCTTCCTGGAGCCGCCGGTGGAGGCGTTGCGCCACCGCGGCCGGACGCTGGTCGCCGTCCATATCCGCCAGACCGACTGGTGGAACCAGGACTACACGCCGCTGTCGCTCTATCTGGACTGGCTGGACGGGCTGTGGCCGACGCTGGAGGACCCGGTGCTGTTCGTCGCCACCGACGAACCGAGCGTGGTTCCCGAATTCGCCCGCTTCAACCCGACCACCCCGGCCGACTTCCCGGTCCGCTGGGAGGGGCTGGAGTATCTGCAGGATTTCCAGGTGATGACGCGGGCCGACATCCTGGCGATCAGCACGGGATCCTTCGCCGCCACCGCCGCCGCACTGAACCCCTCCCCCCGCCTGCTGCTCCACCCCGCAGAGGGCAACCGCGGGCTGGTGCCGTTCGAGGCGTGGCGGTAAGGGGCTTGGGCGGTAGGGAGCTGGGCGGTAGGAGGCTGGCCGCCTCAGTCCGCTGTTTCCGGCGGCTTGGCCGTTTCTGTCGCCGCCACCGGTCCCGCCCTGCGCGCCGGGTTGCGCATCGGGTTCTTGGGGTCGAACAGGCCGAGGCGCTGGAGGCTCTGGGCGAAGCCTTCGGTCAGCATGGTGATGCGGTCGCTGATCTCGGCGATCTCGCGGGCGGAGATGACCGGGGCATCGGCCGAGATGCGGCCGTGGGCGCGGTAGTTCAGGCGGATCGCGACGTCGTCGGTCTCGCCCTGGATCCAGGAGCCGTGCAGGATCTTGTTGCGCTCACGCCCCAGTTCCAGCGCCTCGTCGCAGCGGGCGACCAGGGCCTTGGCCTCGTCCGGGGGAAGGCGCAGGCCGGCGATCGACTTCAGCGCGTCGAAGCGGGCCTTGACCTGCATGTTGGACGCGATGGGCAGGAATTCGGTGTGATCGGCGCCGAGCAGCCGGGAGATGCACAGCGACACCATGTCCTCGAGCTGGGCCCAGGACACGGCGATCATGCCGATTGCACAGTACATCTTCACGCTGAGGGGGCCCAGCCGGACCGTCCGCGTCGTCATTGGCCATCCCCGGCATCCGCCCCGCTGCCGGGGCACGGGACCGAAAATAAGCTTTCCGCGCGGTATGGGAAAGCCGTCATTGCGCGGCTGGCAGTTGACAGGCCCCCGCGATCCATAGGATGCACTGCCCGCTGCATACGGCGCGCGCAGCGCCTCTCCGCCGTCCCTCCGCCGCGCACCATCGGTCACGCAAAGGTATTCCGCCTATGGCCATCCAGGACACCACCGCCCCCTCGCTGCACGGCTGCCTCACCGCCGCCATCGACGTCCTGCGGCGCACCATGGACAGCCTGGACCCCGCCCGGGTCGAGGCGGCGGTCGCGGCGGTCACGGCCGCGCTCGGCGCCAACAAGGCGCTGCTGGTCTGCGGCAACGGCGGCTCCGCGTCGGACGCCCAGCACATCACCGGCGAGCTGGTCGGCCGCTTCCTGAAGGAGCGGCGCGGGCTGAAGGCGATCTGCCTCAGCTCCAACGCCGCCGTCCTGACCGCCTGGAGCAATGACTACTCCTACGACAGCGTCTTCGCCCGCCAGACCGAGGCCTATGGCGAGCCGGGCGGCGTCCTGCTGGGCATCTCCACCAGCGGCAACTCGCGCAACGTCATCGCCGCCTTCGAGGTGGCGAAGAGCCTGGGCATGACCACCATCGCCATGACCGGCGAGGGCGGCGGCAAGATGGCGGCCCTGAGCGACATCCTGCTCGACGTGCCGTCGCGTTCGACCCCGCTGATCCAGCAGGTCCATATCTGCCTCTACCATTACCTGTGCGAGCAGGTCGAAGCCCGGCTGGCCTGAAACGCCCCCATGGATCCGTCTACCCTGGATGCGCTGAAGCGCCGCGCGCTGGACGCCCTCGGCGCCGGGCGGCTGGAAGAGGCCGCGGCCCTCTACCGCGACCTGCTGGCGGAGGACGGCACGGCCGCCGACCTGTGGAACAATCTGGGCGTCATCCTGTCCGAGATGAGGCGCCCGGCGGCGGCGGCGGCAGCGCTGCGCAACGCCCTGGCGCTGCGGCCGGATTACGACAAGCCCTGGGTCGGGTTGGGCAGCGAGGCCTTCGGCGGCGACCGGCTGGAGGAGACCGTCCGCTGCTGGAGCCGGGCGATCCGGCTGGAACCGCGGCAGGGTGCCGGGCTGTGGTTCAATCTGGGCGTGGTCCGGCAGATGCGCGGCGAGGCGGCGGAGGCCGCCGCCGTCTTCGACCGGGCCGAGGCGCTGATGCCGGACGACCCGCGCGTCGCCAGCCAGCGGCTGCTGTGCCTCAATTACCTCGACCTGCCCGGCGAGCGCCTGCTGGCCGAACACCGGCGCTTCGACGAACGGTTCGGCGACGGGGCCAGCGATGGGGCCGGCAATGGCCGCAAGCCCGCCGTTCCGCACGCCAACCGCCCCGATCCGGAAAAGCGGCTGCGCATCGGCTACCTGTCGGTCGAGTTCCGCGAGCATCTCGGCGCCTATTTCCTGACGCCCCTGTTCGAGGCGGCCGACCGCGGCCGGTTCGACATCGTCTGCTATTCGATCCTGCCGGACAGCCACGCCGACGCCCACACCGCCCGCTTCAAGGCGCAGGCCGACGGTTGGCGCAATGTGGGGCATCTGGACGACGAGGAACTGGCGGCACAGATCCGCGCCGACGGCATCGACATCCTGGTCGATCTTGCCGGTCATTCCGGGCTGAACCGGCTGCCGATGCTGGCGCTGCGCCCGGCGCCGGTGCAGGTGACGTGGCTGGGCTATCCCAACGGCACCGGCATGGAGGCGGTCGGCTACCGCATCGTCGATCCGGTCAGCGATCCGATCGGACCGACCGACGGGCATGCGGTGGAGACCCTGGTCCGGTTGCCCGCCCCCTTCCTGTGCTTCCGCCCGCCGGTTTCCGCCCCGCCGGTGGTGCCGCTGCCGGCCGGCGCCACCGGGGCCGTCACCTTCGGATCCTTCAACAAGCTGTCGAAGATCACCGACGGCACCGTTGCGCTGTGGGCCGAGGTGCTGCGCCGCGTGCCGGATGCGCGCCTGCTGCTGAAGGACCGGCCGCTGTCCGATGCCGGCACCGCCGCCGGGCTTCGGGCGCGCTTCGCCGCCGCCGGCATCGACCCGGCCCGGCTCGATCTCGTCGGCTTCATCAAGGACGCCGCCGGGCATCTGGCCGCCTACAACCGCATCGACATCGCGCTGGACCCGCATCCCTACAACGGCACCATCACCACCTGCGACACGCTGTGGATGGGGGCGCCGTTGGTGACGCTGGCAGGCGGGCGCCACGCCGCCCGCGTCGGCGCCAGCCTGATGACCGCCATCGGCCTGCCGGAACTGGTCGCCGCCACCTCGGACCGTTACGCCGCCATCGCCGCGGAGCTGGCCGGCGACCTCACCCGCCTGATGCGGCTGCGCATGGGCATGCGCGAGCGGGTGCGGGCGTCGGCGCTGTGCGACGAGACCCGCTTCATGCGCAATCTGGAGACCGCCTATCGGCTGATATGGCGGCGCTGGTGCGATCAGCGGCGGTCGGAGGTCTGAAGGGCCGAGGGCTGGGTCAGGGCTGGCCAGGCGAAGCCGGCCATCCGCTCCTTGGCCGGTCCCTGGAAATGCAGGAAGGTGAAGGGAACCGGCGGACCGCCGTCGGTGCGGGGGCAGACCGGAATGCCGTCAGGGCCGAAGCGGATGTCCTTCAGCCCGTCGCGCAGGACGAAGCGCTGATTGCCGTCGCGGATGTTGTGATCGAACCCCCGGTCGATCAGGCCGCCCTGCTCCAGGAAGCGGGGATCGGCGGCGGCGATCTCCATCAGCAGATGCATGTCGCTGACATGCGGCCGGTCGCCGATGCGGAAGCGGTCGGCCAGGGCGTGCAGCCGCGGCTTGTCGGCGAAGATTTCGACGAAGCGGTCGCACAGGTATCCCAGCGCCTCCGGCCCCTCGAAGCAGTTGGCCCAGCTCCAGTTGCCGGCGATGCGGCCGGCGAAGGGTGCGGCGAAATGTTCCGCCGGACGGTAGAGCATGACATCGCTGTCGAACACGCAGAAGCGGCCGAGCCCGTGGCGGACGGCGAACTCATGCACGAAGAACCAGCGCCCGTAGCACATCGCCTCGTACCCCTCGCCATTCACCGAGAGATGCTCGTACACCGCGCCGAAACGGCCGTAGGAACCGGTGTAGAGGCGGATGTCGGCCTGATGCACCGGAAAAGGCAGGTCGCGGATTTCGTCGGTCAGCAGGATCACCGGACTGTCGGGCGACGCCCGCACCGCCTGTTCCAGCGCGATGTCGAGCGTGCCCTTGTGACCGATATGGACGAACAGGATGGGCAGGCCGGGCTTGCCGGGGAACTGGCCGGCAGACATATCGGGGGGCGTATCGGGAGGCATATCGGGCATGGGGACTGGGGATGCTTCGTCTCGCGGGATGGGACCGCATGGTAGCCGCCCGCGGCGGCGGGAGGAACCGGCCTGTCCCCCAGCGTCCCGATTGCCCTTCCTTGACAAGCGCGCCCTCCGGCTTCTACCGATAGCGCCGTCTTCCCCCGCCACCACACCGGACCGCCGCGATGAGCGAAGCGCCGCCCTCTTCCCCCGCCCCCGACACCGCGTCCGCGGTGCACAGCGGGTCGGCCGACCGCTTCGGCTATGAGTGGGGCCGCTATGCCGAGCTGAAGGATATCTATCAGGAGCAGTTCCGCCGCTGGACGCCCTTCATGGCGCCGGAGGATTGGCGCGGCCTGACCTTCGTCGACGTCGGCTGCGGCATGGGGCGCAACAGCCACTGGCCGATGAGCTACGGTGCTGCCGGCGGGCTGGCGATCGACATCGACGAACGCAGCCTCGCCTCCGCCCGCGCCACGCTGGCGCCGCATCCGGCGATGGAGGTGCGCCGCCAGAGCGCCTATGAGCTGAACGAGGTCGAACGCTTCGACCTCGCCTTCTCCATCGGCGTCATCCACCATCTGGCCCATCCGGAAACCGCGCTCGCCAACATGGTGCGCGCGGTGAAGCCGGGCGGGCGGGTGATGATCTGGGTCTATGGCCGCGAGAACAACGGCTGGATCGTCCGCTTCGCCGACCCGCTGCGCAAGACGCTGTTCAGCCGCCTGCCGATCGGGCTGGTGCATGCGCTGTCCCTGCCGCCGACCGCGCTGCTGTGGCTGGCCCTGCGGCTGGGGCTGGACCGGCTGGAATATTTCCGTTTGATCCGCCGCTTCGATTTCGCGCATCTGCGCTCCATCGTCTTCGACCAGATGCTGCCGAAGATCGCCAACTACTGGCGCCGGGACGAGGTGGAGGCGCTGATGCAGGGCGCCGGGCTGGAGGACGTCCGGCTCGCCTGGGTCAACGAGATCTCCTGGGCGGCCATCGGCCGCAAGCCGCAGGAGTGACGCACCGGGGGAGCGAAGAAGGCAGCCCTTTATTGCCGCCAACCGGGCTCTTGGGGTAAGAAGCCGCGGTTCCATGCGGCGGTTCCATCCGTGCGGCAGGCAGTCGGGCGAAGCGTTGGGGGTTGCCATTTCCGAGTTCTCACCGGCCTTCGTCGAGGCCTTCAACGGCGGTGCCGTCCTGTTCCAGGCCGGCCGCTTCGACGAGGCGGCCGAGACCTTCCGCCGGCTGGCCGACGAGCGTCCCGACATCGCCAACCTGCACGGCAACCTCGGCCTGTCGCTGCGCGCCGCCGGCCGGCCGCAGGAGGCGATGGAGCCGCTGCGCCAGGCGCTGCGGCTGCGCCCCGCCTATCCGGACGCGCTGAACGCGCTGGGCGGCATCCTGCTCGACCAGCGCAACCTCGACCATGCGCTGGTCGCCTTCCGCGAACTGGCGCGGCTGAAGCCGGACTATCCGGGGGCGCTGCTGACGCTCGGCAACCTGTTCATGTTCACCGGCGACGGGGAAAAGGCGCGCACCGTCTACCGGCTGGCGCTGACCGTCGAGCCGGACGTGGCGGTCAACTACAACAATCTGGGCGCGGTCAGCCTCAGCCTCGGCCATCCGCCCGACGCGGCGCTGAACTACCGGCGCGCGCTCGCCATCGACGTCGGCAAGCCGGAATACCGCAAGAATCTCGGCACCTGCCTGCTGATGGCCGGCGACTACCCCAACGGCACCGTCGCCTATGAAGGCCGGCTCGAACAGCCGGTCTGGCGCAAGCGCGACATGCCGGGCGTGCTGTGGCAGGGCCAGCCGCTGGCGGGCAAGACGCTGCTGGTCCATTTCGAGCAGGGGCTGGGCGACTCCTTCCAGTACATCCGCTATGCCGGCGTGTTGAAGCGCATGGGCGCGCGGGTGCTCTACGAATGCCAGCCGGCGCTGAAGCGCGTGCTGTCGACCGCCCCCGACCTGGACGGGCTGTTCGCCTTCGGCGAGCCGCTGCCGGCCTATGATTATTACATCTCGCTGATGAGCCTGATGCACCGGCTGGGCACCACCCCGGAGAATGTTCCCGGCGGCGTGCCCTATATCCGGGCCGAGCCGGAGCTGGCGGCCCGCTGGGCGGAACGCCTGGACCGGCTGGAGGGCGGCGAACGCCCGGCCTTGCGCGTCGGCATCAACTGGCACGGCAACGAGACCGGCAAGTCGATCCCGCTGGAGTGCTTCGAGGCGATGGGCCGGCTGCCCGGCGTCCGGCTCTACAGCCTGCAGAAGGTGTCGGGCCTGGACCATCTGGAGCGGCTGCGCGACCGGGTGGCGGTGACGGAGCTGGGCGCGGATTTCGACGCCGGACCGGACGCCTTCCTCGACACCGCGGCGGTGATGGCCAACCTGGACCTGATCGTCACCTGCGACACCTCGGTCTGCCATCTCGCCGGCGCCATGGGACGGCCGACCTGGGTGGTGCTGAAATGGTTCGCCGACTGGCGCTGGATGCGCGACCGGCTCGACAGCCCATGGTATCCGACCATGCGCCTGTTCCGTCAGGCGAGGTCCAACGACTGGGCCGAAGTGATGGCCAGGGTGACGGTGGCGGCGGAGGACGTGGTGGCGGCGGAGGGTGCCGCCAAGGCCGCCGGGAGGACCACGCGATGACGCTGAACGAGGCGGTGCGGCTGGCGCTGGAGCATTTCCGTGCCGGCCGGATGGCGGAGGCCGAGGGGCTGTGCCGGGCCATTCTGCAGGCGGCCCCCGGCATGGGGGAGGTCGCCCAGCTGCTGGGCGTGACGGTGATGATGCAGAACCGCCCGCAGGAAGCGGAAGCGATCCTGCGTCAGGCGATCGCCATGCGGCCGGATCTGGCCGACAGCCATGGCAATCTCGGCACCGTGCTGCAGTCGCTGGGCCGCATGGGCGAATCCCTGGCGGCGCACGACCGCTGCGTCCAGCTGTCGCCCGCCACCCCGGAAGCCTATGTCAACCGCGGGTCCGCCCGGCTGGCGCTGGGCGACCGCAACGGGGCGGCGACCGACTTCGCGCGCGCGCTGCGGCTGCGGCCGGTCGACGCGCTCGCCGCCGCCAATCTCGGCGTCGCCCTGCGCGAAGCCCATCGCGTGGCCGAGGCGGAGCGCGCGCTGCGCCGGGCGCTGGTCGTCGATCCGGGCCATGCCGAGGCGATGCTGGGCTATGCCCACACCCTGCGCGAGCTGGGCCGGCTGGCCGGGGCGAAGACCGCCTACACCCGCGCGGTGGCCCTGTCCCCGGCCAAGACCGAAGCGCTGTGCTATCACCTGTACCTGATGCAGACGCTGTGCGACTGGGACGATTACGACCGGCTCTGCGCCCGCGTGACCGAGATCATCGATCAGGACGGCGGCATCGTCATCCCGCTGGCCACCCTGTCGATCGAGAGCACCCCAGCCCAGCAGGACCGCTCCGCCCGCCTGTTCTTCGAGCGGGTGGTCAAGCGCGGCGCAGCGGCACCTTTGCAGGCGCGCGCTCCGTCGTCCGGCGGGCGGCTGCGCATCGCCTATGTCTCCGCCGACTTCCACGAGCATGCGACCGCCTTCCTGGCGGCCGAGCTGTTCGAGCTGCATGACCGCAACCGCTTCGAGGTGCTGGCCTATTCCTACGGCCCCGACGACGGCAGCGCCATGCGCAAGCGGCTGGTGAAGGCCTTCGACCGCTTCCGCGACATCCGCAGCGTGCCGCTCGACGCCGTCGCCCGCTGCATGGCCGACGACGGGGTCGACATCATGGTCGACCTGAAGGGCTACACGAAACAGACCCGGCTCGACCTGCTGTCGCGCCGGCTGGCTCCGGTCGAGGTCAGTTACCTGGGCTATCCCGGCACCATCGGCTGCCCGCATATGGACTATGTGATCGGCGACCGCTTCGTCACCCCGCCGGAGCACCAGCCCTTCTATGCCGAGCGGCTGGTGCTGCTGCCCGACGCCTACCAGATCAACGACCGCCACCGCCCGCTGCCGGAGCAGGTGGCGTCGCGGGCCGAGTGCGGCCTGCCGGCGGACGGCGTCGTCTTCGCCGCCTTCAACACCGCCTACAAGATCAGCCCCACCATGTTCGCCCTGTGGATGCGCATCCTGAAGCGCGTGCCGGGATCGGTGCTGTGGCTGTTCGAGGCCAACCCGCTGGCGGCCGCCAACCTGAAGGCCCAGGCGCAGGCCCAGGGCATCGATCCGGCCCGGCTGGCCTTCGCCCCACCCCGCCCGCTGGCCGACCACATCGCCCGCTACCGTGTCGCCGATCTCGCGCTGGACACCCTGCCCTATACCGGCCACACCACCACCAGCGACGCGCTGTGGGCCGGCTGCCCGGTGGTGACCTGCCTGGGCGGGACCTTCGCCTCGCGCGTGGCGGCCAGCCTGCTGAGCGCGGCCGGCCTGCCCGACACCATCACCCGCTCCCTGACGGAGTACGAGGATCTGGCGGTGGCGCTCGCCGGAGATCCGGCCCGCCGGGCCGGCTTCCGCAAGAGGCTGGAGGATGGCCGGATGACGGCGCCGCTGTTCGACAGCCGCCGCTTCACCCGCAACCTGGAGCGCGCCTATCAGGTCATGTGGGCGCTGCACAGCGCCGGCCAGCCACCCCAGGGCTTCATCGTCCCGGCCGGGCAGTAGGAAGAGGGCCGCCCATCAGGCCCGTTTGCGGGCGGCGGCTGCGTGGGCGGCGTTCAGGCGGGTGACATAAAGGTCCTGCACAGCCTTGCGGTTCAGGGTGCGGCGGACATGCTCCTGCCCCGCCGCGGCGCGGCGGCGGGCCTCGGCCTCGTCGAAGCGGACGCGGCGCATCGCCTCCGCCGCCGCGGCGACATCCGGCTCGAACCAGGCTGCGCCGGGGGTGACGTCGATATACTCGTCGGGCTCGATGAAGCGCTCCCGCCCGTCGACCAGGAAGCCGGTCCGGTCGGTCATGTAGTCGAGGTTCGCCGAATAGCGCGAGGCGATGACCGGCTTCCCCATCATCATCGCCTCCGCCATCGTGTAGCCGAACCCCTCCGCCCGGTGCAGCGAGACGTAGCAGTCGCAGTTGCGCATCTCCGCCAGGGACTCGGTGTAGGGAAGTTCCTGGTCGCGGATGACGATGCGCGGATCGAGCCGGGCCAGCCGGTCGAGCTGGAGCCGGTGGGCGGTGTCGGCGATGCTGCGCGAACTGGCGCGGTAGCGGATGCGCAGCAGCAGCCGGATGTCGCCGCAGGACGGGTCGCCGGCCGGGAAGGCCAGCTGGAAGGCCCGCGCCGCCGCCAGAGGGTTCTTGCGCGTGTACCAGCTGCGGGCGTCGAAGCAGAAATAGAAGGTGAAGGGCCGTTCGCCGCGCCAGCCGGCGCCATCCGCCATCCCGTCCGCCGCCGCCCCATCCCCCGCCGCCGGGGCGGCGGCCCGCTCGTCGACGCAGTTCGGCACGACATGGATGGGGCCGCGGAAATGGTGGGCCAGCCCCTGGGCGCAGAAGTCCGACAGGGTCCAGATCTCGTCCATCAGGTCCAGCGTCAGCAGGCTGGAGCGCGGCGGCAGGCTGGTCTCCCACAGGAAGAAGCCGATGTTGTAGGCACCGGCAAAGCGCTCCATCCCATGGTTCACCATGTCGCCGGGGGCGCCGATGATGCCGAAATGGATCAGGTTCACCGGGTGGAGGGATTCGGTGGCGTGATGCTGCGGCAGGACCAGCGGCGGTATCGTCACCGGCACGCCGGCTGCCGCCAGGATCTCGCGCGAGAACAGGGCGTTGCGGCTGATGCCGGTGCTGCCGTCGAAATAGCCGAACAGGTTGACCCCGCCCTTCGGGACTGCTCCGCCGCCCTGGCCGGCATCGTATGTGACCGCCGCGGCCTCCTGCCGGAGGCGCAGGCTGTCCAGCGTCAGGCTTTCCGCGCCCGGCAGGTCCAGGAAGGAGAAAAAATAGCCGAGCCCGCTCCACTCCCGCCCGGCATGCTGGATCCGGCGATCGAACAGCGCGCGCACCGCCGGCGGCAGGAACAGGTCGTCCAGGTTCCAGCGGACCAGCCACAGGCTGATGCTGAGCAGGATGACGAACAGCGCCTTGTCGTCGCGCAGCGCCAGCTTGCCGCCCAGCGCCTCGTCCATCGCATGCATCTCGGCATAGAAGCGGGAAAGCAGCCCGTGCCCGATCGTTCCGCCGCCTTCCACCGTCAGCCCGGCCGGCCCGTTCAGGTAATCGGCATGCTCGGTGGCGAGCGCCGTCTTGGGCAGGCGTGCCTTGCCGAACATCCAGTGGACCAGCTTGCACAGTTCCTCCGCCCCGGTCGGCCGGCCGGCGGTATCCAGAACCTGTTCCTTGTACTCTGCGAGCAGGCGTGAGCGGAACAGACCGCCGGCATCCTCCTCTCCCGAGGCCAGGAAGGCGGCGACGTCGGCCGGCAGCGGGCACCAGGCATGGTCGGCCAGATTGAAGCGGTCGGCGTGCCGGACCAGGAAGCGCAGCAGGTCGGCGGCGCTGCGCAGATGGAAGTCCCGCGCCGCATCCAGCCGGTGAAGCTGGTGCGCCAGGAAGGCACCGATGGTCAGCTCCGCCTCTTCGTAGCCGGGGGCGGGGCGGGCCAGGCGCGGGTCTTCCAGCCGGTTGCGGGCGCGCTTGGTCAGGTTGAGGGTCTCGGCGAGCGCCGTCCGGCACAGCGTCTTGCGTTCCGGCGTCATGCCGGACAGGGCGGTGTCGATGACAGCCCGGTGCAGGCTGGTGACGATGGGAGAGTTGGGAATCGACGCCGCGGTGCCGTGGATGCGGACATCGACGACACAGTCCTCCATCCCCAGCAGATCCTGCGGCAGCGGGATGTTGAAGACGCCGAATCCCTTGTGCCCCGGCAGCGAGGCGAGCGCCTCGTGATACTCGTTGCAGGGATGGGTGCCCATGAACCAGCCGTTGACGTAGAGATCGACCAGACATTCCATCTCCGGCCGGGTCTTGTTGACCAGCCAGCCATAGATCTTGCCCGTGGTGATGAACTCAAGCCTGCCCTGGTAATCGATCTCGCTCATCATTCGCCCTGTCACAACGACGGCCAGCGGCGTGGGGAAGAGGGAATTGGAAGAGCGGCCTGCCCGGCGGGCATGCCGAACCTTCATCCCGGATTTCCCCTTGCCATCCCGGCGGCACATCCATCCCGGAAAGACTGGTATAGCGCGGCGGCAAGCGTACCGATAGGAAAGCCGATGTCTCCATTCCCGCTGGCGCGGGCACGACGGCGCATCGGAAGCGCGGGCAATTGGGATTTCCCCAAACTTTACAACTTTGCAGCCTTGTAATAAATCATGGAAGCCTTCAAAAAATCAAAGACAGAGCATTAGAAAATATGAAGGAAAAAATTGCTGCACTGCCAAAACGACTTCGTTTCCTGATCGTCTCGCATCGCGGAATGCGGTGTGGCGTGCAGCAGTTCGGCCGGCGCCTTCTGCAGCTTCTCTCTTTATCCCCGGACATCGACTGGCGCTATGCCGAGTGTGCCTCCATCGATGAGTTCCTGGGTGAATGCAAGGATATCGCCCCCGCCGCCGTATTGTTCAACCTTCACGAGGGGACGATGCCCTGGGCGACCGGCCATGGCATCCGCGCCTGCGGCGTGCCGTGTCTCGCCGTCGTCCACGAAGCCTACCAGCTGACGCCGGAACGGCTGGACCGGACACCGTTCGACGGCATCCTCTATCCGGATCCGTCCTTCGTTCCCGCCAGCCCCCTGGTCTTTCCGGTTCCGCGCTTCACACCGCCGATTCGCCCGCCCGCCCCCGCTCCGAAGCTGTTCACGGTGGGCTGGTTCGGGTTCGCCTCGCCCGGAAAGGGGCTGGACCGGCTGTGCTCCCGGGTGAACGAGGAATTCGACACGGCGCGCATCCGCCTGAACCTGTCGCCCCATGACCGGAGCGAGCTGTTTCCCGAGCAGGCGACGCAATCCATCATTGCCGATTGCCGGAGAATGATCCGCAAGCCGGGGATCATGCTCGACATCACGCGCGATTTCCTGGACGAGGACAGGCTGCTGGACTTTCTTTCGGAAAACACGATCAATGTTTTCCTTTACGATGACCTGTCAGGGCTTGACCGCGGCATCTCCAGTTGCCTGGACTATGCCCTGGCGGCGGGCCGGCCGATGGCGGTCAGCCGGTCCCGGATGTTCCGCCATGTGCATGGCGTCAACCCATCGATCCGTGCCGACAGGCGCCGTCTGAAAGACATCGCCGCCTCCGGGCTCGCCCCCTTGGCCCACCATATCGCACGCTATGAGCCGGGCGCGTCCAGCGCCGCATGGAACGGGGCCATCCTGGAGGCGCTCGACCGGTTGGAGGCCCGGCGGTCGGTTCCCGACGGCCGGGGATACAACAAGCTTCTGTCCCCCGCCTCGCGCGCCTATGCCAAGCGCGTCGCCTGCGGCACGGCGGCCCACCGCCCGAACGACAGTTCACGCAAAGCACCGGGGCGCAAGGTCAGGCAGGTCGACGTCCAGCAATCATTCTTGATCGACGCGGTGGAGCGTCTGGCCGCCGACTTTTTCGAACCGCGCATTCTCGGCATCGGATCGCCGGATGACGTCTGCGTCGAGGCGTTGCGCATGAAAGGCTATGTACTGGACCAGATCGGCCTGCGGGAAGAAAGCCTCCCTCCCCTCCAGAAGGGCACCGCCTTCCATGACATCGTTTTCTGCACCACCACGCTGAACCGTATAGCGAAGGACGAGGTCTTCATCCGGACGGTCGCCGATCTTCTCACCCCCGGCGGGGTGGCGGTCCTGCCCCTGGACATCGCCCACCCTGACAGCATTGACCGGACCGATGGTCCGTTCCCGACGGAGCACAGGCTCTACACGCCCGACGACATTCTCGGGCGGCTCCTGCCCTTGCTGCCGGACTGCATCCTGTTCGATCCGCCGCGGTGGAACGGGGATCGGACCGGGAATGGACACGAAAGCGTTGGGGGCGAAACCGGTGGCCAGACTTCCCGATCCATCCCGGCCGGTTGGGTGTTCCGGAAATTCGATGCTGAAAGGCTGCGCTGTGCAATGCCGTTGCCGGCCGGGCACCACCCTCCGACCGAAGAGCGGCATCTGGCCCGGCTCCAGAACCTTCAGATCGAGGGGCGTCTTCACATGGGCCTGCGCTCTCAGGGAATCGCGGGCTTCGACGACGATGAGCGCATCTTCTCCATCCCTATGGAGCAACCTGGCTTCCTGCTGTTCGGCCCCTATGTTCCAATGCAGGCGGGAACCTATTACTGCAGTTTCCTGCTCCGCCTGGAAGAAACCGGCCTTCCCAACGACACGGTCATTGCCCTCATCGACACGGCATTCGACGGCACGGCACAGGAACAAATCTACAGATTGACCACGGATTGCTTTGGACCGGACAGTTTTGTTCCCGTTACGGTCCGCTTCATCGTCCCGAGGCCCGTAGCCGCCTTCGAGGTTCGGATACGGACAATCCACCCGGCCGCCATGAGCACCGTCGCGGCCGTGGCAATCGGACAAGTTCCGCCTTGCAGCGGCCTGATTTTGAGTGCCTCCGGCTAGTATTTCAAAAGTGAAATTTTTATCGGCCGCGTCACGAAATCGCGGCAAGAATTCTCACAATTTTTATCAAAATCATACCCCGCAAACTGTCGCGGCATGAAGGCAATCGGCATATCCGAAAGACATAATCACAGTCATATGCATGAAAATGCGTTTTGATATTCGTCTGCAATTCCAAACATACCAAGAAATATTCGCCTATATTTTCCTCAACTCGCCATAAATATAAAATACAATATCTTATATTATGCATATGGAATTTTAGTATAGAGAAATACATTAGCCATTTCATTTCATAAAATTCACAAAATGCGCTCATGATAAATATTCCTTTACGCTTATCGCGCTTACAAAAGATTGACAAAACCCTTGAATGCAGTAATATTATTACTGTAAGAGATTATATTTGGTGTTTAAAATGTTCGCTAGGCTTATCTATTTCTCTGAAACGGCCTCAGCCAGCTTGATTGAATTTTGACTGCGCCGGAATAATCATGAAATCACTTCGTCGAAAGAGCATGATCTCCAATGCGAGGGGCGTAATTCCCAGAAGCCCGTTATTTGTCCTCCGAGGAACACCGCATAACGCTCTTGCGAAAATCCCTTCGTTTTCTGACGGCACATTTTGCCCGCGAGGGCGCATCTGATGGCTGCGGATCACCGGCCCACCTCTCCGCCTTCCGCAGGGGACGCCATGATGTGGATTGCAAGCCCGATCACGGAACGCCGGATGGGATTGCCTGCTGCCGTCAGTTTCAATCGTTCCTACCCGGCCGGGAACGGTCACCCAAGCCATGTTCGCGCGGGGCGCGATCTGATGATAGAAAGCACCGCTTTGGCGATGGGGAAGCGCGCCGTGGTTTCCCGTCTTTCTCGCGGCCATGACCGGCGCAGGCCGGCACCTTGAACAAGCGGACCCGCCCGCCTCGTACGAGGCGGGCGTCGGCCTGGATAATCTGGAGATCGTGATGGTGCAGGGGGATCGGGGTGTCGGAGCCGGCAAAGGTCGGATCTTCTGGTTCGGCGCCCACAAGCTGCTGGTCGGGACTGAGCTCGCGCGCCTCCGCGCGTTGGGATACGAGGTCTTCAACCCTCCCTACCTGAGCCACATTCCCGATCAGAGCGTGGCATCGACCTGGGATCGGAACCAGCCGACCACTCTCCCGCCTGAAGTCTTCGACAAGCTGTCAAAATACAACTTCTTCTACAACTCCATCAGTCCCGAGATCGCGGACATCCTGAACAGCCAGTTCGACGCCGTGGTCGTCACGATCGTCGCCCGCTGGACCGCCGAAATCCTTCGGGTTTATGACGGACCGTGCATCTTCCGTGCATATGGCCAAACCCATCTGCTTTCGGATGAGTTCGAACTGTGCGGCGTCCGTCCGCTGATCGAGAACCGGGACAATTTCCATTTCTGCCCCCATTCCGACAAGACGATGGAAGCGGAGGCCGACTGGCTTCGCAGCCGCGGCACCGTGATTCCCTACTGCCTGTCGGAAGACATCTTCCAGCATCGCGGGATATGGGCCGCGTCCACAGACCGCAACGACAGCATCCTGGTGACGGCGCCCAACATCCTGGGAAATCCATTCCACCGGGCGCATTACGACTTCCTCAAGGAATTCTTCCACCAGAAGCATTTCAAGTATTGCGGGGTCCAACTGGTCGACATCGACGACGACCATGTCGTCGGGTCCCTGGAGCGCAGGAAGCAGATCGGGATGTTCGCCGACGCCAGCGGCTATCTCTACACCTATCGCGATCCCAGGGTCTGTTACCTCCCGCCTGTGGAGATGATCGTACTCGGCGGCCCGGTCGCCTATCTCAGCGGTTCCCTGCTGGCCCGCCATATCGGCAAGGGAGGCCCCGGCGAAGCCGCCTCGGTGATGGACGCGCATCGGATCGTCAACGCCTTCCGCGCCAAGGACCACGTGTTCATCGACGAGGTCCGGCAATCGCAGCAGCACATCGCCACACTCTACGATCCGGCGCATGTCTGGCCCATCTTCGATCGTGAAATGGCCCGTATGATCGGCGGCCGACCGGCCAGCGGCACCCGCCCGCAGCCAGGCGCCGACGGCCGGCGCCGCTTCGTCAGGGCATTCATCGACCCGGCCGGCCAGCACTCTCCCGCCCAGCGCATCCGGCAGATCGCCGACGCCCTGTCGGCGACGGTGATCGAAGCCCCGGTCGGCGACGAGGTGCGCAACCATCTCGCCGCGGTCGCCGGCACCGCGGGTCCCTGGCCGGCACTGCAGGAGGCCGTCCGTCTCAACGGCGGTGCCGTCGATTTCCTGGAACGGGCGATCGGCCGGCGCTCCGGCAAGCAGCAGACCGTCGACGACCTTCACCGTGACTTTGCCCCGCCTGGATCGATCCTGCGGTTGGGCCGGTGGGAAATGGACGACGTCCTGAAGCGCCAGGTCCGGGTGACGGACCAGGGAGAGGCCGGCTTCCTCCTCTTCGGTCCATTCGCGACACTGCCGGAAGGGCATTACCGGCTGGAAGTCATGGGCAGGATCTCCGCCACCCACATCCCCGCCGGTTGCGCCGACGTGTCCTGCGACGGGACGGTTCTGGCGTCGGTGACGCTGGAAAGCACCTCGCCGCAATATGAACGGTTCACCTGCGACTTCCATGTCGGACGCTCCGACGGGAAGTACGAGTTCCGCATCTTCACGAACGGGTCCGCCGCCCTGAGCATCGAACGGCTGACGGTCATCAAGCTGTCCGACTGACCCCCGCCGCCAGACGTTCCGCGTAGCCTGGAGTTTCCAATGTCGCACCAGCCCAAAACCCTGTGCCTCGGTTGCCACGACCCGATTTCCAGGTGCGAGGCCGAGCGGCTCGCCTCGCTCAGCCCACGCATCCATGTGGACACGCAGCGGGGAGCCGCCGGCGCGGCGCCCATGGCCGCGCTTCCACCCGCAGCCGTTCTGGGCGGGTACGACGCCATCATCGTCTGGAACGACCTGGCCCTGTTCGCCGAACTGATCCGGGCCTTTCCCGGCTTCATCGTCTTCCGCAGCCATGGTGACCGGAGCAGCGTGGCGGCCGCCCTCTGGCAACTCAGCCTGCGGTCGATCGTCGAGAGCCGCAACAACATCCGCATCCTGTTCTCCCAGCCGGAAGATGTCGGCCGCGAGGAACCCTGGATCGCCCGGCTGTCGCGCTGGACCCAGCAGACGGCGGCGGGCGTCCCGGACACTGCCGTCGGGACATGGGACAGATCGCCGCCAAACGGACGCCCCGTCGGGATTCTGGTCCCCAAGGACAGTGACGGCCCGTCCCCGCAGCGCCCCTATCTGCGACGGATGAGCCGCTTCATCCAGGACCACTTCGCGGCGGAAGGCTTTCAGACGATCGGCGAGCCTGCGACGGAGCAAGGCGCCGCACCGTCCGTCGTCGATATGCTGCAGAACCTCTCCGGCCTCTTCCATCCCTATGTCGGCGAGGGCCGGCTGCCGCATGCCACGATCGCTATGCTGCTCCTGGGGGGGCCGGTCGTATATTTCCAGGGAAGCATGCTCAGCCGCCGGATCGCCCCCGGCAATCCCGGCGAGGCGCGGACCATCGATGAGGCGAAGGCGCTGTGCAGGCGGCTGCGGGAGGGGGACCTGGCCCTGGCGAATGAGATCATTCACGCCCAGGGTCCGGTGCAGGGCCATTACCGGCAGGGCAACGTATGGCCGGGTTTCGACCGCAACATCCGCGAGATCACCGCCGAAGCGATGCTGGTCCTGGGCAAGCCGGACAGCGGCCCGGCCTTCGTGGAGGCGGGCGACTGGAACGCCAGGGAACTGGCCGGCAATATCGTCGAAGGCATCAGGACGCCGATCCATGAGGATGCCGCCCTGGGGCGCCGGTTCATCGAGACCACCTACAATGTCCTCCTGGAGCGCGCGCCCGACCCGTCGGGATGGGCGCACCACGAACGCGAGTTGCAGCAGCATGGCCGGGTCGACGTCACGCTGAACGCCTTCCTGAATTCGGAGGAGATGCGGGCCAAGCAACCCGCGAACCGGATGCTCCGGTGGCTCGCCTCTGCCTGACCTGCCGGCCAGCCGGCACCCGCAGCGGTCCCGCCCGATCCGTCATGCTGAACCTGTTCGAGAATACCGGGAGTTTGTTTTGATGATCCGCGGCGCATTTCTTAATACAGAACCGGCCGTCTGCAGCATATTCGAAAGCGGTAAAATGGTTTACGACTGCCTGAAGCAGTCGAAATTCTATGATCTTGACTATATAACGCTCGAACAGATTGACATTGATTACTTGAAGACGAACCAGTCCTTCAGGTTGAAAGCAGGGCATGAGGACGCGGAAGGGGAAAAGCCGGGCTCCTATGATTTCTGGGTTCTGAACTACCATCCGCACACGATGGCGCCGCTCCTGCCGCAGGAGCTTCTGCCGCACCTGAAAGGGCCGAAGTTCGCCATCGTGCTGGAAGTCGAGCCGGACAACCCCATCAAGTTCGTTCCTGCCGAACGGTTCGACAGCTGCATCGTCCTGGACCCAACGGCGATGCCGACCGCCAAGGTGACGCCGTTCCCCCGCCCCCTGCGGGGCGTTTCCCGCAAGGGCCATCATCACAACCGCGAGATTCCCGTCATCGGGTCCTTCGGGTTGGGGACGCCCGGCAAGGGGTTCGAGCATGTGGTGGAGGCGGTCAACCGCGAATTCGATCGGGCCATCGTCCGCATCAATGTTCCGCGGGCGACGCATGTCGACAGCATCATGTTCAACGTCCATCGGATGGAATATTCCGAGTATATCGAAAAGCTCTGCCGCAAGATCGCCAAGCCAGGGATCGAAATCCAATTCACCAGGGATTTCCTGGAAGAGGAGGAACTGGTCGACTGGTGCGCCGACAATGACCTGAACTGCTTCTTCTACACGCGCCGCCAGTCCGGGCTGTCGGCCACGACCGACCAGTGCGTGATCTCGGGGCAGCCGCTCATCGTCTCGTCCAACGATACGTTCCGGCACATCCACCCGTACATCGCCCCCTATCCCAAGACGTCGCTGCGCGACGCGATGCGCTCCACCCGGGACTCCGTCCGGCGCCTGCAAAAGGACTGGTCCGTCGCGGCGTTCCAGGACAGCTTCATCGACATGCTGGTGGCGAACGGCGTCACGGTCGACGGGCGGGGCGACGCGGAGGCCGCCCGGTCGGCACGCCATTCGCCGACGACCGTCGTCCTGGCCATGGCCGGAACCGGCGAGGAGAAGGCTCCCCTCTCCGGCCCCATCTCCGACCCCATCTCCTATGTCCAGCGCGTCGTCGCCGCGCTCGGCCGCACGGGGGAATACAAGCCGGTCATCATGCGCTACCGCGATGCCGACGATTTCCAGCGCGGCATCTTCTGGCTCCGGCCGAGCGCCGTCGTCCTGTGCGGGACGGTCGAGGATCCGGGTCTGCCGCCCGTCCTGGAGCAGGCCGGGCCCGTGCTCCACCACCTGCCGCTGGCCCCCGGCCAGCCACTGCTGGCGGAAGGTCTGCAGGCCCCCGCCCTGCAGCAGAAGGTGCACAAGATCGACCGCGCCCCGGTCATCCCCTACTACACGGCCCTGCCGTCGATCCCGCCCGGTCCCATGCGGATCTGCGTGTTTGGCGCCAGGACGCCGGACAACAGCTTCGAGCTGATCGTCAGCAAGATCCAGCGCGACAAGCCGGATGCCCAGATCCTCGTCGCCCGCCTGCCCTCCGAAACCGAGGAGGATGACCGGCTGTTCGCCAGGAAGCTGGAGGCCATGCAGCCGCAGCTCCGGATGACTCCGGCGCTTCAGGTGGTGACGGTCCCCATGCCGCGCGACGCCTTCAGCGTCATCCACACCGTGGGCACCTACGACCTGCTTCTGTTCGCCAATGACGGGACGCATGGTCCGGAGCTGCTGGATTATTGCGATCTGGCCCTGAGCACCGAGCGTGCCGTGATCTTCACGCGGATGGCGTCCTTCCCGGAAATTCAGAACGGCACCTTCCTGGAGGACGCACCGGTCGAGGCCCTCGCCCGCAAGGGCATGTCGGCGCAGACGGCGCTCTACAACCTCCGCAGCGAGGGCCGGCTCTACAGCGAGTTCGACCGGGTCCAGCGCGCCAACGCCGCGCCTACACCGGCCGGCCAGCTCCAGAGCGGTTGGCTGCCGTCCGGTTCGGTCGTCGAAGCGAGATCCTTCCCCTGCCCGAGCGGTCTGCTGGAGGCGGAGGAGTCCGCCTGGCTGGCGAAAGGAAACCGCCTGGACATCCTTCAGGATTCGGATCTGTCCTGGGCGCACGAACACGCCGCCGCCTACGTCACGCCCCAGCAGCAATTCCTGGTGGCCGCCGTCGAATGTCTGTCCAACTGGTCGCCGGCCAGCCGCATCGTGGCTTTCGGCGACGAAAGCCGGGGGTCCGGGATCCTGCTGCGGAAGCTCGGCTACACGCTCACCTCCGCCGAGGAACGGATGATCCCGGCCGGCTCCGCCGACTGCGTCTTCAGTTCCTGTGCGCTGTCGGGGATGGCCGATGCCCGCGATTTCCTGACCCGGGTCGTGGCGATGCTCAAGCCCGGCGGCAGCGGCGTGTTCACCTTCTTCCAGCGCGAAGCCTATGCCGACGACGACCAGGAAAATCCGGACTTCCCGACGACCGATCCGGACGAGTTGCTGGCTCTCCTGGAGTCCTTGGGAGTGACGCCGGTCGGGCCCGTGCAGTGGCACTCGCAGCGGCCGTTGCTGGCCCCCAATCCCTTCTCCGCTCCCCAGCTTGCCGGGCTGGTCTTCCTGAAGCCCGAAGCCGCCACGCCATGACCAAAAGCGCCACCACAACCGCGACCGGCCGGCCGGTATGGGAGGTGATCGACCGCCGCACGCTGCTGCGGACGACGCGCGACGTCGAGGTGACGGTCGAAACCGTCCGGCTGCCCGATGGCCGGATCATCGACGATTACTATCAGGTCGGGGCGGACGATTCCGCGAGCGTGTTCGCCGAAACCGAGGACGGGCTGGTCGTGACCATCGGCCATTACAGCCATGGCGCCCGGCGCCACTGCATCGGGCTGCCGGCCGGCCGCATCGGTCCGGAAGAAACGGCGGAAGACGCGGCAAGGCGGGAGTTGCTGGAGGAAACGGGCTACGCGGCGGCGGAGTGGACCTTTCTCGGCTCCTTCGTGCGCAACGGCAACCAGGGCGGCGGCACCGACCATCTGTTCCACGCCCGGAACGCCCACCGCGTCGGCGAACCGGCATCGGGGGACCTGGAGGAGATGGAGGTCGGACTGATGACGCGCGGCGAGCTGCGGGACGCCCTTCAAGACAACAGGATCGCCGTCCTCGCCCATGCCCTGGGCGTGTCGCTGGGCCTCCTGCGCGGCGAAGCGCCGGGGCGGTAGAGACGCCGGATCAGGGGCCCCCGGATCAAGGGTAACCGGCATTGTAGGAAAGGTCGGGGCAGCTCCGGTACAAGCTCAGCCCGAGCACCCAGCTCCGCAGGTCTGCGACACCATGGCGGGCGATGCCGTCATCGCTGGACGCCATCAGCAGAAGAAGGTCCAGCTTCGACGGACACTGGGACTCCAGGACTCCGCTCCAGGCCGTGACCTCAGCTTGCGCCGGGGAACGCCCGAACAGCTCTTCAAAGCAGGCCTCGATGAAGGCGATCCCGTCGTGCCGGTCGAGGCGATGGACGATCCCGGCCCTCCTGAACCGCTCGATGAAGCCGATGGCCGGGATACCGGCGATCTCCAGGGGATGCTCCGGGACGCCTGCCCCCCCGGCCGCCCCCTCGCCAGCCCGGATCCAGTCGGCGACCTTCCGGGCGATACCGTCCCAACTGGGCAGCGCGTCCCTGTCGATTTCCCGCCTTCTGGCATCGGCGAAGACCGGATCGAGGAAGGAACGGACAGCGCCGTCAAGGGTTTCGGCGTTCACGTCGATGGCGACATAACCGCCGGCGGCGAATTCCAGAGCCGGGAGGGTCTGCGAAACGATGGCCGGGATTCCGACACGAAGCCCCTCGAGAAACGGCAGCCCAAGCCCCTCCTCCATGCTCGGGTAGAGCAAGGCGGTCGCGCGGCCGAGAATGTTGCGGATATCGCCGTCCGATGCGTTCTTGATCCAGGAGAACAGCGGCTGGCTCGCCGACAGTTTCCTCAGGCGCTCGGCCTCGGCATCGCCGATGTTGCCGGCTTGGCCGACGAAGGTCAGCCTGGCGGTACAGCCGGACGCCCAGAGTTTGCTGAAGACGTCGAGGACGAGGAAATGCTGCTTGCGCAGCTGTACGGTTCCGATGAAGACGAATTCCGGGCATGCGCTGTCCGGCCGGTTGTCCGTCCCCTCGAAGGCCGACGCGCCGCCGCCGAGGACGATCGGATTGGCGACGGCGCCACGCAGAATCCGGGTCTCGAAAACGGTCTTCGTGTGGTTGGACAGAAACCCGAGATTCCTGATGCGCCTCAGCAAACGCAGATACCCCGTGACGCCGTATTGGGAAGAATTGAAATGCGGGAAATGTTCCGGAGAAAGCCACGATATGAAATCATATGTCATGGCGAAGATCTTCTCCGGGAAATCTCCGACAATTCCCATGTAGAATTTGATCTGATTTTCGTTGTAGGTCGTTTCCGGCAGGAAAATGCCGGCGCATCCGGCAATGTCCACCCTGTCGACACGGGCCAGCTTCCTGTCCCGGAAAGCCCTGATTTCCTCCGCAAGGAGCGCCAGACGGTCCTTGCGGTCGCAGGCGAAGAACGCCTCCATCAAAGAGAATATTGTCGACGGAATGATGTGCATCTCCCCATCGCCATCGACGATGACGGGCAGGATTTCCCGGTCGCGCGGCCAGTTCCGCGCCAGTTCCACGACATATCTTTGAATCCCCGTGCGATCCGGCCATGACGTGAACCATGTCACATCGAACAACACGGCCTCTCTGATCGCAGAAGACAGCAAGATGGACCTCCAAAAACAGCAATCCGCCCAAGCAGGAATTGGTCAAATCAGTCAAATAGATTCGAGAAGGGTCCTGGCGTAATGAGCAAAGCTGTGCTTCCCGATGAATGAATTCCGCTCGTCGGACATCCTTCTCCCGAAGGAGCCGTCACGGTGCATGTCCAGGATCTGCTCGGCGATCAGCGGAGGGCTGAGGATGTCCGGAACGCGCCGGATATAGCCGGGCGCCTCGATCGAACTGGCGATGCCGTCATTGGTGACGGTCGGCAATCCGGCCACCGCGCATTCGGCGATGGCGCCGCTGCCCTGGCCGAAGCCGATCTTCCGCAGCTGGATGCCGCAATCGGCCGCCACCAGGAACTTGCGGTAAAGATCGTCCGCCGCGTAATCCCCGAAGAAATGGACCGCATGCCCGACGCCGCAGAACTCCGCGTCCCGTGCCAGCCTGTCCTTGAAATCCGGATCGAGGCCACCGACGAAATAGAGGTCGGCCGGGATGTTCCAGTCATACAGTTCACCGAGCGTGAAGATGCATTCGGTCGCCCCCTTCACCGGGGACACATAGCCGAAGGTCGCGATCGCGAGCCTGTCCGGCGGCAGCCCCAGTTCGGACCGGACCGCCCGACGGACATCGGGTTCCAGGTCCCGGTCCTCGAACAGCGGCGGGACGGCGAAGGGAATGTACAGAGGCTCGCGCCCATAGCGGGTGACGATCTCCCGCTTGAAGCCGGGATGGTGGACGATGATGTCGGCGGCCGAATCGATCACGTCGCCGAGGAAGAGATCGGGCAGGCTCCGCTGGTCGCCGAGCCAGCCTTGCAGTTCCTCTTCGCTGACCTCACGCCCGATCAGGCGTTGCGTCAGACGGCAGAAGTCGGGCGTCCGCCCGCCCATCGTGGTGTAATAATACTCGAACAGTCGCGAATCATGGATGATCGCCGCGCCGCCATTCTCCAGCAGCTGCTTGAGGATCGGCGTGTGGAAATGCGAGTTCCCGATCACGAAATAGGTGCGGTCATAGTGACGCTGGTCGATCCGCCGGCGCACCGGCAGCAATCGGACACCGGGAAGCGGCGGCGCATCCGCAGGCGAGACATCGCAATAGACATCCACATCGGCGTGGCGGGAAAGCGCCTCGACCGCCCTGAAACTATAGGTCGCGACCCCGCTCCTCTGCGGTGGCCAGGGCGTCGCGAAGGCCAGCCGCGGACGGGCGCGGCGCAGCGGGGCCGGGCCGGAAACGGGAGAGTGGGCGGCGGTCGTCCGCTGCGCGCTCTCGATGGCGCTGTCCAGCGCCGACCAGAAGCGGTCGGCGACGGCCGACGGACGGAAACGGTCGATCTGCACGCGCTGCCGTGCGCGCAAGCGCCGCCGCCCTGCGGCATCCAGCCTCGCGATGGACGCGAGTTTCGCCAGGGCATCGCCGGCATCAGTGCGGGCGAAGATCGTTTCCGGCGTGGAGATCAGTTCCAGATGGGCTTCACAGTCCGAAACCAGGGCGATGGACCCGGCCGCGACGGCTTCGACCACCGGCAGGGAAAATCCCTCGATCAGCGATGCGACCACCGTCGCCAGGCTGCCCCGATAGATCGCCGCAAGTTCCGAATCCGGAATATGCGGCAGGAAGACGAGGCCGCCCGGCCGGCCGCCGCAGTCGCGATGGCGCGCGGTCAGGGCTTCGCGCAGGGCGAAGGGATATTGCCCACCGATGACCAGCGGCAGGGCGTCCGCTTCGGCCATGGCGGCATAGCGCCCGGCCATCTCGACGACGAGATCCGCATTCTTCCGCGGATCGCCACCGCCGACGAAGGCGATATAGCGTCCGATTTCGAGATCGAAGCGGCGGATGAGGGTGGCGACCGCATCGTCCCCCATGCTCCCGGCCGCATAGAAATCATCATGCACGCCAACCCCGGTCACCGCGATGGACGCGGAGGGAATCCCGCAGATGTCGGTGAGGCGCCGGCCCGAATAGTCCGAAATCGGGAAGAAGAGGTCGAAATTCCGAAGAGCGCCGATTTGCCGGCAGTATTCGTCGATGGCGTCCTTGCTGCCCAGATAGCCGTAATGGTCCCAGGGAATGAAATCATAGATCAGGGCGGCGCGAACCAGCGGATTGCCGACATGCGGCTTTGCCGCGAAATCGGTGCTGTCGGTCATCGGGGACAGGGAGACGACCGATGACGTCCCGTCCAGATCCCGCGGAAACCTGAACAGGACGCGGTCGAACAGGGCCTCGTACTCCGCCGGCAACGGCGGCAGGTCGCGCGAGCAGCAGGCGACCGCAACATACTTCGACTTCGATGGATGAGCACAGATGCCGGATGAATGGCGCCCGACGCCGCGATACCGATAGTTGCCGTCCTGGAGACAGCGGGCGTCGAAGAAAATGCTGTGCTTTTCCATATCAGGGCGATCTGTCGGCGTCATCGGTTACATGTCGGGAGCGGAATGCCCGGGGGCCTCCGGACAAGCCCCTCAGGGCCGGTCGGCACGGGACACCCGATGGCGCCAATGGTCCAGAATGTCCCCGACCGTATCGGTCCAGAGATGCGTCGGCGCCCAGCCAAGCAGGTCGCGGGCACGGCCGGCGTTTCCCAGGACGAGCGGAGTCTCGCTCGGGCGCATCCGCGTCTCGTCCATCGCCACCTCGATGGGAATGCGGGCCATGGCCAGCAGGTCGTCCAGAACCGACCGGATGCGCCGCGGCACGCCGGAGGCGAGGTTGAACACGACACCGTTGGGCAGGCGGCCGGCCTGTTCGACCATCCGGCAATAGGCATCGGCGATATCGCGGACGTCGAGGAAATCCCGCTCGCTTTCCAGGTTGCCGACACGCATGACCGGCGGTTGGAGGCCGCGCTCGATCCTGGCGATCTGGGCCGCGAAGGCGGAGACGGCGAAGTCTTCCCGTTGCCCGGGCCCGATGTGGTTGAAGGGCCGCGCCCGCACCACTGTCAACCGGTCAGATGCCAGCTGGCCGACCGCCAGATCGGCCGCGATCTTGGTGCTGGAATAGAGGTTCGTCGGATCGGGCAGCATGGTTTCATCGACCGCTCGCCCCCCCTGGAACGCCCGGCCATAGACCTCGGAGCTGCCGACGAACAGGAAGCATCCACCCGGACGGTGGCGGGCCAGGGCCTCTGCCAGGCGCAGCGTGCCGAACAGATTGATCTGCCAGGCCCGGTCGGGTGCCGCCGCGACCGCGGCCAGGGTCGAGACGCCGGCAAGATGGACGATGTGGGTCGGCATGACCTGCCGCACCACCTCGTCGATGCGGCCGGCGTCGGCGATGTCGAGTTCGATCACGTCGACAACGTCCGATCCGGCGCCCGGCAGAGGGGCACCGCCGGTCGCGCGGCAGCAGGCGATGAGCTTCCCCCCCTCCGGGAGGCGGCGCAGCAGGGCTTCCATCACATGCCGGCCGACGAAGCCGGCGGCGCCGGTCACCATGATGCGAGGGCTTTCCCCTTCCGACAGCGACCGGACCTTATCCACGATGCAAACCCTCATACTTACCCGGAGGCCATCTTACTGCACCAGACGGCCTTTTTCCGCCAGTCCGTCTTGAGGCGATCCGGACTTGGAAGCAATGGCTGGCTTGAGAGAAGATGGGACGGGCACTCCGCCGCCGGCGGACAGGCAGGAGGAATACAGTCGCTCACCTTGCCGCTCTTCAGTCCGAGGAGCCGTGCCATTGATGGCAGGGGAATAATCCGCCAACCCAACATCCGAACGATGATTGCGCAGAGCAGGCAGGAAGTTGACTTAATCATATGTCTTTGATAATAGTCCTAAAAATTCCTGAAAAGGTCGGCAGATGATCTGCTACATCAAACTGAATAACAGACCTGGATCAGAACTTAATTTAGAAAACCTCAATTTTTCGTCTCTCTTTCTAATAGAGATTTTCCAAAAGACATATGAATGCATCGGAATTATATGCGAAGACCGACATCAGGATATAATATCCCTTCCCTTTCCTTTGCGCAGGATTGAAGACGGCCCCATTCCGGACAGGCCGTTCCTTGTGTTCGATCCCTGCCCGTTCGATGAGGCTCCCGGCGCATTCTGGAGCTTTCTCGCCGGGGCGGCCGCGTCGATCGCCCATGTCTGCAGCAGCGATCACGGCACCGCCGGTCTCGCGCGCGGAGCGGGAGGCGATTGCCATACCGTGCTGAGCGGGATGGCGGCTCTGCGTCATTATGATGCGCTGCTTGCCGGCCAGCCGGCGGCCGAAGAGGTGGAGTGCCTGCTGCGCCGCCTCCTGGGTCCGGCCATGCCCCCGCTCTACCCTGTGCCGATGGCGGCACGGCCCTCGGTGGGTCGGACGGCCGGCCGGCCGGTACCGGGGCTGGATGGCGACCGTATTCTGCTGTTCGTCGGCTTGGGCGAGGAACGGGCCTTCGAAGACGCCTTTCTCGCGGCACTCGGCCGGATCGAGGTCCGGCACGGAGAACCGATGGCTGCCGTCATCGTCAGCCGGGACTTGCTTCCGGAAACCCAGGGGCCGGAAACCCAGGGAAAAGCATCCCCGACCATCCCCGTTCACGTCACCACCCACCGGCTCGCCGACCCGGAGCCGGAAGAATGGGGCTGGCTGCTGGACCGGGCCTCGGTGGTGATCGTGCCGGGGACGACCCCGGATCACATCGTCGCGGCTGCGGAAGCGGCGGCCCGCGGCGGCAGCCTGATCCTTCAGGGGCCGTCGAAGCCATGGGTGGAGGCGCAGGTCGCCGGACCGGATATGGCCTCCCCTGGAATGCAGATCGCCGACATCGCCGACCCGGCCGCTCTGGCGGTCTGCCTGCGCACAGCGCTCGGTTCGCCGTCTCCCTCTCCCATGCCTGCTCCCCGGCCTGCCCCGGCGGAATCCGGCATGGTGGAACGGTGCGCCACCGTCCTGGCGGAAACGGTCGAACGGATCCTGCGACGCCCCGCCGCCCATCCCATGGGAAGCGACGCCGGGATCCTGGATCTGGAGCTGGCGACCTATCTGGGCAGCGACCCGGCCATCGACACCCTGGTCGGCGACATCGAACGCAGCCTGCCCGACACGGTGCGGCTGACCGTCTACACCCCGGACGGGGAAAGCCGCGGCAGACTGGGTCCGACTGCCCGCATCCGCCCCTTCTCCGCCTACAGGGCCTTCGGCCGGCAGGGCACGCTTCTCTGCGCAATGAGCGCCGCGACGGTACCGGATGAGGTGGTCAATTTCGCCATGGCGATTCGCCCCGGCCTGCTGCTGCGGGACGGCTATATGCTCGACCACTGGCGCAGCCGGCTGGACAGGCCCGAACTCGGCGCGTTCATCGACCGTGTCCACGGCCGGCCGGTCGACACCGCGACGGCCGACACCTGGGGACATCACTCCATGCCGGTCCCCCGCAGCTTTCTGGAGCCGATCGCCGATGGCGCCCCCCGGCTCCTGGTGCATGGCATGGATGTCGCCCGGCGCCTGTCGGCCGAGCTGCATCGGCCGGTCGCCGGCCTGCCCATTCCGCCGTCCCAGCGTCTGGAGGCGGAGGAACTGGCGCCGGCCTTCATCGCGATGACGCGCGCCCGGCTCGGCGTTCCGCCCGGCTGCGCCCTGATCGTCAGTTTCTCCCCTCCGTCGCACCTGACCGCCCTGGAGGAGACCCTCTGGGCTCTCCATCTGCTGCGGCACTGGAGGGTGCCGGTCCAATGGCACATCGCCGCCGCCTGCGAGCCGGGCGTCCAATCCCACATCCGGCACACGCTGGAACGCCTGGACCTGTCCGGGATGGTGGTCTGCCACGAAGACGCGCCGGCGCCGGACATGGTACGCCGTTACCTGATCGCGTCGGATGTCGGGCTGCACCTCGGCAAGGTCGCCTTCGGGCGCTTCGCCGGGGCGCTGGTCGACTGCATCGCCGCCGGCATGCCGAGCATCGCCAATGCCGAGCTCGCCGCCTCCGCCGACGCCCCGCAGGACGCCGTCCTGACCGTGAGCGACATGCTGAGCTCCCTCGACATCGCCCTTGCCCTGAAGCGGACGATCGAAGCCGGCCCCGCCGGCGACCGTGCCGAACGGCTCCGAACCTGTGCCGGGGAGCGGACGGCGGCAGCCTATACCCGTTCCCTCCTCTCTCACCTGGGGTGGGATCGATGACAGTGAAGCCGACCCTGATGGCACCCGCCATGGCCTTCGACGCCGATCAGATCGGCCTCCTGCTCCATGGCCGGATCTGGCTCGACCTGACCGAAACGACCAGCAGCTTCCACCGGACGGGCATCCAGAGGACATTGGCCCGGATGATCGCGACGGCGCCCGACCGCGGGCGCCTCGTCCCCTTCACCGTGGCACCGGACGGCATGGTGGTCGTGCACGACCACGCCCTGCTCGACCTGCTGGCCGACGAGCTTTTCGCGGTGGACGATTTCGAAAGGGTGAGCGCCAGGATCGCAGAGCTGACCGCCCGCCCGCTCTGCCGGGTGGACCGTGACGCCCTTCTCTCCGCACGCGCGGTGGTCAATATCGAGGTCTTCTACAATTCCGTCCGCGCCGAATTCTACGCCCACCTGACCAAGCGCATGCGCGAGCGGATCTTCTTCCTGATCTACGACATCATCCCAATCGGGCAGCCTGACCACTTCAAGAACCATCTGCCCTTCGCGATGGAATATTTCCGCTTCTGCCTGAGCGTGGAAAACATCGCGACGATCTCGTCCTTCACCCGGGATCAGGTGGTCGCCGTCATGGGACGGCGCGACCCGGACAACATCCGGGTCATCACCCTGGGCAGCGATACCTTCGGCACGGTGCTGCCGCTGTCCCCCGCGCGGCTGGCTGCCGACCCGCCGGGCGGCACCCCGCTGTTCACCGTCGTCGGCACGGTGACCGACCGCAAAGGGCATCTGCTCGTCCTCCGGACCTTCCGTGCCCTGTGGGACGAAGGCGTTGAGGCGGCGCTTGCCTTTCTCGGCAATCCCGATGGCGCCACCTCGGACATCCTGTTCGAGGAGATGGAGGAGGCCGGGCGAAATCCAGCGCGCTTCCGCTGGGTCCGGGCCCCGGGCGACGCCGACATCCGCGAGGGCCTGGCCTCCTCCTGGGGCACGGTCTATGTCAGCGACGGCGAGGGATTCGGGCTGGGGCCGCTGGAAAGCCTCCAGGCCGGCGTTCCGACCATCGTGCGTTCCGATTACCCGTCCCTGGCGGATGTGCCGCCACTGGGGCAGATCCGCGTCCCTCCCCACGACACGGCGGCGTTGAAGGCCGCCGTGCTGTCGCTGCTGGACCGCAAGACCCACCAGGCGGCAAGGGCGGAACTGGCTGGCCTGACGCTCAAGAGCTGGACACGGTTCGGTCAGGATCTGAACGGCTGGATCGAGGAGCGTGCGGCGCCGGTCCAGCCCGTGGACGACCTGGGATTCGAAGCGATCGCGGCCGGCGGACTGCGTTCGGGATCGCTGCGGGCTTGCCGTGACCTGCTGTTCGGCACCGCCAACGCCTTCGCCAAGGCGGCGCTGGAGCTCAACTTCGATCTCGATGGCTGGTACGGCTCTGGCCGGCTGGGGCGGCTGGTCGAACTCGATCTCCTTTCCCCCCCGCTTCTGGTGGCCGACCTCGTCCATCACAGCGTCGCCGTCGGCCTGTGCGACCGGCAGGCGGGCGTGCGGACCCTGTTGACCTGCCTTGCCCTGACGGCGGGCCGGAAAGGCGGAACCGGCGCGGGCCGCCTTCATCATGACCTGCTGGCGGTCATTACCGGCGCTCCCGGCAACCGGAGCGCAATGCCGCCGCAACTCGACCGCCTGCCGGCCGAGATCGACCGGCTGAACCGCCTGGATGGCCTTCCCGCCGCGGATTTCCCCACCGCCCTGGCCCGGACCATGGCCGGAGAAGCCCTGGATCCGGCGCTGTGGCGCAGCCTCTGCCTGTTCACCGGCGCCTTCTCCGCCACGCGACGGCAGGCCCTGGTGAAAGGCCTGTTCGTCGGCCCGGTGAGCCTGGAGACGGGTTGGGATCGCTGGGTCACCCTGTATTGCGCCGCCTCCGTCGTCCTGTCCGATCCAGACTGGGGCCGGACGCCGGCCCCCTGCAGCGACATGCAGCTGCTGTCACCCGTCACGCCGCCGGCCCTGCGCGACCTGCGGCCACAGCACTCCGGGATCGGGCGGCGATTCGCCGATGCCCGGACCCTGCGGGAAACGGCCGGCGACGCACAGGTCTTCGAAGCGTTGACCGGACGCAAGCCCGACGGCGACCAGTCGGCGGCCCTGCGGGACCTGCGCGAGGCGGGAGCATGCCGGGAAGCCCTGCTCGCCTTCATCGCCACCCACTGGATGGGGCTTGCCCCGGACAGCCTGGACGCCCTGCGCCTGAGCGCGGCCAAGTCGCTCCTGACCCGGCTGCGGGATGCCGCCGCCCAGGTCGGCGACGGCAACGGGGCCAAGGATGGGACTGGCGCGGGGCTGGAGCCCGAAGCCTTCATATCCCTTTGCCACGCCGGCATTCTGCTGCGTCGCGCCGACGAGGCGGACACCGCGCGGCATCTCGACATCCTTCAGCGGCAGTCTCCGTTCCAGCTCATCGAGGAGCTGATGCGGTCGCCGGATGCCCGGCAAACCTACGGCGACATGGCGGTGGCGGTGATCGACGCCAATCCGCGCCACAACGCCTTCCTGACCGCCCCGCTGATGCGCAGCGTCGAACGCCTGCTGGAGGTGCCCGACGGACAGTTCGCCGCCCTGCTCCACAAGAGGCTTCTGGGACGGACGGCCCAGGCCGGCGAAGCCGATGCCCTGGGTGCCCGGCTTGCACTCGGCGTGTCCAGGGAACGGCTGATCGCCGAAACGATGGCGGGCATCGGCTTCCGTGCCCGCATCCTTCCGGATCCGGACGAGCAGGCCGCCGTCCAGCGGCTTCTGGGAACGCGGCTTCTGGAGCGCTGCCGGGACAGCCTGCGCCTGCTGGACGCGGAAGGGTTCACCGAGACCTGCTTCCTCCAATTCCGCGGCCGGCTTCCCACGGCGGAGGAAAAGGCCGGATGGCCCCTTACCGGCGGAACCGGTGGGACCGGCGGCTGGCGCGTGCTTGTGCGTGCCAGCCTGGACTCCGAGGAGTGCAAGACGGTCTTCTCCGCCGACTGCCTGGATCGCATCCGTCCGCTTCTGGCCGACCGGCTGATCTCGCGGCCTTCCCTGATCAGGCGCGTCGCCACCCTGCTGACCATGGGCGAAGCGGATTTCGCCGCCCGGCTGCACGAAACGCTCACCGGGAGGCGGGCCGCCCCCTCCACCCGCAGCACCCTGGCCTACCGCCTGTCGCTGGGCATGCCGCGGGAGACCGCCATCTTCCAGATCCTCGGACGCATGGTCCGGACAGGCGCCCCGGCGGCGGAGGAAGGGCCGAACGCGACCTTCGTGGAACTGGTCGATGCGCTTGCCGTCGCCATCGCGCGCCGGCTTCACCAGGCACAGGCCCGTGGCACGGACGCCTATGTCGATGCCTGTTATCTGGCCGTTCTTGGCCGGCCGGCCGATTCCGACGCCCGGAACGGCTACGCGGCGGTGATGCGCAACGAACCGCGGAGCGGCTGGCTGATGGTGGCGCAGCATCTCTGCCGCTCGTCCGAATATGCCGGTGCCGCCGGCCCGTTCGCCCAGTCCCGCCTGATCCACGTGATCGCGGCGCTGCTGACCGAACCGCACCGGGCGGAGGCTCTGCTGGGGCTTGCGGCCTCGTCCTAAGCAGGTTTTCCGAACTCCGCCCACGAACGGACGGGCTTGGAAAACCTGCCAAACCATAGAGTCCGCTTGAACCGATCGCACTCTGGGGGCAAGCACCGGGACAGCCCCCCGCACGGGTCAGGGGTGGGCTTGAGACCATTGAAGGTGCCGCGGCGCAGGCACCTGGATTGAGGAGCGGTCATGTGGGCCCAGGGTAAGACACCGGCCAGGAAACGGATCTTTTGGCTGGGAATGCACGTCGTGCTGACCAGGACCGAACTGCCGCGCCTGCGGGAGCTCGGCTATGAAGTCTTCAATCCGCCCTACCTCGCCCCGATCTACGACCAGTCGGCCAATCTCGACTGGGATGCCGAACAGCCGACGACCTTGCCGGAGGAGGTTTTCAGGATCCTCTCCAGGACGAATTTCTTCTATGCCGATTTCTCTCCGAAGATCGCCGAGATCCTGAATACCTATTTCGACGCCATCGTCGTCACGATCACGCCGGTGTGGCTGGAGCCGGTCCTGCGTCATTTCCGCGGTCCGATCATCTACCGCATCTATGGGCAGCACGGACACCTGTCCTCGGAGATCATCGACCGGAAACTGTGGGCGCGGCTGGTCAGCCATCCCAATTTCCACATCGTCCCATTCTGCGATCAGGTCGTGGAGGACGAAGCCCCGTGGTTCCGTGCCCGGTGCATGGCGAGCGTGCCCTATTCCCTGCCGCAAGACACCTTCGAGCATCGCGACACCTGGCTTTCGCACGGGCACAGCCAGGCCATCATGGTCAGCGTTCCCAACATCCACAACCCGTTCTTCAACAGGATGTACCAGCACCTGAACACGGTCTATCCGGATCCCTTCATCCGGATCTACGGGGTTCAGCGCGCCGATGTCGGCGATCCGCGGGTGGTGGGAAGCCTGGACCGCGCGATGCTGATCCGCCATTTCCAGCAATCGGCCGGCTATTTCTATCCCTATCAGGACCGGAACGTCTGCTACCTCCCGCCAATCGAAATGATGACGGTCGGCGGCCCGGTCCTGTTCGCCCCGGACTCCCTCCTGCACCGCTTCTTCGGTGGCGACGCTCCCGGCCTGGGCCGGACGCCCGACGAGATCCGCACCAAGATGGAGTGGCTGCGCCAGGGGGATGCGCCCTTCGTCCACGAGATCCTCGCCTCGCAGACCGAGGTTCGCAAGCTCTACGATCCGGAGCATGTCAATCCGCGGTTCGACGCGGTGATGCAGGCGCTGCTCGACGACGCCCCGCCCTCGCCGGTTCCGCCGCTGAGCATCCGTGCCGGCGACGTGTCGGCGGGAAGCCGATCCGGCGGCGCAGAGCCCGTGATCGCCTGTCTGGGGCATCTGCATCCCGCCGCAAACGGCCTGTGGTCGGAAACCATGCCTGCGGAAGAGGTGCGGGAACGGCTCTGCCGGCTGGTCGGCACGCTTCTGGCGGAGACCCCCTGCCGCCTGATCCTGACCAGCTATGCCGCCGGCCTGCCGGCGCTCTGCGACCGTTACGGCGAAGCGGTGGCGAACGGACGGCTGGTCCTCCACGCCATCGACCATGAACAGCTCCAGGGCGGACAGGATGCGGAAGGCCAGCCGGACGCGGTGGCCCTGATGCTGGAGACCGCCGCCGGGACAGTAGCCGGGACCGCTGCCGAGGCGACGCCGGCGACGGAACGGTTGACCGACGCCCTGCTCCGCCTGCGCTGTCTGCAACGGCTCGACGGCGATCCCGACATCGCCGCCGTCGTCGTCCCCGGCGGGGGGCTGTTTCCCGAAGCCGTATCGCTCTCCAAGCCCGCGATCCTGTTTCTTCCGCAGGCCGTCGCCATCTCCGCCGCCACGGCCTCCCCGGCCGAGCGGCGGCGGACCGACCTGCTGGCCCGCCGGGCCACCCTGCTGCTGACCGATGCGCCGGGCATGGCGGACTGGCTCGCCCACCGGTTCGGCCTGCCGCCGGCACGGGTCGCCTGGGTGCCGCTGCCCGAGGAGTTGCCCAAGGAGCTTTTGAAGGAGTTGCCCACCGACGGCCATCCCTTGGCGGATGACGCCCTGCTGGAGACCTCCGGAACGGCACCCCTCCTGTATGCGCCGAGCAGCGGCTCCAGCCCGGACGAGCAGGCCCTTCTGCTGGCCACCTTCAGCCTTCTTCTCGAAACCCACCCCACCGCCCGCCTGCTGATCGGAGCCTCGTCACCGACGGTCGAGCCGGAGGCAAGGCGGGTGGCGGCGCGGCTGGGAGTGGAGGGGAGCGTGCTGTGGACCGCGGCAGCCGATCCCAGGCTGGAACGCCGGCTGTTCGGGCAGGCCGCCGCATTGTGCATCGGCTCGGGAGCGGGCGCAGGGAGAGAGCTGGGCCGTCAGTCCGTCGGCGCCCGAACCGTCAGGCTGGACGCCATGGACGGCGACATCGACCTGCTGGCGGATGCTCTCCTGAGAGCGCTGGATGCGGCGCCGAAATCATCCCCCGATCCCGCATCGCCCGCAAGCGGCGAGCCGGCTCCGCCGCACGGCGACGGCTTGGACCGGCTGCTCCAGATCGTGAAGCCGCTGGACGGCGGCCCGACCGATGCAGGCTGAGGACATGGCGATGACGCGACGCAAGCCGGTCGGCCTCTTCGTCAATACGGAAAAGGCCAATTGCAGCATCTACGAATCCGGCCTGATGGTGTACCGGGCGCTTGCCCAGGGCTCCGACTGGACGCTGGACTATGCGGAGATCCACCAGCTCGACATCGCGGCGCTCCACGACCTCAGGCTGGAGGCGAAGCCTGGAACCGGCCTGTCGCTGAAGCCCGCCGGGGCTTATGATTTCTGGGTCTTCAACTACCATCACCTGACGATGCGGGGGGCGGCCCTGCTGGATTCCGGCCGGCTGCGCCCGCTCGGCGGCCTCAAATTCTGCATCGTCCTGGAAGTCGCCCGTGACGATGCGTTCGTCCATGCGCCACGCGGCGATTTCGACGGCTATCTCGTGCTCGATCCCACCATTGGCGATACGGATCCCGCCGTCCATCCCTTCCCCCGCCCGCTGGAAGCCGTCACGCCATCGGCCCGGCCGGTGGAGGCGGGACTGCCCGTCATCGGCAGCTTCGGTTTCGGAACGCCGGGCAAGGGGTTCGAGATCGTCGTCGACGCGGTCAACCGCGAGTTCGACCGCGCGGTCATCCGCATAAACATCCCCCCCGCGACCTATGCCGACGAGTATTTCTTCGGTCTGCACGGCCGCAATTACGCCGAATATCTGGGTGACCTCTGCCGCAAGGTGGCGAAGCCCGGCATCGAAGTCCGCGTTTCACACCGGTTCTTCACCAAGGAGGAGCTGGTGGAGTGGTGTGCGGGGAACACGCTCAACTGCTTCATGTACACCCGGAACCAGCCGGGACTGGCGGCGACGACCGACCAGGCGGTGGCGACCGGCCGCCCGCTCGCGGTGTCGACGAACGACACGTTCCGCCATCTCCACCGCTATGTCACGCCATATCCCTACCGGTCGCTGCGCGATTCCATTGCCCTTTCCGGAGCGGAGGTCCAGCGCATGCGGCGCGACTGGGCACCGGACCGCAACGTCACGGCCTTCCGCAACATCCTCGCCGATCATGGATTGCTCGACCGGAGCCCCGTAAGCGTTGGCATGAGCGGCGGCAGCGAACTCTCCGGCAGCCCCCTCCCCGGCGGCACCGGCACGCGCATGTCCAGAAAGCTGTCCCATTCCCTTGCCGCCCTGCGCCGCCCCCGCGTGCTGCTGCTCGACATCTGCGACGACGGGTCGCCGCTGGAGGGGCTGGGCGGGCACGCCATCGACTTCATGCGCCACTCCGACCGCTTCACCTTCCTGCACGCGCGATGCACCCGTCTGGCGACCCTCCCCGCCATCCTGCGCGCCCAGCAGGACCTGGACGCGATCGTCGTCGACGCCGGGCTCTCCCGAAACATCCAGCCGCTCGCCGGGATCCTGTCGGCGGTGGTGGGCGTGCACCGGTTCGGCTGCTGGCACGGCCGGATCGAGGCGTTGGCGGGCTGGCCGCTGCTCCGGGGCCTGGACCATGTGCTGGTCACCGGCGGGATACCCGATCCCTGGAACGGCTCGCTGAGCCATATCGGCCGCATGGTGCCCGACCTGACCAACGTGAAGCTGCCGCCCAGCGACCGGATGCGCGTCGGTGGCGTTCTGGCGGACGCCGATCCCGGCGCCATCCGCCGGATCGTCGAGATGGTCCGCGATCTCGGGCCATGCGAGATCGCCCTGTTGCCGATCCTCGACGAGACCGCGATGGGGCAGGTCGAGGCGGCTCTGGACGGCGTCCGCCCATCGGCCAAAGCGGCCGGCATCACGCTGGACCTGCTGCCTCGGCCGGGTTCGGCAGCCGAACTCTGCGACGTCTTCGCCACCAACAGCATGAATGTCTTCATCCACGGGACGGAGCATGACGAGCGGCTTGCCCGCTGCATGGATCTTGCCCTGTCCGTCCAGCGGCCGCTGGCGACGACGGTGGATGGCGCCGGACGCCGTTTCGCCGGATCGCCGCTCGCCCTTGGCGAACGCAGCCTCGCCGCCATTGCCCGCGGCGACCTTTCCGGCCTGGCTCCATTCTGCAACGACTGGAGCGTCGGGCGCTTCAGGATGCGGCTGGAGGCCGCTCTCAGCCCGCGTTTCGGCTGGCCGGGTCATGACCTGCATGTCCCCTCGGCCGGATGATGCCGGCCGAGGGGCGTGCGGCTTTCACGGGAAGGCGATCCGCCCAAGCCAGCTCTTCACGCCGTTCGTCAGGCGCGCCTCCTTGGCGAGCGTCGCCAGATACAGGAGGTATTTCGCTTTGACGGAGGGTTCCATGGGGTGTTCCGGCACCAGCACCAGCGGCTTGACCTCCCCGTCGCGCGGCCCGAAATCGACGCGCAGGGAGAAGCGGATGAACGCCGCATCGTCGAGCGACATCAGCATCCTGAACAGCGACCGGGATGGGATGCGCGTCTGAAGCTCCTTATGCAGGAACACCTGTTTCGGATCGAAAACGTCGATTTCGGCGAGGGCTTCCATGCAGGCCAGCCACGCCTCAGACTTGCGCTCCCGGTTGAAGGGGGAGGTCGCAAGCTCCTTGATGATGAGCTTGCGGGCCTCCGGGGTCTGGCGGGTCGCCAGCCAGTCCATATAGCCCTTCCTGAAACTCTCCTCGGCCGGGCGATCGAGAAGAAGGTGGAAACACAGTTCCACGAAATTCTCGATGTCGGCCTTCAGAAGGGTCTGGTATTTCTGCAGGCACTCCTCAAGAACCGGGTCCGTCAGCTCCTGCAGGCCTCCCGCCTCCGCGAAATCGTCCGGGGAAAGGCGCCGCCTGGGCTCCATGTCATAGGGAAGCCCCGGATGGGCCCGGTGGAACAGGACGCCGCGGATCCATTTCCGGAGTTCCCCGGCACCACGGGCCTGGATGAATTCATCGCTGGACGCGATGAGCAGCAAAAGATCGAGCTTGTCCTGCAAGACCTTCTCCGCGGTCCTCGACCAGCCGGCCATTTCCGAACCACGGGCCCTGCGCCCGAAAAGCTCCACGAAGCAGGCATCGATGAAGGCCGGACCATCCTGGCCAAGGATGCGGTCGATCGCCCGCGCAGTTTCGAACCGCTCCCGGAAGCAGATGACGGGAGACGCCGCCTGACCATCGAGCCCGGTTTCCGGCTCGGCCCTCTCCCCGGAGCCGTGGACCCACCCCGCGACTTTGGCCGTGACGTCGCCCCAGCCCGGCAACCGGCTCCGGTCGATGTCCTGGCGCCTGGCCCTCGCAACCTCCGGATCGAGAAGGCTGCGCACCGCGGCGGCCAGCGTGTCGATGCCGACATCGATGGCCAGCACGCCGCCCAGGGCGGTTTCCAGGGCGGGCAGGGTCTTGGAAACGATTGCCGGGATGCCGGCACGCAGGCCCTCCAGAACCGGCAGGCCGAACCCCTCTCCCAGATACAGCAGCCCCGTTGCGTATCGGAGGATCTCGCCCATCTCCCCATCGGAGACGCATCGCTCCCATGAGAACAGCGGCTGATCGCGGCAAAGCGCCTCCAGACGCTCCACCTCCTGCGGAGCGATGGCGCCGGCCTGTCCGACGAAGGTCAGGCGGACCGTAAGACCGGATTTCCACATCGTCTCGAAGAGGTCGAGGACCAGGAAATGGTTGTTGCGCCGGGCGACGGTCCCGACGCACACGAACTCCGGCCGCCGACTGTCGGGGGTGCAGGTCACATCCCCGATCGCGTCCGCCCCACCGCCGATGATGATGGGAGTCCGCAGGTTCCGCTTCGCGACGAGCGCTTCGAAGTCTCTTTGCCTTCCGCGCGAGGAGAAAGCGATGTTCTCCAGACGCCGCAGAATACGGACATGGCCGTCGGAGGAGTCCGCCGCCCCCGGCAACGGATCGGACTCGTGGCAGATGGCGTACAGTTTCCCGGGTCTTGTCGATACGACCGTCTCATAGAAACCGATCTGCTGGTCGCAACAGGCCACTCCGACCAGCAGGATGCCGTCGCAGGCATCGATCTGGCTCTCCGTCACCACCTCCAGACGATTGTCGATATAGGATACAAGTTCCCGGGAAAGCCCGGCATCCCTGCCCTCATCGGCGAACTGGAAGAGGGCTTCGACGGACTTCAGGACGTCGAATGAAATCATGTGCATGGTGGATTTCTCGTCCACCACCGCCGGAACGAGGATCCTGTCTTTCGGCCAGTGATGCATCAATTCGGCCATGGTTCTCTGGACACCACCACGGGACGGGTTGGACAGAAAACACGTCAAATCGAACAGCACCGCGTTCCTGGTCGAAAAACTACGCATAAAACCCTCTGACGGACCGGCAGGAAACCCGGCAAGGCAGTCCGGCTCCGCCGCCAGGTCAAGGCACGGAAGCTAGCACAGGACCTGCGCTCTATCGATAATCCCCGGCATCGCCGACAGCCATGCCCATGGCCGGCGATCTGTGGATATCTGCACATGAAGCGCTCCAACAAGGAGTCATTTTTTGAATAAAAAGAAAGCGCACATAATAGAATGCGCGCCTTCTCGTTTATACGGACTATTACCATCCCTTTCGGAACAGGCGGCGCTTTTCGCGCCCTCTGTCTTCAGATGATCTCGATTTCCGGGAAGGGAATGATCATCTTGCCGCCGCGGGCGAAGAATGCCTGCTCGCGCTGGACGACGCCTTCCTTGAAGTGCCAGGGCAGCAGCAGGAAATAATCCGGCTTCATATCGTGCGCCTCGGCCTCGGAGATGATCGGAATGTGGGTGCCGGGGGTATAGGCGCCGAACTTGTCCGGGTTCACCTCGGCGATGGCGATCAGTTCCTTGTCCGTCAGGCCGCAGAACTGCAGGACGACGTTCCCCTTCGTCGAGGCGCCGTAGCCCAGAACCTTCTTGCCGTCGGCCGCCAGCGACTGCAGCAGACGGGTCAGGTCCGCCCGGTGACGGAACACCCGCGCCTCGAAGTCGCGGTAGGGCACCGGGGTGTTCAGCCCCATGCGCTCTTCCTGCTCCAGCAGCCAGTTGATCACCGCCTCGTTGCGGCGGATCGGGTTGCTGCGCTTGGCCGCCGTGACCGCGAAGCTGCCGCCGTTGACGCCGTTCATCTGCACGTCGACGACCTGCATGTCGGCCTGGCGCAGGATGTATTCGATCGTCCCCAGCGAGTAATACTCAAGATGCTCATGGCAGATGGTGTCGTAGGACACCGTGCGCAGCATCGCCGGCATGTAGCTCTGCTCGAAGTGCCACAGGCCGTTCGGCTCCAGCGAGTCGTGCACCTCGCGGGCGAAGCGGATCGGATCGTCCAGGTCGTAGAACATGGCGATCGAAGTGATCACCCGCGCCCGCTGGTCGCTCGCACGCCGGAAGGCCTCGGCCGAGAAGAAGTCCGGCACCAGGGTGATGTCATCGGGGTAGAAGGCCTTGAACTTCAGCCCGGTCGGATCGATGCCGATCCGCTTCAGGCCCGGCGTCCGGTAGGCCTTGAGCGAGGTGGCGTCGTTGGAGCCGATGTCCAGCACCACGTCGCCCGCAGATACGCCGGCAAAAGCCTCCAGATTCTGGATCTTCTGCGTCAGGTGGCGGACCATCGACTGGTTCAGGCCGGAGCGGTAACCGTAGTTCTCGCCGTACATCTCGCCGGCATCATAGGAATGCGCCAGCTGCAGCAGCCCGCTGTCCGGGCACCACACCAGTTCCAGCGGCCCGCGCGTGATCGGCGTGCTCTTGGAATAAGGGAAGACGCCGGTCAGTTCCTGGCGGCCAAGGTCCAGGACCGAAACCAGATGATCGCTTCCGCTGATCCGGCACTTGTCAATGCGCTTGTATCCAACGTTTTCCACAAAAGCCGCCCTCGGTTGTCAATGCGCTCTGCGCCGCTTGTTCGAAAACCTCTAGATCAACTCAAAAGCCGTTCAGGACGGGTGAAGGCTGCGGCCGTACCCATCTTCGAAACGGATGATGTCATCTTCCCCCAGATAACCGCCCGACTGAACCTCGATCAGATGCAGCGGCACCTTGCCCGGATTCTCAAGCCGGTGGGTCTTGCCGGCCGAGATGAAGGTCGACTGGTTTTCATGCACCAGGAAACTCTCCTCTCCGCAGGTCACCAGCGCAACACCTTCAACCACGATCCAGTGCTCCGCCCGGTGATGGTGCATCTGCAACGACAGCTTCTCACCAGGCCTGACGGTGATCCGCTTGACCTGAAAGCGCGAACCGCGGTCGACGCTGCGGTACGACCCCCAGGGGCGGTGAACCGTGGTGTGCAGGGCATGCTCATCGCGCGCGTCGGCTTTCAGCCGTTCAACGATGTGCTTCACGTCCTGCGCCCGGCTCCTGTCGGCCACCAGCACGGCGTCGTCGGTCGCCACCACCACCACGTTCCGCAGCCCGGCCACGGCGACCAGCGGGTGGTCGGAACGGACATAGGCATCCTGCGCATCGTGAAGGAGGACGTTGCCCTGGGCAACATTGCCGTCGGCATCCTTCTCGCCGATGTCCCACAGCGCCGACCAGGCGCCGATGTCGTTCCATCCCATGTCCACCGGGATCACGGCCGCATGGTCGGTCTTTTCCATGACCGCATAGTCGATGGAGTCGGCGGGCGAGGCGGCGAAGGCTTCGGCCGACAGCCGGCAGAAGGTCAGGTCGCGCTCCGCCCCGGCAAGCGCCCGGCGGCAGGCTTCGACGATGGCCGGGCAAGTGCGCTCGAGTTCCGAGACATAGGCCGCAGCCGAGAACAGGAAGATGCCGCTGTTCCAGACATGGGAACCACCCCGCAGGTAGGATTCCGCCGTTGGCCGATCCGGCTTTTCCACGAACCGCTCGACCCGCAGCACCTCGAAGCCGCGGTCGGGGCGGCGGGCATCGAAGGAGCCGCCCACCTTGATGTAGCCATACCCGGTTTCCGGCGCCGTGGGCGTGATGCCGAACGTGACCAGCGCCCCGTCCGCCGCGGCGCCCACCGCCGTCTCGACCGCTTCCAGGAAGCGGTCGGATGACGCGATGACATGATCCGACGGCATCACCAGCATCAGGCCGTCCTGCCCGCCGGCAAGCATCCGCAGAGCGGCGACGCAAGCCGCCGGCGCGGTGTTGCGGCCAACCGGCTCCAGGATGATTTCAGCCGGCTTGACAGCCGCAGCGCGCAGCTGCTCGGCGACGATGAAACGATGATCCTCGTTGCAAACGATCAGCGGCGGCGCGAACCGTGCTCCGGAAACCCGCAGCGCGGTTTCCTGGATCATCGTCCGATCACCGGCCAGCGGCAGGAACTGCTTGGGATAAAGCGCACGCGAAAGAGGCCAGAGACGGCTTCCCGACCCGCCCGACAGAATGACCGGAGTCACTGTGACGAGGGGAGAGGTGTTCGTCATGATCGCGCTGCCCTCATCCAATTCCTGCTGCCCCACCGTTCAGGACCGGTACAAAAAAGCATGGAAGTCTGTTTGAGCTTCTTGACTCTGTAATTTCAACAGAGCCCCTGCCCCCTCTGCGACCCACGCGCAGACTTCCGTATCAAACTGGCATCAACGCCATCTCTTCCATCTCGGATAACGGGCATTGGACTGCACAGACTTCATATGAGCCATCTCTTTGGCATTTACCTCTAATGATATAACTTTCCTCCTGCAACAACATATTCGCCCCCTTGGTACATAGTCACAGCCCGTGGTGGTATAGGCTTTATAATATGTCCCCATCACCCCATCCAGAGCGGAACCAATTCGCATGGCAAGGATGAGGTCCAGCTGGGTTTTTCCCAATAGCGCTTGACGGAACGTCGCTCACCACAATAAGAACAAAACGTAAACATAAAAAATGTCCTTCCCGCCTTGCCTGGCCACCGCCACGGCAAGGCTTTTCGCATGCGCCTTCGGATTTCCGCCAATCCCAGAACAGACAGGAGACTCAAGTAATGCCCCTTTTGCCTACCGATGATTCCGGTCAGCGTATCCAGGCGCTTCGGCCCGGCGTGGCGCAAATGGTGCCCATCAGCGCCGCATCGCATGCGTCGGCCCCCTTCGGTCCCACCACCACGGTGATCCGGGTCGTCTCGAGCGCGCATTGCTTCATCGCCTTCGGCCAGGCGCCCTTCGCCGACGCGAACGGCCATTACCTTCCCGCCAGCGCGCCGGAATATTTCCGGGTGGAACCGGGGGAAATGCTGGCGACCATGCGCTCCACCAGTGACGGCACGCTGCACGTGTCGGAGATGACCTGATGCTTGCCTGCATCGGCCGGTTCATCGCAGCGACCCGGCGTTTCGCCGACGCGCTCGTCACCCGTTCCGGGACCGCACTCACGACGCGCTCGGGCGATCGTCTCATAGGAAGGTGACCCATGTCCGAGATCGCCATTCATCAGCTTCCCGCCGCGTCTTCCCTGTCCGGCGATGAAATCCTGCCGATCGACGACGGCACCGCCACCCTGCGCACGACCGTCGCAGCCATCCGCCAGGGGCTCTCCCCCACAGGGCACGGTCATATCATGGGCGATGTGGCGGGATTGCAGACGGCGCTGAATGCCAAGGCGCCTCTCGCAGGCCCCGCCTTCACGGGCGCCGTCACCGTGTCGGCCGGCAATGCGGCGACTCCCGCCCTGTCGCCGGCCGGCGATCCCGATACCGGCCTGTTCTTTCCGGCGGCCGACACGGTGGCGTTCACCGCCGGGGGCGTGGAGCGTCTCTCCATCCCCAACAACGGATACATCGGCCTGGTCCCGGCGGACCAGCGGGTGCGGATCGTCGCTTCCAGCAGCCCCAACCTGGACATGGAGAATCAGACGGGAGCGGACAACGAGAAGCTCTGGCGCCTGAACGTCAGCGGCGGACAGTTCTCGATCCAGACCGTGACCGACTCATACAGCGCGGCAGCGACGGCCCTGCAAGTGGTCCGCTCCGGGTTGTCGGTGACGATGATCACCGTCGGCGGCGGAATCGGAAACGAAAGCCTGCGCGTGGCGGCGGTATCCGGGGCCACGCGCTGCATCACCGTCACGGGCAGCGGCGGGGGCGATCCCACGGTCGGCACCAGCGCCGGTCGGCTCGCCTTCGGGGCGATCCCGGTGCTGCCCAGCTACACGGTCGCCACCCTCCCGACCGCAGCGGCACGCGGCCTGATCTACGTCTCCGACGGGGCCGGCGGCAAGAAGCTGGCGGTCAGCGACGGAGCCAACTGGCGATGGCCGGATGGCGCCATCGTGTCCTGACAGTCATGTCATGACAGCCGTGTCCAGAGCATCGCGCATCAGGGCCCCGAATCCCCCTCGAACAGGAGTCCGATCATGCAGACCACCAAACAACCCTATGAGTTCCTCGTCCGCTGGAACGCCACGGGCGGTCTTTCCGGGGCGCATGCGCAGTTCCGTTATGTCACCCTCGGCGAGGACGGCACGCCCATCGGCGAATTCATCGGCGCGGCCGAGCCGGTCGCCGTGGCGGAAGCGGCGGGCTTCCCGCTGGCCGACATCCTGTCGTCCCTGCAGATCACGGCACTGGCGGAACGGGACACCGCACGGTCCGAACGGGACGCGCTGGCGAAGCGGCTGGCGGAACTGACCTCGCCGGAAGCGTGAGCCGGCAGCAGGATCAGGAGGCGATGCCGCGCAGGGTTCCTGCCGGCAGATTGTCCACATACCAGCGGTAGGCCTGGGCAAAGCCGTCGCGCAGGTTGGTGGGAGCCGTCCAGCCCATGGCGGCAATCCGGCTGTTGTCCATCAGCTTGCGCGGCGAGCCGTCGGGCTTGCTGGAATCGAAGCGGAAATGGCCCGACCAACCGGCGACCTCGGCGATCAGCTCGGCCAACCCGCGGATGCTGGTCTCGATACCGGTGCCGACATTGACGTGCTCCTCGCCGGAATAGCGTTCGGCCAGAAAGACCAGCGCGTCGGCAAGGTCGTCCACGAACAGGAACTCACGCAACGGCGCACCGGTCCCCCACAGTTCCACCGTCTCGGCGCCGGTCCGCTTGGCCTGGTGGATCTTGGCGATCAGCGCCGCCGCGACATGGCCCTGCTGAAGGTCGAAGTTGTCGCCGGGGCCATAGAGGTTGGTGGGCATCGCCGCGATGAAGTCGCAGCCATACTGGCGGCGGTAGGCCTGGCACAGCTTGATGCCGGCGATCTTGGCGACCGCATACCACTCGTTGGTCGGCTCCAGCGGCCCGGTCAGGAGCAGATCCTCGCTCATCGGCTGAGGCGCCAGCCGCGGATAGATGCAGGAGGAACCGAGCAGAACCAGCTTCTTCACACCGCACCTGTAGGCGCTGTGAACGATGTTCGTCTCGATCACGAGATTGTCGTAGAGAAACTCCGCCGGACGGGTGCTGTTGGCATGGATCCCGCCCACCGTCGCGGCGGCCAGGAAGATGACTTCGGGCCGCGTTTCGGCCATCCACGCCTCCACGTCGGCCTGACGACGCAGATCCATCACGTCGCGGCCAACGGTGAGAACGTCGCACCCCTCTTTGCGCAGCCGGCGAACAATCGCCGACCCGGCCATGCCGCGGTGACCAGCCACCCAGACGCGCTTGCCGCGCAGAGGGAACAGGAGGGGCTCAGTGCTCACGCCGTTTCTCGCTTCTCATGCCTTGCCGCCGCTTCCTAACATTGGGCACGCCAGGGGTCCAGCCTGCGTCTTTGCACAAGACGGCATACCGGATATGGGAGGAAGCGACGGACGCCAAACCCGGTAACCGCATCGCCACGGGCTCCATCGCTGGAGCAGATGGTGATGCCGCCGAGCGATGTGAATGAGGAGAAACCCCAGCCCGGCACCGGAAGCACGCCGAACCGGAGTGTCGTAAGCTTCAGGTCACTGCCATCAGCTTGGGGTTCTTCTTCCAGTCCTCCATAATGACCTGAGCTTTATGACGATCCTCGCTGGTCAGAGCCCCTCCCAATTCATGGGCCTTGGCCTCCAGCCCATCGCGGTCGGGACCGGGCTGGGTGGCGGCGGCAGCCATGATGTACCAGACATAGGCCTGGATCGGGTTGTAAGCCTTGCCATCGCGATTGGCGTAGAGCGCCCCGAGGTTGGTCATCGCGCCGGCATGGCCCTGGGCCGCAGCCTTGCGCAGCCAGTCCACGCCCTCCACCAGTTCGGGCCGGCCGCCCCAGCCGTGGGCCAGCATCAGGCCCAGATTGACCTGGGCGCCGACATTCCCCTGCATCGCCGCCTTCCGGTACCAGACCGCGGCCTCGGCATGGTCGGGAGCACCGGCCAGCCCGTTGGAATGGATCAGGCCAAGGTTGAACTGGGCATTGACGTTGCCCTGCTCGGCCGACAGGCGGCACCATTTCAGGGTTTCGCGGTAATCCTTGGGAACGCCATGCCCGCGGGCATGGAGCAGGCCCAGATTGACCTGGGCCACCGGATGCCCCTGTTCGGCCGCCTGACGGTAGAACTCCGCCGCACGGGCCGGATCGGCCTCCACCCCGGTGCCGTGCTCATAGATGATGGCGAGCGCCAGCTGCGAATTGACGAAGCCCTGCCCGGCCGCCCGCTGGTACCAGGCGACCGCCTGCCCCATGTCGCGCTCCACCCCCTGGCCGTTGGCGTAGAGGGAGGCGAGCGCGTGCTGGGCGACGGCATAGCCCTGCTCGGCCGACCTCATGTACCAGGCGGCGGCGGCGGCATGGTCCTGCGTCACTCCCTGCCCGAAGGCATGGAGCAGGCCCATGTGATGCTGCGCCTCGGCATGGCCGGCCTCGGCGGCCAGCCGGTACCAGTGCAGGGCCTGGGCGATGTCCGGCCCGATGCCCAGCCCATTCGGATAGAGCAAGGCCAGATTGGCCTCCGCCGCCGCCGGGTTGGCCTTGGCCACGGTCTTGTACCAGCGCACCGGCAAGGCGCTGTCCTGGGGGGCGCCTTCGCCGTTGGCGTAGCACAGGCCGAGCGAGAACTGGGCCTCGACATGGCCCTGCTCCGCCGCCTTGCGGAACCAGTGGGCGGCGTCGCCGAAATCGCGCACCACCCCCTGACCGCGGGCATAGAGCTGGCCCATACGGTACTGCGCCTCGGCATGGCCGCCCTCGGCCAGCGGCAGCCAGTCTGCGACGGCGGCGGCATGGTCCTCCGCTTCGAAGGCGGCGAGGCCGCGCTGGAAATCGGGCTTGCGGAAACCGGTGGATTTGCTTCGCTTCAGCAGCTTGCCGAACAAGATCAAGGCTCCCGCAGGCTTTCGTCGACCCCGCGCAGGATGGGGCGCAGGAAATAGGTGATGATCCGGCGTTCGCCGACCTTGATGTCGGCCATCAGCGGCATGCCGGGGATCAGGCGGAAGTTGGAAGGCACATTGTCCAGCGTGGTGGTCAGCAGCTTGATCCGGGCCCGGTAGAAGAGCGCTCCGTTCGTGCTGCTGTCCTTGCTGGAGAAGGAGTCCTCGCTGATCGTCGTGACTTCGCCGTCGAGCGCCCCATGCTGCATGTAGGGATAGGCGTCGAGCTTGACGCGCACCTTGTCGCCGACCTGGACGAAGGCGAGGTCACGGGCGTCGATGTTGGCCTCGACCTCCAGCGGGGAGCCGACCGGCACCAGGGTGAAGAGCGCCTCGGCCTCCTTGGCGATGGAGCCGGGGGCGGCCTTGGGCGAAACCTCCAGCACGATGGCGTCGAGGGGAGAGTCGAGCTGGACCAGTGCCTGGCGCTTGCGCGCCTTGGTGAGCTGCTCGCGCAACGCCTCGCGCTCGTTGCGCTGGGAGGTCAGTTCCTCGATGATCTTGCCGTTCCACTGCTGGATGAAGACGTCACGCTCGGCCAGCAGAGCCTGCAGGTCATGGCGGTTGCCCTGCAGCTCGTTCTGGTTCAGGACCAGATTGCGCTCGATGTCGATGCGGTCGCTGGTGGCCTGCAGCAGGTTCAGCTTGCTGCCGACCTGGGTGGCCAGCAGCGAAGAGCGCATGGTCTCGATCTCGCGCACCACCTTCAGCCGCTCGTTCAGATGGACGCGGTCCATCTCGTACTTGGCGACGTTGGACTGCAGCCGCGCAAGCTTCTCCTCGTAATTCTGCATCTGCGACTGGTACTGGGCCTGACGCTCACGCCACAACGACTGCTGCAGCGTCCCGTAGCCGTAGCGGTCGTTGCCACCGATGAAGGGCTTGCCGTCATGCTCGGCCTCGAGCCGGGCAATCAGGGCGTCGGCGTTGGCAAGGCGGGATTCCAGCTGCAGGACGTCGGCCTGGGTGAAGGTCGGGTCCAGCGTCGCCAATACCTGGCCCTTGCGCACCACATCGCCCGGACGGACCAGGACCTGCTTGATCGCCGCCATCTCCAGCGGCTGGACCATCACGTTGGGCTCGGTCGAGATGATCTTGCCCTGCGAGGCGACGATCTTGTCCAGGTAGGACATCGATGCCCAGACGATCAGACCGATGACGAACAGCCCCAGCAGATGCAGCGTGATGCGCGCCAGGAACGGATCGGGGGCGTTCTGGATCGCCTCAGTGTCCTTCTGGAAGGCACCGATCGCCGCCTTCCCCCGCTCCTTGGCCCGCTTGTCGAGGGGGGAGGCCGGCGGGCGCGGCGCCGCGTCGTTGGCAGGAACGCGCGCCGTCTCGATTTTCGCAAGCTTGTGTGCGGTCGGCTTTTGTGCGGACAAGGGCGCGCGCTCCTAGATATGCCGGTTCTGCTGGTGCCAGAGGTGCTGATAGATGTCGCAGCGCCCCAGCAGTTCGTCATGCTTGCCGCTGTCCACCACCTTGCCGCGATCCATCACCAGGATGGTGTCCGACGGCACCAGCGACGACAGCCGGTGCGAGATGATGATCACGGTGCGGCCGCGGGCGATGTTCATCAGGTTGGCCTGGACGATCGCCTCGCTCTCGGCGTCGAGCGCCGAGGTCGCCTCGTCCATGATCAGGATCTTCGGGTTGGTCAGCAGGGCGCGGGCAATGGCCAGACGCTGGCGCTGACCGCCGGACAGGTTGGACGACCCCTCTTCCAGCATGGTGTCCAGACCCTTGGGCAGCCGTTCGACGAACTCGTCGGCGCCGGCCAGATGGATCACCTTCAGGATCTCCTCGGTCGTCGCCCCCGGCTTGGCGGCGGAGACGTTCTCACGGATGGTGCCGGTGAACAGGAAGTTATCCTGCAGCACCACGCCGATCGAGGCGCGGAGATGGTCGAGATCGTATTCGCGCAGATCGCGGCCGTCGATGCGGATCAGCCCTTCCTGTGCCCGATGCAGCCCCTGCAACAATCGGGTCACGGTGGTCTTGCCGGAACCGCTGCGCCCCATCACGCCGAGGATGGTGCCTTCGGACGCGGTGAAGGAAACCCCGTCGAGCGCCGGCGGAGCCGAGGGGGCGTAGCGGAAGCGAACCTCCTGGAACTCCACCGTGCCGCGCAGGGTCGTGCGCAGGCCGCGGCCGGTGCGGCCCTCTTCCGGCGGATGGTTCATGATCGTGCCCAGCATCTGGACCGAGATCGACACCTCCTGGAACTGCTGGACCAGCTGGGCCATCTGCAGCAGCGGCTGGGTGACGCGGCCGGCCAGGATGTAGAAGGCGATCAGCGCGCCCATCATCAGGTCGCCGTTCAGCGCCAGATAGGTGCCGAGCCCGAGCAGGCAGGCCATCATCAGCTGGTTCAGCGGCTGGGCCACCGTCTGCCCGATGATCATGATGCGGCCGACGTCGAAGCGCTGTTCGGCGGCACGGGCGACACGGTGGTCCCACTCCTGCTTCTGGCGGGCGTCGAGCGCCAGCGACTTCACCGTGCGCATGCCGTGGATGTTTTCGATCAGGAAGGACTGCTGGCGGATTTCCGCCTGGTAGAGGTCCTTCAGCCGGCCTTTGATCAGCGGGATCATGATGCCGATGTTGAGCGCCATCAGTGCCGAGAAGACCAGAACCAGAACGGTCAGCGGCACGCTGTACATGAACATGATCGGCAGGAAAATGACCAGCGAGACCGTGTCCAGCAGCGTCATGAAGAGCTGGCCGGTCAGGAAATTGCGGATACGCTCCGCCTGCTGCATGTTCTTGACGATTTCGCCCGACGAAACCCGCTCGAAGTAATGCATCGGCAGGCCGACGAGCTTGTTGAAGACCTGGACGTTCATCTTCGCGTCGATCTTCTTCGTCGCGTAGAGCATCAGGTATTGGCGCAGATAGGAGAACGCCGCCTCGAACAGGATGACGCCGACCATGCCAACCATCAGCACGCCGAGCGTGCCGAGGCTGCGGTGGACCAGCACGCGGTCGACCACAAGCTGGAAGAAGATCGGCACGGCGAGCGCGAACAGGCTCATCATGATCGCCGCGATGCCGATGTCTCGGAAGATGCGCCTGTGGCGCAGGATCTCCACCAGGAACCACTTCAGGCCGAAGGGCTGCTCGATGTCGGTCAGACCGTAGTCCCGCTTCAGCAGCACCACCTCGCCGGCCCAGGCCTGGCTCAGGCGGATGCGGTCGACCGGCAGGATAACTTCCTGGCCTGCCAGCGGGTCCTGCAGGATGGCGACCTCGGTGTCGCCCTGCTTGCCGAAGCCCAGCACCACCATCGAGTTGCCGTTGCGCAGGCGCAGGATGGCGGGGAAGGCATCCTCGAGCTTGCCCAGATCCTCCCAATCCAGCGTCGCCGATTCGGCCTTCAGGCCGATGGACTTGGCGACGCGCAGGAGGCGGGCGGTGTCCAGCTCCTCGTTCCCGATGACGTTGTTGTGCTGAAGCCGTTCGGCCGAAACATCCAGGCCACGCTGGCGCGCGACGGCAGCCAGGGAATGCAGCCCGGTGTGGGCGCAGGGGACTTCCGCAGCAAGGATCATGGAAACCGCCGTGAAAAATGTGGAATGCGTCGCGAAAGCAAGGTCTTCATACCGCTTGGTCACCCGGTTCCGATCGACCATACGCTCCTTTGGTCAGGGGCGCGACGAAGCGCGTGCGTCCGCCACTTGCAGACGATGCCTGACCACGCGATTCCGCTGAGATAGCAGAAGAGGCCCAACAGCGGCAAGCCATCTGTCCCCAAAGGCATCCCTCATCCATCATATGCTACCGGTCCATGTGTCAGTTGCGGCACAACGGACCGCGGAACGAGATGCCGCTTGCGGACGGTGCACGGTCATTGCTATCGACCGATGGGATGGTTCTTTGCCGACAAAAACATAACGCCAAGCGGTCAGCCCGATGAAAAAGCCTTCACGCAAGCAGGCCAAGGCGAAACGCCCGGCCCCCCAGCCTGCTCCCCTGCCCGCCGCCCGGATCACGGCAGCTGAGGCACCTGGGGCCGAGGCCGGGTTCGGCCGGGCGCTGACCCTGCACCGGGAAGGCCGGACTGCCGAGGCCGAGGCCGGCTACCGGGCCGTGCTGGCCGCCGACCCGGGCCACCCCAACGCCAACAACAACCTCGCCATCATCCTGCGCGCCCGCGGCGACTGGGAGGAGGCGCTGGGCTGCTACCGCCGGGCGCTCGCCCGCAACGCGGCCGATCCTTTCGTCCACAGCAACCACGGCTGCCTGCTGCTCGACATGGGCCGCGTCACCGAGGCGGAGGAGGCTCTGCGCGCCGCCATCCGGCTGAAGCCCGACTATGCAGAGGCCCATTTCAACCTGGCCAACATCCTGCGCAACCGCGGCGACCGCAACGGCGCCCGCGCCGCCTATGGCGAGGCGCTGCGTCTGAAGCCCGACATGGCGGCGGCGCTGTGCAACCTGGGCGACCTGCACAAGGGTGGAGTAGAGCTGGCCCGCGCGGTGGAATGCTTCGTCGCCGCGCTGAAGGCCGACCCGAAATCGGCCGAGGCCTGGAACAATCTGGGCGAGACGCTGAAGGAGATGGGGCGCATCGAGGAGGCGATCGGCGTCTTCCAGAAGGGGCTGGAGGCCCATCCCAGCCATGCCCTGATGCACTCGAACCTGCTACTGGCACTGCACTACACGCCGGCCGTCCCGCCGGAGACCATCTTCAAGGCGCATGTGGCCTGGGCACAGCGCCATGCCGACCCGCTGCTGCCCGCCGGCAAGCGCCACGCCAACCCGCGCGATCCCGAACGCCGCCTGCGCATCGGCTACGTCTCGCCCGACTTCTGCGCCCATTCCGTCGCCTTCTTCGCCGAGCCGCTGATCCAGGAGCATGACCGCAATCGGTTCGACGTGTTCTGCTACCATGCGGCCACACGCTCGGACGTGGTCACCGAACGGCTGAAGGGGCTGGCCGGGGGCTGGCGGTCGCTGGTCGGGATGGACGACGCCCGCGCCGCCACGCTGATCGAGCAGGACGGCATCGACATCCTGGTCGATCTGACCGGCCACACCGCCAACAACCGGCTGACCCTGTTCGCCCGCAAGCCGGCGCCGGTCCAGGTGAGCTGGCTGGGATATCCCGACACCACCGGCATGCGCGCCATCGACTGGCGCTTCAGCGACGCCGTCACCGAACCGCCGGGCGAGGCGGACCGGCTGAGCGCCGAGCGCATCGTCCGGCTGCCCCACGGCTTCCACAGCTACCGCCCGCCGGTGGATGTCGCCCCGCCGGCCGAGCCGCCGTTCAGGGCCAACGGCCATGTCACCTTCGGCTCCTTCAACAACACCTCCAAGGTTACCGGAGAGGTGGTGCGGGTCTGGTCGGAGATCCTGAAGCGCGTGCCGAACTCCCGCCTGATCGTCAAGAGCGCGCAGATGGGCGACGAGGAAACGCGCCGGCGTTACCTGAACACCTTCGTCCAGTTCGGGATCGATGCCGGCCGCGTCGAGCTGCTGGCCCGCATCGACGCCGCCGATGGGCACCTGCGCGCCTACGACCGCATCGACATCGGGCTCGACCCCTTCCCCTACAACGGCACCACCACCACCTGCGAGGCGCTGTGGATGGGCGTGCCGGTGGTGACGGTGACGGGTGCCAACCACGTCGCCCGCGTCGGCGCCAGCCTGCTGACTCATTGCGGCCTGACCGAGCTGGTGGCATCCGACGAGGCCGGCTACATCGCCACCGCGGTGGCGCTCGCCGGAGACCCGGAGCGCTTGGGCGGGCTGCGCCGGACCATGCGCGACCGGCTGAACACCGCCCCGCTGACCGACTACAAGGGTTTTGCCCGCGGGGTCGAGGCCGCCTACCGCGCGATATGGCGCGACTGGCTGGCGCGCACAGCCTGACCGGCCGGCCCTGGCGGGCCGGTCATGGAGTGGCGGCATCGCAGGGTGCCGGCCGACTTGACAAGCGCCGTCCCGGCACGGGATCGTCCGCCCGGCAGCCGTCCCGGCGCCTGCCGACAGGGACCGCCGATGCGGGCGGCCAGAACAGGGTTTCCCATCATGATTCCGAACTTGGCTTTCACCTGGCAGCTCACGGAGGTCCACGGCTGGGGACTGGTGGGTGTCCACACCGCCCTCTACCTCGCCGACATGGGCCGGCCGCCGCTGCTGCTTGAAAAGCCTTTGATGGGAACCCTGCGCCCGGAGAACCGCGCCAGGCTGCAATCGTTGGAGGGCCCCTATCAGCAGGTCACCGCCATGGCCGACAATGCCAAGGGCCACATGCTGCTGCTGAAGGAATTCGACGTCCTGCACGCGCTGGGCAACGGCTTCACCGCCGGTGGCCCGTCGGGGCGCTTCCGCGGCCGGCGCAACATCGGCGTCATCGCCTATGAGGAAACCCGCTTCACGCCCGAGGTGATGGCGCGCGCCCGCCAGTACGACCGCATCGTCGTGCATTCGACCTACAACAGGCAGTTGCTGGAGATCTGGGGCTTCGACAATATCGGCCTCGCCTTCCAGGGCATCGACCCGACCGAGATGGTGGAGGCGGAGCCGAGCGGCCGGTTCGGCGACCGGTTCGTCATCTTCTCCGGCGGGAAGCTGGAGTTCCGCAAGGGCCAGGACATCGTGCTGGCCGCCTTCCGCGCCTTCCGTCAGCGCCATCCCGACGCGCTGCTCGTCACCGCCTGGCAGAACGCCTGGCCGGAGGTCGGCATGACCATGGCGGAATCACCCCTGGCGCCGAAGCCTCCGCGCATCCTGCCCAACAACATGGTCGACGTGAAGAGCTGGGCCTTGGAGAACGGCGCCGACGAGGAAGGCTTCGTCGACCTCGGCTTCCTCGGCCGCCACCAGATCGCCGGCGTGCTGGCCGATTGCCACGCCGCCGTCTTCCCCAACCGCTGCGAGGGGGCGACCAACCTGGTCGCCATGGAGGCGATGGCCTGCGGCGTGCCGGTGGTGCTGTCCAACAACACCGGCCACCGCGACCTGCTGAAAAGCCCGACCCAGGGCGATGACCTGTGCCTGACGCTGGACCGGCAGGTCCCGGTCGCCGACCGCGACGGCAGCCGCTTCGGTTGGGGTGAATCCTCGGTCGACGAACTGGTGGAAGCGTTGGAACGCCTCTACGCCGACCGCGCCGCCGCCAAGGCCCGCGCCGCCCGCGCCAAAGCCTTCATCCGCACCGAACGCACGTGGCGGGCCTTTGCCGAGGCGTTCGTCAGCGCGATCCAGTAGAATCCTCCGAGACCGGTTTCCAACGGCGCCCGCCGATGGCGGGCGCCGCCATTCCTCCGTGTCGCCTTCCTGCGACCAACACTGCGAAAGCCGGGATCGCGGCTCTACCGCACTGCACGGAAGAGTATCAGGCATCCCTCTCATGAAGACGAACATCCCGATTTGCAGAGAACCTGCAAACTCCTGATGTATAGGTCCTCACCTCAAGATCGATTGCCGTCCTGTTCAAAGAGAAATCGACGCGGATCCTTTGATAACCCTCACCTGTCACATCACCCAGACGTATCGCCCGATGGGCATGAACCGCAGTGCCTTTTTCCGAAGAGACGTCGATAAAGCCGATTTCATGAGCATCGTCCAAACCGTTGGGAAGGTCTGACAGCTTCACTTCCACAGTGATCGTGTAATTCCCTCTCCTCAGGCGGATGTATGGCCCGAAGATGAGGAACCCGACCTCGCCCGGCTCAGCCATGAAGACGGTCCTGGCATACTGAGCGATGGTCCGGCCGCAGGCTGAATTGATGCCGGAGAGTCGTCTTCCATCCTTTTTCGCTCTCTCAATGAAGGGCTTGGCAGCCTCATTGTAGATAATCGTATCGAGACGGTTCAGCTTTACCAGAAGCTCTTCCGTTTCATCATCGATCTTAAGGTCTTCAATTTCCTCGAAACACGCTGTTCCATCGAGATTGTTGTTTCTTGTCTCATTCAGCCGCGGGATAACGGCAGGAACCGCTATATTGAAATGACGGCATATGACGTCGATCGACTCATCCATGAACTCCGCGATGCCGTAGACATCTATCTTTTCAAGGTTTCGCAAAGCACGATCGAGCATCTCTTGATCGTCACCATCCCGCCAAAGCTCCCAATCATTTTTCATTGTATGATCGGTCAGGTACCTTGCCGTGACATTTTCGGTCAAAGTACGGAGGAGAGGAATTGGGAACTTCAGAAACTCTTTTAATGCATACTCTCTTGCAAGCCGAGGGTAATGGAGGTTGTTCTCTTCGACATGACTGTCGGTATGACTTTTCCAATACAAATACTGAGAAATGAGACGATCGACAGGCTCACGAAGAACCGTCACCATCTGGAAAGGCTTCGGAATGTAAGTGCTGAATCTATCGAAACTGTCGTGGGCGGAGAAATATTTGTACTTCAACAAATTTCGTGGTGACCACGCAGAAATACCAGATAACCTTTCTGGGCAGACTTCATTAGGCAGGAAATTTTCCCTCAGAATATGGTCAAGGGTTGTTCCAGCTGTTTTTGCTATGTGAAGAAACACCAACCGGTCATGGTTTGAATTATTGTCCGAATAATCCTTATCAAACCTCATTGCTCTACCACCATATCTTTAGATGGTGGAAATCCATCCATCTCTCTAGAAAAGATAGAATATTCTTCACCCCCTTGAAAAGTGCGAAAAGGTTCCCTGCGCTTATATCTCAGGAGGAGGGCGGACCGTGAAGGGGCCGGGCGGCGCTCCCCGCAAAGCTCTGGGGAGGCTTTCACCCTGCACCTTGCGGAAGCCAGCCATTATCGCCTCACCTCATCCAGGACGTCGAGCAGGCGACGGGCGGCGGCATCCCAGGTGAAGGTTTCCGTAAGGTGGCGGGCGGCATCCCGGCGCTCGGCCTCGGGGTTGCGGACGACACGGGACAGGATCTCTGCCGCCGCATCCTCATCCGGGTGCCACCAGTCCAGCCCGTGGAAAGCCGGGTAATAGGCGCTGCTGTAGGGCATCAGCGCCGGACCGGTCGTGCAGGGGATCAGGTGGGCGACCTCATCGTTCAGGTAAGCGGTATAGGCGCTGTGCCTGGGAGCGATCAGGCCGGCGCCCAGGCAGCCCGCCCGGGTGATCGGCAGGTCCCAGCCCTCGCCGTGCGACAGGCTGAAATAATGGGTCGCCATGGCGTAGAGGCAGGCAATACCCTGCTCGTCGTAGCGGTCGGTGAGCAGCGCGATGGGAGCCGCCGCCTCCATCCGGCGGCCGGTGGCGCGCATGCCCTGCTCCAGCAGCCGGCGAACCTCGCCGACCAGGGACGAGCCACCCTTGCCCACCTTCAGGATCAGGATCGCGTCGTCATCGGCGCGGGTGGCGCGCAGCCAGACCCGCAGAAGCCCGTCCAGGTTCTTGCGGGCAACGAAGTCGGAGATGTTGAGCACGCGGACCCGATACTCCATCACGCCCCGGCCGCGCGACCCCATGATGGGCAGCGGCCGGGCCCCGGCGTCCGCCGGGTTGGGGGCGATGCCGGGCGGACAGACGCGGATGCGGTCCTCCGGATGGCCGGCGGCGATCCAGGCCAGCCGGGAGGATTCGGTCGGCACGATCACCAGATCATGCGCCCGATTGCAGAGGGCGAAGACGGCGGGGATCCGCGGCCCTTCGAACATGGTGTAATTGACGGTCGGCACGCCGGGGATCGGCTCGACCAGCGGCGGGGTCAGCACGCTGAGCGCCAGACGGGGCCGTACCGGCGCATCCAGCCGCCGCGCCGCCGCCTGCAGGATCGGGTCGGCGAAGGAGGGGCGCCAGCTCTCCTCGCCCGCCAGCCCGGCCAGCCGCAGCGTCTGCCCGCGCTCCATCAGGCTGCGCACGAAATGCTGGGCGAAGTCGCCGTAGCCCGACAGAACCGAGAAGGGCGCGCGCACCAGCAGCCCGTGGGGAAGCTGCGGCCGGCCGGCTTCTTCGGCGATCCGGCGGTAGAGACGGGCACGGGCCAGGGTGTTCGCCGCCTCGCCGGTCACGGCACCGCCTTCCGCCAGCACCGCCTCCGCCAGGTCAGGCCGGCCGGACGACAGCCAGGCCGTGGCCAGATGGCCACGGGCATCGGCATGGCCGGGCTGCCGCGCCAGCACGTCGGACAGGATCGCGGCTGCCTCGGCATGAGCGCCGTTCGACATCAACGACACCGCCAGCAGCACCCGGCGGTCGGGGTCGTTGGGGGCGAGCCTGACGGCGCGGCGCAGATGGCGCAACGCCCCGTCATGATCGCCCAAACCATGCAGCAGGCTGCCCAGCCGGTCCTGCACCTCCAGCTGGTCCGGCACCAGGGCCGCAACCATGCGGAACTGGGCGACGGCTTCCATCCGCGCGCCCCTCGCCTGCTGCACCACCGCCAGATTGATGCGCGCCTGGAAGAAGGAGGGATCGAGCGCCACCAGGCCCGACAGCCGCTCCACCGCCTCGTCCAGGCGGCCCAGCTCGTACAGGATGACGCCGGCAAGGTTGAGAGCCCCGCTGTCGCCGGGGGCCTCGCGCAGAACCTGTTCTGCCAGGGCCAGGGCGTCGTCGCGGCGACCGGCCCGGTAATGCTCTATGGCGCGCGCGATGTCTTGACCCATGAAGCGGCTATCCACTGGCTTTGCGGGGAAAAGGCCGGAAGGCGGACGAAGAATGCGGTCTTCCGGTTCGCGGCCATAGCACGGCATGTTTTTTCGGGTCAACCGGTGGCGGTCCGCCTGCCCGGAAGGGCTTCCGGAATTGCAATCGGCGCCGTCCAACGGCCATAAAGGCACCCTGCCCTTCGCGAGCCCGTCCATGATCCAGCCGCAGTCCTTTCTCATCCCCGCCGTCGAGGCCCACCAGACCGACCGGCTGGACGAAGCCCGGCAGCTGTACCGCAAGGCACTCGCCGTCGATCCCGCCCAGTATGACGGGCTGCAACTGCTGGGGTTGGTGGAAAAGCGGTTCGCCAGGACCGACGACGCGGTGGCTCTGATGCGCCGGGCGCTGAGGCTGGCTCCCGGCTTCACCGCCGTACGGCAGAATCTGTGCCGCACCTTGCAGGGGATCGGCGACCATGCCGGCGCCATGATCCTGCTTCGCCAGCTGGCTGCGGAACTTCCCGACGATGCCGAGCCCCTGTACCAGCTGGGCAGCACCCTGCTGCGGCAGGAGCGGCGGCAGGAGGCCGCCGGACCGCTGCGGCGGGCGGCGGTGCTGCGTCCGGACCATCTGGAAACCCGCATCGCCCTCAGCGAGGCCCTGCTGCTCGATTCCGCCTCGCAGGGGGCGGAGTTCGAAGAGTCGCTGCGCAACGCCCAGGCTTCGGTCATGCTGGGGCCCGGCAACCCGGTGGCCCATCTGCAGGTCGCCCTGGTGCTGGAGGAGATGGCCCGCGCGTCGGAGTCCCTGGCGGCCTGCCGCCGGGCGTTGCGCCTGCAGCCGACCATGACCGACGCCCGCCACATCGCCGGCATCAACCGGATGCGGCTCGGCGATTTCGTCGGCGGCATGGCCGATTTCGAAGCGCGCAAGAACAATGTCTGGTTCCGGGCCGACGGCAACCCGATCCCGGTCTGGGACGGCCGGCCGCTGCCCGACGACACGGTGGCCCTGGCCGCCGAGGGCGGCTGGGGCGACATGATCCATTTCATCCGCTTCGTGCCGCAGGTCGCCCGCATCTGCGGCGAGGTGGTCGTGGTCTGTCCGCCGCGGCTGCAGCGCCTGCTGGCGACCGTACCCAATCCCGGCAACATCCGCTTCAACCCGGAGCACATGCCCGACATCCGGGCCCGTGCGATGTGCCTCAGCCTGCCCCATCTGCTCGGGTCGACCGCCGACAGCGTGCCGAACCGCCCCTATCTGTCGGCCGATCCCGAACGGGTGCGGCTGTGGACGGAACGGCTGGCCGGGCTGGGCGGCCTGCGCGTCGGGCTGTGCTGGAGCAACGGCGACGCCACCCGCGACGCCGACCCCAGGCGCTCCGTCCCCTTCGAGTTCGTCCGCCCGTTGGCCGCCATCCCCGGCGTCAGCCTGGTCAACCTGCACAAGCAGGACAATGCCGCCAAGCGCCTGGCGGATGCCGACGAGGCGCTGCTCCACCGGCTGGGTGCGGATTTCGACGCCGGGCCGGACGCCTTCCTCGACACCGCGGCGGTGATGAAGACGCTGGATCTGGTCATCGCCATCGACAGTTCCGTCCTGCATGTCGCCGGGGCGCTGGGCGTCCCGACCTGGCTGCCGGCGCCCTACCGGATGGACTGGCGCTGGATGAACGATGCGGAGAAGAGCATCTGGTACCCGTCCTTGCGCATCTACCGCCAGGACCGCCAGTGGGACTGGTCCGGTTCGATGGCCAGCATCGCCCATGACCTCGCCCGCGCCGCCGAGGCCAAGGCCGCCGGTCTGCCGCCGGACCTGCTGCCGTAAGTCGGCTGACGGTGTGGTGGAACATTTGGAACACCGTGGAACAGAAATAGGCGCCTGTTCCATTGTTCCAAAGGTCCGGCCGGCGGACAGGTCTTTCTATCACGCAGCAGGAACGGGGATAAGCGCAGGCTGAAAAATCCACCGCGGCAGGACGGGACGCCGGCGTGCGGTCCTGCTCAGCGCTTGCGCGCCGCGAAGATGATGGGGGTTTCCCAGTGCAGACGGCGGGCGAGCCAGATCGCGGGCTCCAGCAGGCCGGAGCGGTGGACGAAGGTGACGATGCGCTTGGCGACCGACAACGCCGCCCAATCACCAAAGCCCAGGGTGCGCAGGCGCTGCTCGAAGACGCCCCAGCCCCAGTCCAGCACCTCCAGCCTGCCGGGATGGCGGCCGAGCCAGCGGTCGAACCAGGGGCGGTCGATCAGGTTGAGGGTGTCGACATAGGACGGGTCGCGGCCGAACAGCCGGACATAGAGCTTCGCCAGCCCGGCCGGCATCCGCGGCAGCCACAGGATGCCGTAATGCCCCTCCCACCAGGAGCCGTAGTTGGGCACGACGATCAGCAGCAGCCCGCCCGGCTTCAGCACGCGCAGCGCCTCGTCCAGCACCGCCGCCGGGTCGCCGACATGCTCCAACACGTTGGAGGAGTAGACGATGTCGAAGCTGGCATCCGAAAAGGGAATCGCCTCGCCGGTGGCGTCGCGCACCGCGTCGGCCGGCAGGCCGTAATGGTCGATCAGCCGGCGGCAGACATCCAGCGTGGAGCTGTATTCGCCCATGCTGGGCTCGATGCCGTGGATGTCCAGCCCATGCGCCGTGCGGCCGCGCACCACGGTCATGCCGCAGCCCGACCCGACCTCCAGGATGCGGGCCTTGTCCGCATCGACCCCGGCGGCAGCGGCGGTGCGCCGCAGTTCCGCCACCTGCTCGTCGGCCCGGGCCTCCGACAGCATGTCGCGCACGACATCGGCAACCGGCACGCGGGTGACGCCACCGATGAAGCCGCTGTCGATGTAGCCGCGGGACAGCAGCCGGCCCAGTTCCTCCCAGTCGGGGGAAGCCGTCCGATCCTCCCGTCCCGCCGCCGCCTCAGGCATTCTTCGTCGCCCGGATCACGAAGATCGTGGCGCTCTTCATCCGGCCCAGCCGGTCCTGGATGCACTCGGCCTTGAAGCCGTTGCGCTCGAACAGCGCAATGATCTCCCCGATCGAATAGAAGGTCTTGTAGGGCGGGTAGTACCAGTCCTCGACCTGGGCCTGGATCGACACGTTGTCGGCACGGCGGTTGATCTCCTGTCCCTTCAACAGGCAGGCGACCTTGGTCAGCCCGGTGAAGAAGCCGCCGACCAGCTTGCGCCGGGCCGGCGTGTCCATGTAGGCGCGGCAGAAGTGGCGCACGCCCTCATGCACCGGCGACAGCCAGGTCTTCAGGTAGAGGCCGAGATAGACGGTGCCGCCCGGCTTGGTGACGGCCATCAGGTTGCGCATGACCTTCATCGGGTCGGGCGCCATCATCGCCACCCCCCAGCACCAGACCAGATCGAACGGACCGAGGTCCGTGTCCAGTTCCTGCAGGTCCTGGTGATGGAACTCGATGTTGTCGCGGCCGAAGCGCTGGGCCTGCTGGCGGGCGGTGGCGAGGCTGTCCGACGACACGTCGACCGATACCACCTGTTCCGCCATTTCCGACAGGATGACGGAGCAGATGCCGTGGCCGCAGCCGGCATCGAGCGCCCGGCCGATCTGCCGCTCGGTCAGCGTCTCCAGCATGTACTTCTTGGTCTCGTCGTAGATCGGCACGAAACGGGGCCAGAAGTCGTCGTAGAATTCCTTGGTCGCGAGATCCATGGGGCTGCCCTCCCGCCCACTGAGGGCGTCGCTTTGGTCGTGATGGTGGTGGTCTTAAGGGGTCTCGGACGACGCCGTCCAGGGGGAATAGGGCCTGATCCGCCGCGCCGCCGCATCCGGCTCGACGAACAGCTGGGCGTTGCGGTTCAGCAGGGCCGCCAGCTGGCTGTAGCCGCTCTGGGCGCTGACGCCCAGCACGTCGGCGTTCATCAGGACATGGAAGTCCTGCAGGAACTCCAGCCCCTTCCACGGCTGCACCGCCCCCTCCCTCGCCAGATCGGCCCCAGTCAAATCGGCCAGCGAGACCGGCGCGAACTCCGCGAAGTCGGCGATGGTCGCCGGGTCGTCGGTGGCGATGTAGAGCACCGGCCGGTCCAGCGTCGGCCACAGCGCCTTCAGCCAGTCGACGTACCAGGAGGTCTCGGTGATGGTGTAGCGGAACCAGACGAAGTCGCCGCGGCGGATGTGCAGCGCCACCACCGTGTTGCCACGCTGTTTGAGCGCCTGCATCACCGGATCGACATAGGGCAGCCAGTCCGGCCGGGGCCGCAGCCAGGACCGCACCCGCTCACGCCACTCCTCGCGATGCTCGAAGAGGAACAGGGGCGAGAGGATGTCGACGTCCGGACGCGGATCGTCGCGCCGCCCGGTCACCAGATCGTTCAGGATGCGCCGGGCGAAATGCATCGGCTTCAGCCCGCCGCCGGGCCTGGGGTCGTCGAGGTCGAAGTAATACCCCCCGACCCAGTCCGGCGTCTCCAGCCGGTAGCCGAATTTCTCGGCATAGAGCCGCAGCAGCACATATTCCAGCACGTTGTGGGCGAAGCGCCCGTGGGTGGCCAGCGTCGAGGAACAGATGCGCGGCTGCGACGGATCGGGGTTTGCCGGCCGTTCCAGCCGCCGGCCCTGCCGGGCCAGGACCTGTTGCAACCCGGCGATCGACTTCACGGTGAAGAAGCGGCTGCCATGGCCGTGGACGCCGGCCAGCACCTCCACCGCCCGGTCGATCTCGCCGGCTGCCAGCCAGCTTTCGGCGATGGCGGTCAGGCATTCGATGCGGAAGGCGTTGGGGTCGGCGAGGTGGGGATAGCGGTAGTCGGCGAAGAAGCGCCGCGAGTCCTCGTAACGTCCCTGGCGGACCAGCAGGGCCGACAACATGTCGATGGCGCCGGCCACGTCGCTGCCCGGACTGGTCAACGCCAGCCGCAGCACCTGCTCCGCCTCGCCTTCGCGACCCAAGCCGGTCAGCACGTCGGCCAGCCGGGTCAGCGACAGGTTGACGCCGGCGCGCGCCGCGCGGACATAGCTGTCGACCGCAGCCTCGGCCAATCCGGCGGCATGCTGGGCGTTGCCCTGATTGTAGAGGGCGCCGCCCTGCTCCGGCTCGATGGTGAGCGAGCGGCGGAAGCAGACCAGCGCCTCGTCCAGCCGGCCGAGTTCGACCAGCAGGTTGCCGAGGTTCATGTGGGCGGCGGCGAAGTCCGGCTGCAGGGCGAGCGCGTTGCGTTGGCTGCCCAAGGCAAGAGCCACGGCGCCGGCATCGGACGCCCCGCCCTGGCGCAGCGCGATGCCCAGATCGTGGTAGAGGTTGGGACGCTGGGGAGCAAGGCGCAGCGCGCGGCGAAAGGACGCGGCCGACGCAGCCCAGTCGCGCGGGCCGCCGCGTCCGCACAGCAGGGAGGCGAGGCCATGATGAGCCGGCTCCAATGCCGGATCGATCGCCAGGGCCCGGCGCTGCGCCGCCGCCGCCTCGTCGATCCGGCCCAGCTCGGACAGGGTGGAGGCGAGGTTGCAGCAGGCGTCGGCCATCTCCGGGGCGATCTCCAGCGCGCTGCGGATCAGTTCCAGCGCCTTGTCCCGGCGCCCTTCCCGACGCTCGATCAACCCCAGCAGATGCAAGGCCGTGGCGTTGCGCGGATCGACCTCCAGTATCCGCAGATACAGATCGCGCGCTTCGCCCAGACGGTCGGAACGCTGCAATCCAACAGCGATCTGCAATGCTTCGGCAACGGTTGCCATGGTGATCCACGCGGTGAGGCCGGGGCGACGCGGCCGGGGAGCCGTTCCAACCCGACCGCTCCACCCGGGAACATCCACCCGGGAACATCTCCCGGAAACATCCCCATGGAACCGCCCCGGGAAAGGCCCAGACTGTTCGGGGCGCACCCTATCGCCCCAGGTTGAACGCATCAACAGCGTTCGTGCCATGTCCCGCACATCTTCGATCGGTCTCGACATTGTCCTCGGAACCCTCAAAAGGCGAAAAACCAAGGGCCTTGCCTTCGTTGGATGACTTGACGATAGTGCCCGATCATCAACCCCGTACAGATCAAGGGTCGGTCCTTTGCGCAAAGTTGCCCTCATCACCGGCGCCACCGGCCAGGATGGCGCGTATCTTGCCGAGCTTCTGCTGGGGAAGGGCTATGTCGTCCACGGCGTCAAGCGCCGGTCCTCGTCCTTCAACACGGGGCGGGTGGAGCATCTCTACCGCGACCCGCATGAGGAGGATGTCAGCTTCTTCATGCATTACGGCGACCTGACGGACAGCACCAACCTGATCCGTCTGGTCCAGCAGATCCAGCCGACCGAGATCTACAATCTGGCGGCCCAGAGCCACGTCCATGTGAGCTTCGAGACGCCGGAATACACCGCCAATGCCGATGGCATCGGCACCCTGCGCCTGCTGGAAGCGATCCGCATCCTGGGTCTGGAGAAGACCACGCGCTTCTATCAGGCCTCCACCTCGGAGCTTTACGGCAAGGTGCAGGAGACGCCGCAGCGCGAGACCACGCCCTTCTACCCGCGCAGCCCCTATGCCGCCGCCAAGCTGTATGCCTACTGGATCACGGTGAACTACCGCGAGGCCTACGGCATGCATGCCAGCAACGGCATCCTGTTCAACCACGAGGGCCCGACCCGCGGCGAGACCTTCGTCACCCGCAAGATCACCCGTGCGGTGGCGGCGATCGAGCATGGCCGCCAGGACTGCCTGTATCTGGGCAACCTGGACGCCAAGCGCGACTGGGGCCACGCCCGCGACTATGTCGAGGGCATGTGGCGCATCCTGCAGCAGGATGAGGCCGACGATTACGTGCTGGCCACCGGCGAGACCCATTCGGTGCGCGAGTTCGTCGAACTGGCCTTCGGCCATATCGGCCGCGGGATTGAGTGGCGCGGCGAGGGCGTGGACGAGGAAGGCATCTGCCAGAAGACCGGCAAGGTGGTGGTCCGCATCGATCCGCGCTATTTCCGCCCGACCGAAGTCGACCTGCTGCTGGGCGATCCCAGCAAGGCGCGCGCGAAGCTGGGCTGGACCCACACCACCGCTTTCCGCGATCTGGTACGGGACATGGTCGAATCGGACATGCGGCTGGCAGCCAACGGCGACGATCACCGCTGATCCCGCTTCCGCGACCGCTGCACCGCGACCGATAGGGCGCTGTTCATGATCATCGGAACGACGACCCGGAGCAAACCGAAGACCGCGCTGGTCTTCGGCGTTTCGGGTCAGGACGGCGCCTATCTCGCCCAGCTTCTGCTGGGCAAGGGCTATACGGTCCACGGCACCTCGCGCGACCGGGAGATGTCGAGCTTCGCCAACCTGCGGCGGCTCGGCATCTTCGGCCGGGTCGTGCTTCATTCCACCGTGCTGACCGACTTCCGCAGCGTGGTCGAGGTGATCGCCAGGGTCCGCCCGGCCGAAATCTACAACCTCGCCAGCCAGGCCTCGGTCGGGTTGTCCTTCGACCAGCCGGTCGAGACGCTGAACAGCACCATCAACAGCACCATCAACATCCTGGAAGCGATCCGCTTCCTGAATCTCGATGCGCGCTTCTACAATGCGTCGTCCAGCGAATGCTTCGGCAACACCAGCGCTCCGGCAGACGAATCGACCCCGTTCCATCCCCGCAGCCCCTATGGCGTGGGCAAGGCGGCGGCCTACTGGGCGGTCGCCAACTACCGCGAGGCCTATGGGCTGTTCGCCTGCTCCGGCATCCTGTTCAACCATGAATCGCCGCTGCGGCCGGTTCGCTACGTCACCCAGAAGATCATCCGCGGCGCCGCCGACATCGCCGAAGGCAAGGCCGACAGCCTGGAACTGGGAACGCTGTCGATCGCCCGCGATTGGGGCTGGGCACCGGAATATGTCGATGCCATGGCCCGCATGCTGGCCCATGACCAGCCCGAGGATTTCGTGATCGCCACCGGCGAGGCGCACCGGTTGGAAGACTTCGTCGAACAGGCCTTTTCCTATTTCGGGCTTGACTGGCGCCGGCATGTCCATGGCAATGCCGCCCTGCTGCGCCCGTCGGACATCGCCTTCAGCGTCGGCAACCCCGCCAAGGCGGAACGGATGCTGGGCTGGCGTGCCGAACGCCGGATGGCCGACGTGGTGGTCGGACTGGCTGATGCCGAGATGGCGCGCCGCGTCGCCGACTGATCCGTTTTCACAAATCCCCTCCGTCCCGGAGAACACACCCCATGTCCGCCAAAAGCAGGCTGGTCATCAATGTCGAGGTCGACGACCGCACCGTCCTGTTTCCCGACGGCAAGTTCCTGTCCCACATCGCCTTGACCGAAGAAGGATCGGCACAGGACGGCGCCGTCCGGATGGAGGGCGTCTTCCTGTTCAATGAAAGCAGGCTGGCGCCGGAAATCGCCACCCTGCCGGAGGAAGACGCGCGCGAGCTGGCACGGTCGATCCTGGACGCGGTGTTCCAGGGACGGACCCAGCATGTCCTGTCGGAGACCGCGAAGGTCGCCGTGGTCTTCAATCCGAACGGCTTCGTCCTGCGCTTCGGCGAAGGCGACGCCCTGCGCGAGCTGTTCATCGGTTCGCCGGCCATCATCCGGCTGGCCCAGGGCATCCTGCGCCTGGTGGACCGCCTGTCGGCCCAACCCGCCCACTGATCCCACCCCCTGCCCTCCCCATCCGACGGCGGGAGGTCCTGTAGCGAAAGGCGGCAACCGGTTTTCCCGGCTGCCGCCTTTTCTTTTGTCCGACAGACCCGGCATGGCCGAGGTAAAGAGCCGATCGGCCACGCCATCCTCAAAAGAAAAGGGCGCCCTTGCGGGCGCCCTTTCCTTTTACCGCGATGCTTTGTCGCCGGATCAACCGAGGTTGATGTCGGAGAGCGAGAGCACCGTGCTGTTGTAGACGCCGAGCAGACGCACCTCGGACGCGGCCACCTGGCCGTCGCCGTTGGTGTCGACCACCTGGTAGAGAGCGGAGCTGGTGCCGTTGTTGGCCAGAACCAGCGTGCCCGCACCAGCCGACGAGTTCGTCAGCGTACCCAGAGCCGTACGGAAGTTGGCCAGGTTCGCATCCGTCAGGCTGCCGCTGACCGCCGAGGACAGGCTGACCAGTTCGTTGGTCATGCTCACCCCGTTGGTCGCCGCGGTCGCCGTGGTCAGCGAAGCGTCGCCATTCTTGTCCGCCGTCGTCCGGGCGGCATCCGTCAGCTGCACCTTGTCGGTGCCCGACTGGAAGTTCGACACCGAGATGAAGCCGGTGTTCGCGCCCAGTGCAGCGATGTCGCTGAAGGACGAGTACACCACCGTATCGGTGCCGCTGCCCGACGCCAGGCTGATGCTGTCGCCAGTACCACCCTGGAAGCGGATCGACCCGCTGGTCACCGTGATCGCATCGGTGCCCAGGCCGCCGATCAGCGTCTCGACGCCCGAGACCGACATGGTCACGCCGGTGTTGCCGGTGGTGATCACGTCGTTGCCCGTGCCGCCGACCAGCGTCTCGATGCCGCGCAGCAGGACCGTCGAGCCGCCGTCGCCGAGGCTGACCACATCCGTGGCCGCGCCGCCGACGATGATCTCGATGCCGCTCTCCGCACGCATGGTCACGCCGGTGTCACCCAGCAGGACCAGGTCGCTGCCCGCACCACCGATCATGGTGTCGATGCCGCGGGTGATGACGGTGTTGCCCGACGCACCCAGGGTCACGACGTCCGAACCGGTGCCGCCGACCAGGAACTCGACGCCAGACGCCAGCATCGTCACGCCGGCAGAGCCGGTGAAGACGATGTCGGTGCTCGCACCGCCGGTCAGGGTGTCGATGCCCGACACGGTGATCGTGTTCGGCGTGTCGCCCAGCGTGACCACGTCGGTGCCGGCCGCGCCGATCAGCGTCTCGACCGCGCGGGTCAGCAGGGTGCTGCCCGAGGTGGAGAGGCTGATGACGTCGGTGGCAGCGCCGCCGATCAGCAGTTCGATGCCGGTGCCCAGCGCCATGGTGACGCCGGTGTCGCCCAGGAACACCCAGTCGGTGCCCGCACCGCCCGACAGCGTATCGATGCCGCGGGTGATGACGGTGTTGCCCGAGGAGCCCAGGGTGACGACGTCGGTGCCGGTGCCGCCGACCAGGAACTCGATGCCCGAAGCCGTCATCGTCACGCCGGCCGAGCCGGTGAAGACGATGTCGGTGCTGGCACCGCCGGTCAGGGTGTCGATGCCCGACACGGTGACCGTGTTCACCGTGTCGCCGAGCGTGATCACGTCGGTGCCGGTGCTGCCGATCAGGGTCTCGATCGCACGGGTCAGCAGGGTGGCGCCCGAAGTGCTGATGCTCAGCACGTCGGTGGCCGTGCCGCCGACCAGGACTTCGACGTTCAGGCCGAGCGTCATCGTGTTGCCGGTGTCACCCAGGAACACGACGTCGGTGCCCGCACCGCCGATCAGCGTCTCGATGCCGCGGATCGTGGTGGTGTTGCCAGCCGAACCCAGGGTCAGGACGTCGGTGCCGGTGTTGCCGATCACGAAGTCCGCGCCCGAGACGGTCAGGGTCGCACCCGCCGAACCGGTGAAGATCACCTCAAGGCCCGTGCCGCCGATCAGCGTCTCGATGCCGAGAGCCAGCAGCGTACCGCCGGCGGTGCCGATGGTGACGATGTCGGTGCCCGTGCCGCCGATCAGGGTCTCGATGCCCGACACCACCAGCGTGTTGCCGGCCGTGCCCAGCGTGACGATGTCCGAAGCCGAACCGCCGGTCAGCGTCTCAATCCCGCTGACGAGCAGCGAGTTGAAGGTGTTGCCCAGCGTGATGACGTCGGTGCCAGTGTCGCCGGTCAGCGTCTCGATGCCGCGCAGCAGCACCGTGTTGCCGGCCGTGCCGAGGGTGACCACGTCGGTGCCGGTGCCGCCGATCAGGATGTCGATCGCCGAAACCAGGGCCGTCGTGCCGCCCGAACCCAGGAACACCAGTTCCGAACCCGAACCGCCGGTGATCGTCTCCAGAGCATTGGCCAGGAAGGTCGAGCCGACCGTGCCGATGGTGATGACGTCCGTGCCCGTGCCGCCGGTCACCGTCTCGAGCGCCGAAACCAGCATGGTGGTGCCGGTCGTGCCGAGGGTGATCGCGTCGGAGCCCGCACCGCCGACCAGGGTCTCCAGCGCCGAGACCAGCATGGTGGTGCCGGTGTCGCCGATGGTGATGATGTCCGTGCCGCCCTGACCCGTCAGGGTCTCCAGGCCGCGCAGGATGACCGTGTTACCGGCCGTGCCCAGCGTGACGACATCGGTGGTGGTGCCGCCGACCAGGATCTCGACGCCCGAGGCCAGGACGGTGTTACCCGACGAGCCCAGGAACACGAGGTCGGAGCCCGTGCCGCCGGCGATCGTCTCGATGGCATTGGCGAGCAGGGTGTTGCCAACCGTACCAAGCGTGATGACGTCGGTGCCCGTGCCGCCGGTGACCGTCTCCAGAGCCGAAACCAGCATGGTGGTGCCGGTCGTGCCCAGGGTGACGACGTCGGTCGAAGCGCCACCCGTCAGGGTGTCGATCAGGGTGATCGCCAGCGTGTTGCCGGTCGAGCCCAGGGTGATCACGTCGGTGCCCGTGCCGCCGGTCAGCGTCTCGATCGCCGACAGCACCATGGTGGTGCCGGTGGTGCCGATGTTGACGACGTCGGAGCCCGTGCCGCCAACCAGCGTGTCGATCAGCGAGATCGCCAGCGTGTTGCCGGTGTTGCCCAGCGTGATGACTTCAGTGCCCGTGCCGCCGGTCAGCGTCTCGATGCCGCGCAGCAGCACCGTGTTGCCGGCCGTGCCGAGGGTGACCACGTCGGTGCCAGCACCGCCGATCAGGATGTCGACAGCCGACACCGTGACCGTGTTGCCGGACGCGCCCAGGAACACCAGTTCCGAACCCGTGCCGCCGGTGATCGTCTCCAGAGCATTGGCCAGGAAGGTCGCGCCGACCGAACCGATGGTGATGACGTCCGTGCCGCCCTGGCCGGTGATCGTCTCGAGAGCCGAGACCAGCAGGGTGTTGCCGACCGTGCCCAGAGTGATGGCGTCGGTGCCCGCACCGCCCGTCAGCGTCTCCAGACCCGAGGCCAGCATGGTGGTGCCGGTGTCGCCGATGGTGACGACGTCGGTGCCGCCCTGACCCGTCAGCGTCTCGATGCCGCGGACGAGGATGGTGTTGCCGACCGTGCCGAGGGTGACCAGTTCGGTACCCGCGCCGCCGACCAGCAGTTCCAGACCCGAGACCAGCAGGGTGTTGCCGGCCGCGCCGAGGAGGACCCAATCGGTGCCCGTGCCGCCGGCGATCGTCTCCAGCGCCGAAGCGGTGAGCGTGCTGCCCGCCGTGCCCAGCGTGATGACGTCGGTGCCCGTGCCGCCGGTGACCGTCTCGAGAGCCGAGACCAGCAGCGTGTTGCCGACCGTGCCCAGCGCGACGACGTCGGTGGCAGCGCCGCCGGTGATCGTCTCAAGGGCGGTCGTGAACAGGGTGTTGCCGGCCGAACCCAGGGTGACGACGTCGGTGCCGCCCTGACCCGACAGGGTTTCCAGAGCCGAGACGAACAGGGTGCCGCCGGCGGTGCCGATCGTGATGACGTCGGTGGCAGCGCCGCCGATGACCGTCTCGAACAGCGAAACCGACGCGGTGTTGCCCGTGTCGCCCAGCGTCAGCACGTCGGTGCCGCCCTGGCCGATCAGCGTCTCGATGCCGCGGAGCAGCAGCGTGTTGCCGGCCGAACCGAAGGTGACGACGTCGGTGCCCGTGCCGCCGATCAGGATGTCGATGCCCGACACCGAGAGCGTGTTGCCGGCCGTGCCCAGGAAGACCAGCTCGGAGCCGGTGCCGCCCGTCAGCGTCTCCAGGCCCGAAGCCAGCAGCGTGGCGCCGGCCGAACCGATGGTGACGACGTCGGTGCCGCCCTGACCCGACAGGGTTTCCAGAGCCGAGACCAGCAGGGTGTTGCCGACCGTGCCCAGAGTGATGGCGTCGGTGCCCGCACCGCCCGTCAGCGTCTCCAGACCCGAGGCCAGCATGGTGGTGCCGGTGTCGCCGATGGTGACGACGTCGGTGCCGCCCTGACCCGTCAGCGTCTCGAGGCCGCGCACGATGACGGTGTTGCCCGTCGTGCCCAGCGTGATCGCGTCGGTGCCAGCACCGCCGATCAGGAACTCAAGAGCCGAAGCCAGCAGGGTGTTGCCAGCCGAGCCCAGGAAGACCAGGTCCGAACCCGTGCCGCCGGTGATCGTCTCCAGACCCGAAGCCAGCAGCGTGCCGCCGACCGAGCCCAGGGTGACGACGTCGGTGCCCGTGCCGCCGGTCAGGGTCTCGAGCAGCGACACCAGGATGGTGTTGCCGACCGTGCCCAGCGTGACGACGTCGGTGCCGACCTGACCGGTCAGCGTCTCGATGCCGGTCACCAGCAGGGTGTTGCCGAGGACCGAACCGATGGTGACGACATCGGTGCCGCCCTGGCCCGTCAGGGTCTCCAGACCCGAAACGAACAGGGTGCTGCCAACGGTGCCGATCGTGAGGACGTCGGTACCCGTGCCGCCGATGACCGTCTCGAACAGCGAAACCGACGCGGTGTTGCCCGTGTCGCCCAGCGTCAGCACGTCGGTGCCGGCGGCGCCGATCAGCGTCTCGATGCCGCGGAGCAGCAGCGTGTTGCCGGCCGTGCCGAAGGTGACGACGTCGGTGCCCGTGCCGCCGATCAGGATGTCGATGCCCGACACCGAGAGCGTGTTGCCGGCCGTGCCCAGGAAGACCAGCTCGGAGCCGGTGCCGCCCGTCAGCGTCTCCAGGCCCGAAGCCAGCAGCGTGGCGCCGGCCGAACCGATGGTGACGACGTCGGTGCCAGCAGCGCCCGACAGGGTTTCCAGAGCCGAGACCAGCAGGGTGTTGCCGACCGTGCCCAGCGAGATCACGTCGGTGGCAGCGCCGCCGATCAGGGTCTCGAGGCCCGAAGCCAGCATGGTGGTGCCGGTGTCACCGATGGTGATGACGTCGGTGCCGCCCTGACCGATCAGGGTCTCGATGCCGCGGACGAGGACGGTGTTGCCGGCCGTGCCCAGCGTGACGACGTCGGTGCCCGTGCCGCCGACCAGGATCTCCAGACCCGACACCAGAGCCGTGCTGCCGGCCGTGCCGAGGAAGACCAGATCGGAGCCCGTGCCGCCGGCGACCGTCTCGAGCAGGTTGGCGAGCAGGGTGTTGCCAGCCGAACCCAGCGTGACGACATCGGTGCCAGCACCGCCGGTCAGGGTCTCGAGAGCCGAGACGAGCAGCGTGTTGCCCGAAGTGCCGATGTTGACGACATCGGTGCCCGCACCGCCCGCGATCGTCTCGAGAGCCGTGGCGACCAGGGTGTTGCCGGCCGAACCCAGCGTGACGACGTCGGTGCCGCCGGCGCCGGTCAGCGTCTCAAGGCCCGAAACCAGCAGGGTGTTGCCCGAGGTGCTGAGCAGGACGACGTCGGTGCCGGAACCGCCGAGCAGCGTCTCGAGAGCGGAGACGGAGAGCGTGTTGCCGGTGTCGCCGAGCGTGATGGCGTCGGTGCCGGCAGCGCCCGTCAGGGTCTCCAGGCCGCGCAGCAGAACCGTGTTGCCAGCGGTACCCAGCGTGACGACGTCGGTGCCCGTGCCGCCGATCAGGATGTCGATGGCCGAAACGGTCAGCGTGTTGCCGGCCGTGCCGAGGAACACCAGCTCGGAGCCGGCGCCGCCGGTGATGGTCTCGACCAGGCTGGCGAGGATCGTCGCGCCGGCAGCGGCCAGCGTGATGACGTCGGTGCCGCCCTGGCCCGTCAGCGTCTCGACCGCCGAGACCAGCAGGGTGCTGCCGGTGGTGGCGATGGTGACGACGTCGCTGGCGGTGCCACCGGTCAGCGTCTCGATGCCGCCGACGGTCAGCGTGTTGGTGGTGTCGCCCAGCGTGATGACGTCGGTGCCGCCCTGGCCCGTGATCGTCTCGACCGCGCGCACCAGCATGGTGCTGCCGATGGTGCCCAGCGTGACGACATCGGTGCCCGCACCGCCGACCAGCGTCTCAACCGACGAAATGGTGGTGGTGTTGCCGGCGGTGCCGAGGAAGACCAGGTCCGAACCGGCGCCGCCGGTCAGGGTCTCCAGCAGCGAGGCCGTGATGCTGTTGCCGCTGGAGGCCAGCGTGATGACGTCGGTGCCGCCCTGGCCCGTCAGCGTCTCGACCGCCGAGACCAGCAGGGTGCTGCCGGTGGTGGCGATGGTGACGACGTCGCTGGCGGTGCCGCCGGTCAGCGTCTCGATGCCGCCCACGACCAGCGTGTTGACGGTGTTGCCCAGCGTGATGACGTCGGTGCCGCCCTGACCGATGATCGTCTCGACCGCACGGACCAGCAGGGTGCTGCCGGTGGTGCCGACGATGACGAGGTCGGTGCCGTCACCGCCGACCAGCGTCTCGATCGCCGAAACGGTGGTGGTGTTGCCGGACGTGCCGAGGAAGACCAGGTCCGAACCGGCGCCGCCGGTCAGGGTCTCCAGCAGCGAAGCCGTGACGGTGTTGCCGCCCGAAGCGAGCGTGATGACGTCGGTGCCGCCCTGGCCCGTCAGCGTCTCGACGGCGGTGACCAGCAGGGTGCTGCCGGTGGTGCCGATGGTGACGATGTCGGTGCCGCCCTGGCCCGTCAGCGTCTCAAGCGCCGAAACCAGGATGGTGTTGCCGCCCGAAGCCAGCGTGATGACGTCGGTGCCGCCCTGGCCCGTCAGCGTCTCGACCGCGGTGACCAGCAGGGTGTTGCCCGCGGTGCCCAGCGTGACGACGTCGGTGCCGCCCTGGCCCGTCAGCGTCTCAAGCGCCGAAACCAGGATGGTGCTGCCGGACGTGCCCAGGGTGATGATGTCACTGCCGCCGGCGCCAGCCAGCGTCTCGAGGCCCGAAACCAGCATGGTGGCGCCGGTGCCGACGAGGGTGATGACGTCGGTGCCGCCCTGGCCCGTCAGCGTCTCAAGCAGGGTGACCAGCATGGTGCTGCCGGCGGTGCCCAGCGTGACGATGTCGGTGCCCGCGGCGCCAGCCAGCGACTCCAGACCGGAGAGCAGGACGGTGTTGCCGGACGTGCCGAGGAAGACGACGTCGGTGCCGTTCTGGCCGATGATCGTCTCGAAGGCAACGATCTGCAGGGTGTTGCCCGCGGTGCCCAGCGTGACGATGTCGGTGCCCGCGGCGCCGGTCAGCGTCTCAAGCGCCGAAACCAGGATGGTGTTGCCGGCAGTGCCCAGCGTGACGATGTCGGTGCCCGTGTCGCCGGTCAGCGTCTCGATGGACGAAACCAGAAGCGTGTTGCCGACGGTGCCCAGCGTGACGACGTCGGTACCCGCAGCGCCGGTCAGCGTCTCGACGGCCGAAACCAGAAGCGTGTTGCCGACGGTGCCCAGCGTGACGATGTCGGAGCCCACGGCGCCGGTCAGCGTCTCGAGCGCCGAAACCAGAAGCGTGTTGCCGCCGCTGGCCAGCGTGACAACATCCGTGCCCGTGCCGCCGGTGATCGTCTCAAGCAAAGACACCAGCATGGTCGAGCCGGTCGTGCCGACCGAGATCACGTCCGTCGAGCTGCTGCCCACCAGAGTTTCCAGCAGCGAAACCTGCAGGGAAGAGCCGGCAGTCAGAGTGATGAAATCGAAGCCCGCACCGCCTGCACCGATCAGAGTTTCCAACGCCGAGATGGACACCGTGTTACCGGAGGTCCCGAGCGTGATGACGTCAGTACCAGAGCTGCCGATGATTGTAGAGAACTGTCCTAGTGTTAGGGTTGAACCCGTCGTTACGTTAAAGGTTCCAGCCATACTAATCCCCTTCAGGTTTGGTTCGCCGGCGGATGAACCATCTTTAAGGCGCGCGTCACGCTCGGCTGATGGCAGGCAGAGTCAGTCCTAGCGCGAGCTAACACACCGTGCCCTTGTTATCCGAAGGAATGGACCCAAAGCAACGCGTTTCTACCGAAGTGGGTAGGGCGAAACGCCTGACTGACCAAACAGTCCCATAGGGGCCATATCCCGCTTATACGCCCACTCCGGCAAGCATTTGGAAAACCTGCCGAAATACCCGGTATGGCCAATCCGCAACAGGCAGGGTCGAAGTTGGTGGTACCCACAGTTCCGCGATCCGGCGGCGTTCCACCGGGGATGCAGGGTTCCTTTCCACTCGACTCGCATCTCCGCCGCAGAGGATTTACACAGCGTTCCATGCCGCCGTCACTTCGCCGGTCATGGCTTGGCTTAAGCCTGTGCAGTCATCGTCGTTACAATTTCATAATATGGACAGTATTGCCACCGCCGTCCCATCGCGGATGCATGTGCGGCTTGGCTCTCAGCTGCGTCCCCTCGGCGCTCGCGGCGATCGGGATCGCGCCCGGGGGTATGGCGCTCCCGATCTCACTTGGAGAATTCGGGAACACCCGCTATTCCGTTCCGGCGGCCGGCTCCGGCGGTTGGATGGGCAGGCTGCGGAACCGATGCCGCAAGACCGACAGAGGCGATCGATCAAGCATGGCGACCATTCAGGAGGCACTCGCCGCGGCGGTGCGGCACCACCAGAACGGCCAGATCGCCGTCGCGGCCCGGATCTACCGGCGCATCATCGAAATCGCACCCGACCAGAGCGACGCCCTGCATCTGATGGGGCTGGCCGTCCGGCGCGCCGGCCAGGGCGGTGCGGCGCTGCGCCTGCTGGCCCGCGCGCTGCGCCTCGATCCCGCCATGGCGGAGCCGCGCCTCAATCTCGGCAACATGTTGCGCGACTTCGGGGCCGGGCAGGGAGCGGCGGCGGCCTACCGCAGCGCCATCGCCCTGCGGCCGGGCCTGACCGCCGCCTATGAGAGCCTGGGGGGGCTGTACCGTGGACAGGACCGCCCCGCCGAAGCCGAACGGGCCTATCGTCGGGCGATCCGCGTCGACCCGATGGCGGCGGAAGGCCACAACGGGCTGGCCAACGTCCTCCAGGAACGCGATGCGCTCGACGACGCCGCAGCGGCTTATCGCCGCGGGCTGGCCATCGATCCCGCCCATGCCGCCGCCTGGAACAACATGGGCATCGCGCTGCGTGGGCTGGGCCGGCCGGACGCGGCGATGGCCTGCCATCGCCGCGCCGTGGCCCTCGATCCGTATTTCGCCGCCGGCCACAGCAGCTTCGGCCTCGCCTTGCAGGAGCGGGGATGCCTGGATGAGGCGGCGCGCGCCCATGCCCGCGCCGCCGCCGTCGATCCGGGCTTCGCCGGCGGCTATGCCAACCATGGCAACGCCCGGCTGAACCAGAACCGGCTGGACGAGGCGATCGCCGGCTTCCGCCGTGCCGTGGCGATCGACCCGGCCGGTCCGGACGCCCGCCGCAACCTGGGCATGGCCCTGCTGGTCGCCGGCCGGTTCGAGGAGGGCTGGCGCGAGTATGAATGGCGGCTGCGCTGCAAGGACGCCCCCACCCATGCCGCCATGCCCAAGCCGCGCTGGGCGGGCGAACCGCTGGACGGCCGCCGTATCCTGCTGCATGGGGAGCAGGGGCTGGGCGACGCCCTGCAATTCTGCCGCTATGTCCCCCTGGTGGCGGCGCGCGGCGGCCGGGTGATCCTGGGACTGCCGGCCCCGCTGGAACGGGTGATGGCCGGGCTGCCCGGCGTGGAGCGCTTCGTCAGCGGCCAACTTCCCACCGATGCCTTCGACCTGCATCTGCCGATGCTGAGCCTGGGCGAGGTGTTCGGGACCCAGATGGACACCATCCCGCACCGCGTTCCCTACCTGTCGGCGGAACCCGATCTGGCGGCGCGCTGGGGCGAGCGGCTGGCGGGGCTGGCAAGGGATGGGGGCGGCCTGAAGGTCGGCCTGAAGGTCGGCATTGTCTGGGCCGGGTCGCCGACCCACGGCAACGACAGGAACCGCTCCATCGGCCTTGCCCCCTTCGCCCGGCTGGCCGCCATCCCCGGCGTCAGCCTCGTCTCCATCCAGAAGGGACCGACCGAGGGACAGGCGGCAAACCCGCCCGGCGGCTTCCCCCTGCTGAACCTGTCGCCCGACATCAGGGACTTCGCCGACACCGCCGCCATCATGGCCGGCCTCGACCTCGTCGTCTGCGTCGACACCTCCGTCGCCCATCTCGCAGGCGCGCTGGGCGTCCCCGTCTGGGTGCTGGTCCCCTTCGCACCGGACTGGCGCTGGATGCTCGACCGCGACGACAGCCCCTGGTATCCGACAATGCGCCTGTTCCGACAGGACCAGCCAGGATCCTGGGACAATGCCATGGACCGGCTGGAGCGCGCCCTGCGCGAACTGGCCACACACGTCAGCCACACCCGAACCGGAGCTTCCGACATGCCGATCCTCGCGCCCGTATCCTGGGGCGAACTGCTGGACAAGATCACCATCCTCGACATCAAGGCCGAGCGCATCGCCGACGCCGAAAAGCTGGCCAATGTCCGGCGCGAGCGCGAGGCGCTGGAAGCCGTCGCGGCGCAGGCCGACACCGCCCGGCCGGACGTCGCCGCGGTGATCGGCGATCTGCGGGCGGTCAACACCACCCTGTGGGAGATCGAGGACGAAATCCGCGACTGCGAGCGCGCGAAGGATTTCGGCCCGCGCTTCGTCGAGTTGGCGCGGCGGGTCTACCGCACCAACGACCAGCGCGCGGCGCTGAAGCGCGACCTGAACCAGCTGCTCGGCTCCGAACTGGTCGAGGAAAAGTCCTACCAGGCCTATTGAGACCCGACAGCCCTCCCTCTCCAACCCAAGGGTCCTGCTCCATGACCACCGACACCGCAACCGGGACCGCCAGCCTTCCGACCGGCCAGAGCACCCCGGAGCAGCAGGCCCTGGAACGTCGGGTGCTGGAGCTGTGCCGGACAGGCCGGCCGGATGAGGCGGAAGCCCCCTACCGCGAGCTGTGCGGCAACCCGCCACGGGATGCCGCCGGGCTGCTGTCGCTGGCCGAAGCCGCCCGCATCCTGGGCCGGCCGGCCGAAGCCGTTGCCTGGGCCGAGGCAATGGTCCGGTCGCAATCGGAGCGGGCCGACGGCTGGAGCGTGCTGGCCCTGGCATTCGTCGCCGCCGGCCGCCTCGACGACGGCTATGCCGCGGCTGCCGAGGCGCTGCGGCGGGTGGGAAGCGGGGCGGCAGGCGACACGGCGGCGCTCCAGGCTGCGGTTCAGGCCCACCGCGCGCAGGCGCTCGCCCGCCTGCGCCTGGGCCATCTGGCCGAGGCGGCAGCGGCCTGCGACGCGGCCCTGCGTCTTGCCGACGGCGCCATCCAACCGGTCCAGGGACTGCGTCAGGCGCAGGCCGAAACGCTGGGCACCCTGGCGCTGGTCCGCATGCTGGAAGGGCGGGCCGATGAGGCCGAGGCGCTGTTCCGCCGGGCATTGTCCCACCGGCCGGTCCTGCCGGAGATCCTGGGCAACCATGCCTCGCTGCTGGCCCGGCTGGGCCGCGACGAGGAGGCGCTGGAACAGGCCGAACAGGCGGTGGCGTTGCGTCCGCGCCTGACGGGAACCCTGCACCTGATCGGCACCCTGCACCACCGCGCCGGCCAGCCGGAATCGGCCATCGCCGCGTTCCACCGGGTGCTGGCGGTCGATCCGGGCCACCTCGACGCGCGGCTGCGGCTGGCCGACAGCCTGCGCGTCGCCGGCCATTGGGAGGAAGCAGCCGCCGTCTGCCGCGACGGGCTGGCCCGCATCGCCAATCCGGACGATCCCAACCGGACGCCGCTGCTGGCAAACCTCGGCGCCGCCCTGCAATCGGGCGGCGACGCCGCGGGCGCGCTGGAGGCCTACCGTGACGCGCTGCGCCTCGCCCCCGACCTGCCGGAGGTCCACAACAACCTCGCCCGCCTGCATCAGGAGACCGGCAATCCAGAGGCCGCCATCGAGGAACTGCACCGCGCCACCGCCGGCCGGCCGGCCAACCAGCCGCTTCCCCTGCCGCTGCGCCGCGCCCTGCTGTCGCTGCTGATCGCCGCCGGCCGCACCGCCGAGGCGGAGGCGGAGGCCTTCGGCATCGCCCGCACCGCTCCGGAGGACGCGGAGCTGTGCTTCGGCATCGCCGCCTTGTTCCTGCAAGGCGGCTGGCGCGACCAGGCCCTGCCCTATGTGCGCAAGGCGATCCGCCTCGCCCCCGACGTGCCGCGCAACTGGATCGCCTTTGCCGAGGCGCTGCGCGACGCCGTCCCACCGGCCCCCGACGAGGGCCTGCGCGCCGACCTGCTGGCGGCTCTCGGCCGGCCGGAGGTGGAGGGCGCCGGGCTGGCGCGCGCCATTGCCGGCATGCTGATGGCATCGCCCGTCATCCGGACCCTCGCCGCCCTGCCGGAGACTGGCGGCCCGGCCCTGGACGACGCCAGCCGGGCCCTGCTGGCCGACGGGTCGCTCGCCGGGCTGGCGGAGGATCCGCTGCTGCTGGCCCATCTGCGCGCCGTGCCGGTCTGCGATCCCGCGCTGGAGCGGGCGCTGACCCGGCTGCGGCGGGTGCTGATGCTGGCGCTGACCGGCCCCGGCCTGCCCGACCGGCCGTCCTGGCGTGCCCTGTGCGCCGCCATCGCCGAACAGTGCTTCCTCAACGAGTATGTCTTCGCCGAGACCGATGGCGAGTTCCAGGTCCTGGCGGTGCTGCTCCGCGCGGCGGAAGCGGCGCTGGATCGCAGCGAACAGCCCCCGGCGGTGCTGGTCGCGCTGCTCGGCGCCTACCGTCCGCTCTACCGCTGGGAACGGGCGGCCGCCCTGCAGGCCATGTCCTGGCCCGAAGAGATCGCCCGGCTGCTGAACCGGCAGGTAGCCGAACCGCTGACCGAGGCGGCGATCCAGGCGGAGCTGCCGGCGCTGACCCAGATCAGCCACCCGGTGTCGGTCGGCGTGCGCGCCCAGTACGAGGAGAACCCCTATCCGCGCTGGATGACCACCGGCCTGCTGCCGGAGCCGGTGGCGCTGCCCCGCTTCCTGCACGCGCTCTTCCCCCATGCCGCCCTGCCCGCCTCCCCCGCTTGGGAAACCCCGGGCTGGGAGGCGCCGGAGGTTCTGGTCGCCGGCTGCGGCACCGGGCGCGAGGCGGTGTGGGCCGCCTCCACCCTGAAGAACGCCAAGGTGCTGGCGGTCGACCTCAGCCGCCGCAGCCTCGCCTACGCCACCCGGCAGAGCCGGCGGCTTGGCCTGACGGGCATCGAATTCGCCCAGGCCGACCTGCTGGAGCTGGGATCGCTGGGCCGCCGCTTCGACGTGGTGCACAGCGTCGGCGTGCTGCACCACATGGAGGACCCGATGGCCGGCCTGCGCGTGCTGCGCGGGCTGATGCGCCCGCACGGCGTGATGGAGGTGGGCTTCTACAGCGCCGCCGCCCGCCGGCCGATCCTGGCCGCCCGTCACTTCATCGCCGAGCGCGGCCACCCGCCGACCCTGGACGGCATCCGCCACGTCCGCCGCGACATCCAGGATCTGCCGGACGGTCATCCGGCCCGCGCCGTCGTCCATTCCCCGGACTTCTACGGCACCAGCGCCTGCCGCGACCTGCTGATGCATGTCCACGAGCTGCACGTCACCCTGCCCTGGCTGGCCGGCGCGCTGGAAACGCTCGGGCTGGAGTTCCTGGGCTTCCGGCTGGCCGATCCCGCCGTGGCGGCGCTCTACCGCAAGCGCTTCCCCGAGGATCCGGCGATGACCTCGCTCGCCCGCTGGGACCGGCTGGAGGCGGAGCATCCGATGATCTTCGGCGGGCTGTACCAGGCCTGGGTGCGGGCGCGGGAATAAGGGGCCGGCATGAGGACGGGAGCGGGAAGCCGGGTCCGGTTGACCCTGCCGGTTTCCCGGTGATATCGCTTCGCCGCCCGGAAGAAGACGTGGCGAAGATGGACGCGGCAGAGAAAGACGTCATGGAACAGCGCGTAACAGACAGGGTCTCGATCTGCATCCCGACCCGCAACCGCCCGGCCCTGCTGCGCGAGCTGCTGGACACGGTCTTCGCCCAGACCTACGGCAATTACGAAGTCATCATCACCGACAATTCGGACAATGACGAGACGCGCGATCTCGTCGCCGGCCGCTATGCCGATCCGCGCGTCCGCTATCACAAGAACGAGACCAATCTGGGGATGGACGGCAACGCGCGCCGCGCCTTCAGCTTCATCACCGGCGAGTTCTTCACCTTCACCGCCGACGATGATTTCTGGGACGCCGACAACCTGCGCCGCAAGGTCGATCTGCTGCGCCGGGTGCCGGAGGTCAACGCCTGCTTCTCCAACGCCCACCACATCCTGATGGATGGGCGCCCCCACCCGCAGCCCTTCCACAGCACGCTGCGGCCGGGGATGGAGGCGGTGATCGACGGCTATTACCTGAACCCGGTGTCGCTGCATGTCCCGCCGTCCCCGCCGCTGTTCGTCAACACCCTGACCGGCCTCTACCGCACCGCCCAGTTCCTGGCGCCGATGGTGGAATCCTGGGAATGCGGGTCGGAGGAATACGCCCACTGGTATCTCGGCCTGTCGGGCCAGCGGCTGGGCTACCTGTTCGATCCGCTCATCACCATCCGCGATGGCGAGCACAATTGGGAGATCCAGACCGGCAACGGTGCTGTGACCAATTACCGCAAGTCGCCGGAAACCCGCGCCGCTCAGCTGAACCGCATCTACACCACGCTGCGCGCCAGGCGCGGGGATGAGCTGACGAAGATCGACCGGCAGGTCGAGCTGGCGGTCTTCACCTTCCTGGTCGAGCAGATCGGGCAGGCGGCGGTCCAGTATATCGGCAGCTTCCCGCTGATCACCGTGGCCGACTTCAACGCCTACATCCAGGAGCGCAACCGGCGTCAGGCGGTCCAAACCCGAACGGCACAGTCATGAGCAGCGCCGCCCCGCCCGGCCCCGCCCCGCTCGTCAGCATCCTGATCCCGGTCTACAACCGGGAGCGCGAGATCGAGGAGACGATCCGCTCCGCGCTTGCCCAGACGGTGCGGGACATCGAGGTGGTGGTGGTGGACAACGCCAGCACCGACGGCACCTGGGCGATCTGCCAGCGGCTGGCGGCGGAGGACGGGCGGCTGCGCCTGTTCCGCAACGACGCCAACATCGGCCCGGTCAACAACTGGCGCCGCTGCGTCGCCGAGGCGCGGGCTCCGGTTTCCAAGATCCTGTTCTCCGACGACCGGCTGGAGCCGGCCTATCTGGAGCGCACCCTGCCCCGCCTGCAGGGGCGGGTCGCCTTCGTCTTCACCCCGGCCAAGCTGGTGGACGAGGCGGGGGCGTCGCACGGCGTCATCCATCAGTATTTCGTCGACACCTTCCCGTCCGACACCTTCGTCTTCGAATACCTGTCGAACTTCGGCGGCCTGCCGGTGTCGCCCTGCGCCGCCCTGTTCCGCACCGCCGACCTGCGCGACGGCATCGTCAGCGACCTGGGTCCCGGCCCGGGGGGAAGTTCGGCCGCCGATTTCGAGGCGCACGGCGCCGGCCCCGACTGCCTGATCTATCTGATCGCCGCCAGCCGCTATCCCTATGTCGCCTATGTCGGCGAGCCGCTGGTCACCTTCCGGCGCGGCGGCATCACCTCCGACCTTGTCGCCAGCGGGCGCTTCTTCACCTGCTACCACCATGCGCTGATGTGGTTCATGAAGTCGCCGATGGCCCCGCCGCCCGCCCGGCTGGCCGCCGCCGCCCTGTGGCGGCAGGAGGTGCGTAACGCCCGCCGGGTTATTCCCTATGAGGACCATCTGCGGGCCTATGGGGTGGAGCCCTGAGGGGGCCGCCCCGTCAGCAGGTGGGGGAGACGCCGTAGCGGGACAGGACGTCGGCAATCCCCTCCTCGATGCCGATGCCCAGTTCGACCCCCATCGCCGACAGCGCCCGGGTATCGGCGACGGAGTTCATGATCTCGTCGTCCCGGTAAGGGATGGCGCCGAAGCGCAGGTCGGTCGGGCTGCCCGACAGCCGCTTCACCGTCTCGGCGAAGGCGCGGATCTCCACGCTGCGCCCGGTACCGACATTGACCTCGGCATAGCCGCTCTCCTTTTCCACCGCCCGGCGGACGATGCCGACATAGGCGCGGACCACGTCATCGACATGCACGAAGTCGCGCTTCTGGTGGCCGTGGGTCAGCGGATGGGAATCGACGCGCTGCAGGGCCACCTTGCGGATCAGGTCCTCGCAGAATTTGGTAGGGCTGTCATGGGCGCCATAGACATGCTCCAGGCAGGCGTTGACCAGCATGATACGGTCGGAGAACTTCTTCAGCCAGGGCAGCAGATTCTGCTTGGACAGCGAATAGTTCGGCAAGGCCGAATAGGACTTCTTCTCCTTGCAGAAATAGGAGTCCGTGTTGACGAAGGCACGGACCTTGTGCTGGACGCACAACTCGATCAGTTCAACCGGGAAGATCAGGTTCGCTTCCAGGATGCTCGCCAGCGTCTCGCCACCGCGGCCGTAGGAGGTGGCGACATGCACCGCCGCCTCGACCGGTGCCCCGGCGAAGGCGCCGGCGATGCCGTCACGGTCGATGTCGACGAAGGACAAGCCGGGCTCGCCGAGCAGCGGCCGGACGCGCGTCAGGTCGGATGTGCTCCTTTTCAGGACGACGACATCGTGCCCGTCGGCGAGCAGCCCCTTCAGAAGATGGCTGCCGACGAAGCCGGTGCCTCCGGTCACAAGAACGGCCATGGATCTTCACTTCCCCGACTGGCGGCGCCCGGCGGCCGGGCAGCGCTCATATGCTGGTCGACTTCGCCGGCTGACCGGTTCCGGCCCTTATACGGAAGGACGCCCGGTATTTCAGCAGGTCGCGTGCGAAGCGCAGGGTTTCGCCGATGCCGGCGCCATATTCCAGCTTCTTCCGCACCAGCCGGAAGAAGCGCGGGCGGTAGCGCATCGTCATGTGGGGCGGGTGGGTGCCGTCGATGAAGCGTTCCAGGAAGCGGAAATTCTCGCGCGCCACCGCCCGCACGACGCCGGGCGAGAAGTTCATCGTCGGCGAGCCGTAGAGCCGGTGCATGCCCGAGACGAAGACCTCGATGAAATTGTGGGAGAACACGCTGTGCGGCATGTTCATCACCATCGGCTGGTCCGTCATGTACAGCGTCGGCTGCCGATCGCCGACCAGCGACAGGTTGACCAGACCGATATGGGCGACGGAGGTGCCGGACAGGTCGGCCGCGTCGTAGTCGCGGAAGCTCTTGCGGAAGACCGAGCGCGACAGCCAGAAGGAATGCGACACCACTGCGGCCCTCAGCTGCTCGTCCCCGGCATCAAGGGACAGTGGCCGGCCCAGCGGAAGCCTGAACCTTGTTCCCGCCGGCGTGGTCAGGGTTCCGTCGACCGCCACCCCGCCCGCCACCCCGCCCGTGTCCCCCGGCTCGTTCAGGAAGATCAGGGTCGGGCTGTGGGCGTCGATCACCGCGCACAGCCGGGCGACCGTTCCCGGCAGGACATAGTCGTCGTCGGACAGGATCCAGACATGGCCGGAGACACAGCGGTCGAAGCAGGCCATGACGTTCCCGTCATAGCCGAGATTGCGGGGGTTGCGGTGGTACTCGAACAGGACCGCCCCGGCACGGTTCCAGCGTTCGAAGATCCGGACGGAGCGCTCCACCCGCTCGTCGGAGCAATTGTCCGAGACCAGGATGCGGATGTCCCGCCGTCCGGTCTCCAGGACCTGCACCATCAGGTTCTCGACCTGGAAGACCAGCTCGTCCGGCCGGTTGTAGGTGGGGATGCAGATGGTCAGGACCGGCGGGGAGGGTTCCGGCGGATGAGCCGGGGACAGGGGCAGCCGTTCGGGACCGCCCGCCGGAAGCCGGGAGCCGCGCCGCCACTCGGCCAGCCGGCGCAGGTGCGAAGCCTCGGGATGGCCGGGAACGGCCGCCAGGATGGCGTCGTAGAGCGCGACGGCCCCCGTCAGGTCGGCCGACTGGTGCCGTTCGACCGCCTCGCGCAGGGTCCGGCGGATGGCGGAGGCGAGGGTCGAGGCGATCTGCCCATGGCCCGGCTCCAGGGCCGCCAGGGCGGCGAAGGTCAGCAGCGCCTCCACCGGCTTCCCGCCGTTCAGCAGGGCGGCGCCATGCTCGAAGGCCGCGACGATGATCCGGTTGTAAGCGTCGAGCAGGGGCGGCCGGCGACGTTGGTCGGCGGGCACCGCCGCGATCCGATGCAGCCCGCGCGGCACGAAGCCACGGTCGATGTCGTCGCCGCCGAACAGGAAAGCCAGGACGGGATTGCCGGGATCGAGCGCCAGAACGGCACCGGCCAGCGATGCGGCCTCGGCCAGGGCCTTGCCGGAAGAGAAGGTGGCAAGAAGCGCCGACGCCTTCTGGACCGCGACCCGGCGGTTGGCCTCTATCGCCTCGTGGCGCAGGCCGATCGCCTCCAGCCGGCGGAAGCAGGACAGCGCCGGCTCGATCCGGTCGAGCTGGATTTCGCAGATCGACAGAAGATGGAAGGCATTGGCACTTGCCGGGTCCATGCACAGCGCACGCCGGTAGGCGGCCGCAGCCGCGGCAATGTCGCCGCCACGGTAGCGTTCCATCCCTTGGGAAACGAAGTCGTCGGCGCTCATCATCGGCATGGCAGGGGTGGGGGCCGGGCGGATCAGCCGGCCCGCGCGGCGCGGCCGGCGATGTCCTGCTGGATGCGGTCCCAGATGCCGGTGAAGATGCGGTCCCAGGAATGCTGGTCCAGCACCTGCCGGACGACGCCGGCGCTGCGCCGCTCATACTCCTCCTGCGGCATCGCCAGGGCGCGGGCGATGATGGCGCGGTTGGCCTCGGCGTCCTGGGTCAGCTCGATGGCGTAGGGAGAGCGGAAGCCGCTTTCCGGCGTGACCATCGGCACCAGGCCGCGGGCGCAATTCTCCAGGATGGCGGTGGCCTGGGCATCGCGCGAGCTGGCGTGGATGTAGAAGGCGCAGTTGTCCTTGATGAAGCGGTCCTGCTGGGCCGAGCTGTTGTCCACCCAGCCGAGCGAGACGAACTCGTGCCCGTTCAGGCGGACACGCTGGTAGGGGTGGGGGCGCAGCGCGCTGCTGCCGGCATGCAGCACAGCGCCGGTGCCGGCGACGCTGTTCAGCAGCAGGTCGAAGCCCTTGTGCGGGGCGAGGTCGCTCATGTGCAGCAGGCCGCGCATGCTGGCTTGCGAATAGCCGCGCGGCGGGGCGAAGCGGTGGCCTTCGCAACCCATGTCGATGCGGACGATGCGGTCCTTGACCCGGCCCAGCATATCGTCGGCCGGCAGGGCCTGGATGCGCTCGTACCAGTAATCGCCGCAGATGCCGAAGATCAGCCGCGCCCCCTGGAGCTGGCTGTCCATGAAGGGGCTCCAGTTCCTGTGCTCCTCCACCGGTTCGGGCAGCAGCGGCAGCATCAGGTAGGTGTTGGGATGGGCCGGCTGGCCGGGTTCCAGCGCGTTGTCGCGCACCCAGTCGTCGGCGAGCCCGCCGGCGGAATCGAAACTGGTGTGGCCCAGCAGGATGTCCGCCGGGTTCCGCGTGACGCGCGAGGCGTTGAAGCTGTCGAGATGGACATCGGTGAAGCGGCCGAGCACGCGGCGCGCATGCTTGCAGATCTCCGCGTTGTTCGCCTCGTACTTGTCGTAGCTATCGCGGCGGAAGGTGTAGGGCGTCCAGAAGAAATGCAGCATGCTCGGTCTCTGTCGATCTATTGCCGGGCGATCTATTGCTGGGCGATCCAGGCCAGCATGTCGGAAACGCCGCGGCGGGCGTCGACTTTCGGCTCCCAGCCCAGCAGGCGGCGGGCCTTGGCGATGTCGGCGACGAAGATACGCTGGTCGCTGATGCGCGGCGGCAGCCGCTCGAACCGCATCTCCACCCCATGCAGCTCCTCCAGCAAGCGGAACAGCTCCAGCAGGGACAGGCTGTTGGCCATGCCGCCGCCGATGTTGAACACTTGGCCCCCCACCGCGTCGGCCCGCTCCACCGCGCTGAAATAGAGGGTCTTCATGTCCTCGGCATGCAGCACGTCGCGCACCTGCTTGCCGGTGCCGCTGATGGTGAAGGGTGCTTTGAGTTGGCCGAGCCCGGCCTGCACCGCCAGACCGCAGAACCAGCCGACCCAGCCCTGGTCGGCGGTGGCGTATTGCCGGCCGCCATACATGGAGGAATGGCGGAACACCACGGTGCGCAGCCCGAACACCCGGTGATGGTCCAGCATCATCTGGTCGGCCGCGCCCTTCGAGGTGCCGTAGGGCGAATGGAAGTCGAGCGGGGCGGTCTCGTCGAAGCCGTTCGGGAAGGCCGGGGCGACGTAGCGGGTCTCCGTCTCCTCGTAGGGCGTCCATTCCAGGTCGCCATAGACCTTGTTGGTCGAGCTGTAGAGCACCAGGGCTTCAGGCGCCGAGCGGCGCACCGCGTCCAGCAGGTTGAAGCTGCCCAGCGCGTTGACCTCGAAATCCAGCCGCGGGTCGGCCAGCGAGGTGGTCATCGCCACCTGCCCCGCCAGATGGAAGACCACGTCCGGCCGCAGTTCCGCCACCGCGCGCTGCACATCGTTGGGATTGCGGATGTCGCCGTGGCGGAACTCGAACTCCCCTTGGCCGCGCAGCCAGTCGAGGTTCAGCGTGCTGCCCCGGCGGGACAGGTTGTCGAAGACGCAGAGATCCTCGCCACGCTCCAGAACGGCGGCGGCGAGGTTGCTGCCGAGGAAGCCGCAGCCTCCGGTGATCAGGTAGCGCACGGGGAAGCTCCGGAACTTTCAGGTGGGTTTTCGGGCGGATCGAGGAAGGCCAGGGTCTGCCGCATCCCCGCGTCCAGCGGGGTCGAGGCCCGCCAGCCGAGCAGTGCGGCGGCCTTGCCGGCCTCGGCGACGATGCTCATCACCTCGTCCGGGCGGTAGGGCAAGGCACCCCACAGCAGGGCGTCGCCGCCATGGCCGACGGCACTTGCGGCGGCCTCGCCCAGGGCGCGGATGGTGATAGGCGCGCCGGAGCCGAGATTGACGATCTCGCCGGCCGGGAAGTCCGCCAGCCCGGCCAGCCGCAGGCAGGCCTCGGCCACGTCGCCGACATAGACATAGTCGCGCAGCTGGCCGCCGCCGGTCAGCTCGGTCCGCCGGCCGTCGCGGCAGGCGCGCAGGATCATCGGCACGAATTTCGTGTCGTTCTCCAGCGGGCCATACATGCCGAAGGGCCGGACCACGGCGAGCGCCAGCCCGTGCGACGCGGCGGTGCCGAGTGCGGCGAGCGTCGCCGCCGCCTTGGTGATGCCGTAGAGGCTGCGCGGCGCCGGCGGCGCGTCCTCGGCGATCGGACGGTCGGAGGGGCCGTATTCGTAGCAGGTGCCGACATGGACGAAGCGGCCCACACGCGCCTGGGCCGCCGCGCGCACGAGGTGCAGCGTGCCTTCCAGATTGGTGCGGGCCGAAGCCGCCACGTCCTGGAACCGGTAATCGACGCCGTAGGCGGCACAATGGACGATCAGGTCGGGGCGCGCGTCGGCCACCGCCGCCGCGATCTCCTCCCCCGATGCCGTCAGGTCGAGCCGCACCGGCTCCGCCGCCACGCCGAGGCGGGCGAGACGCCAGCCGTCGCCGCCCTCCCGGCCGGCGGCCAGCACCGTCCAGCCGGCATGGCCGAAGCGGGCGGCGACATGGGCGCCGAGGAAGCCGCCGGAGCCGGTAACGAGGACGCGCATCGCCCGGCGGTCCTCAGCCGGCCGTCCGCGCCCGGACGAAGCTGCGGATGACGTCCAGCATGTAGTCGATGTGGGCGGCGGTCAGGCCCGGATAGACGCCGATCCACAGGGTGCGGGCGGTGACGATGTCGCTGTTGGTCAGTTCGCCGACGACGCGGTGCGGGCGGCCCTTCATGTAGGGCTGGCGCAGCAGGTTGCCGCCGAACAGCTGGCGCGTGCCGATGCGGGCGCGGGTCAGTTCGCGGGTCAGCTCATCGCGGCTGAAGGGGGCGTCGGCCGCCACGGTCAGCGGGAAGCCGAACCAGGACGGGTCGCTGTTCGGCGTCGCCTCCGGCAGGACCAGCATGTCGGCCAGTTCGGCCATTCCGGCCTTCAGGCGGGCGAAGTTAGCCTTGCGCGCCTCGATGAAGCCGTCCAGCCGATCCATCTGGCCCAGCCCGACCGCGGCCTGCATGTCGGTGATCTTCAGGTTGTAGCCGAGATGGGAGTAAATGTACTTGTGGTCGTAGCCGTGCGGCAGGTCGCCGAGCTGCCAGTTGAAGCGCTGCTTGCAGGTGTTGTCCTGGCCCGGCTGGCACCAGCAGTCGCGGCCCCAGTCGCGGAAGGATTCCAGCGAGCGCTTCAGCTTGGCGTTGCTGGTGAAGACCGCTCCGCCCTCGCCCATCGTGATGTGGTGGGCCGGGTAGAAGCTGAGGGTGCCGATGTCGCCGAAGCTGCCGACCAGCTTGCCGTCATAGCGCGCGCCCAGCGCGTCGCAGCAGTCCTCGACCACCCACAGCCCGTGCTTCTCGGCGACGCGGGTGACGGCGGCGAGGTCGAAGGGATTGCCCAGCGTATGGGCCAGCATGATGCCGCGGGTGCGCGGCCCGACCGCTTCTTCCAGCAGCCGCATGTCCATGTTGTAGGTCGGGATGTCGACGTCGAGGAAGACAGGGACCATCCCGTTCTGCAGGATCGGGTTCACCGTGGTCGGGAAGCCGGTGGCGCAGGTGATGATCTCGTCGCCCGGCTGCAACGCGCGGTCGCCCAGCAGCGGCGAGGTCAGCGCGGTCAGCGCCAGCAGGTTGGCGGACGAGCCGGAATTGACCGTCAGCACGTTGCGCGCACCCAGGAACTCGGCCAGCCGCTTCTCGAAGGCGTCGTTGAAACGGCCGGTGGTCAGCCAGAAATCGAGGGCGGAGTCCACCAGCAGCGCCATCTCCTCGCCGCCATAGACCTTGCCGCTGACCGGAACCGGCGAGCGTTCCGGGTCGAAGGGCCGGTCGGCATGGGCGACCTCCGCATATTCGGCCACCAGATCGAGGATCCGGCGGCGCAGGTCTTCCCGGCGATCCGCGGAACCGGCTGACGACGAGGGGGCCGGCGAGGAGGAAGAGGAGGTCATGACGGTCTCACGGAAGAAACGGTGATGCGAAAAAAGGACGCCGGCCGCCTCAGGCGGCCGGACGGGCCTCGTTATACGCAAGAAGCTGGGCCGACATAAGGGCGGGGATGTCCTGGCCCCGGCCATAGGCGCGATACCACTCGACGGTGCGCGCCAGCGTCTCCGCCAGATCCCAGCGCGGCGCCCAGCCCAGCCGCTGCCGCGCCTTGGCGCAGTCGAGCGCCAGGAAGCGGTTCTCATGCGGGCCGGCCGGGCCGCTGTTGTCGATCCAGGCGGCGCCGTCGCCCCACAGCGCGGCCAGCCGGTCGGCCACCCAGTGGACCGGGCGGGCGCTGCCCTCGGCCGGGCCGAAGTTCCAGCCCTCGGCATGGGTCGCCGGTTCGGTCCAGGCGGCTTCCGCCAGCATCAGATAGCCGTGCAGCGGGTCCAGCACATGCTGCCAGGGCCGGGTGGAATGGCGGTTGCGCACCACCGCCGGACGGCCGTCCAGGAAGGCGCGGATCAGGTCGGGGACCAGTCGGTCCTCCGCCCAGTCGCCACCGCCCACAACGTTGCCGGCGCGGCCCGACACCAGGGCGACCGGGCTTTCCCCCGGCGGGAAGAAGGACTGGCGGAAGGCGGCGGTCACCAGCTCGGCACAGCCTTTGCTGTTGCTGTAGGGGTCGCGGCCGCCCATCGGCTCGTTCTCGCGATAGCCCCACACCCACTCGCGGTTCTCGTAGCACTTGTCGCTGGTGACGTTGACCACCACCCGCACGCTGTCGACCCGGCGCACCGCATCGAGCAGATGCACCGTACCCATGACGTTGGTGGCGTAGGTCTCCACCGGGTCGCGGTAGGAGCGCAGCACCAGCGGCTGCGCCGCCATGTGGATGACGATGTCGGGACGGGCGGCGGACAGCGCCGCCTCCAGCCGGTCGCGGTCGCGGATGTCGGCGATCTCGCTGCGGTGCAGCCGGTCGCGCAGCCCCGCCGCCTCGAACAGGCTGGGGGTGGTCGGCGGCTCCAGCGCGTAGCCGGTGACGCGCGCGCCCATGGCGGAGAGCCAGAAGCCGAGCCAGCTTCCCTTGAAGCCGGTGTGGCCGGTCAGGAAGACCGACTTGCCGGACCAGAACGACGCATTGGTGGAAAGCGGAGGGGTGGACATCGGGGCACTCACCAACTCTTACCAGCTTTTCCAGGGCGGGTTGCCGGCGGCCCACAAATCCTCCAGCAGGCGCTTGTCGCGGATGGTGTCCATGCACTGCCAGAAGCCGTCATGCTTCCAGGCGTGCAGCTGGCCGTCCTCGACCAGGCCGCGCAGCGGCTCCTGCTCCCACATGGTGTCGTCGCCGTCGATGTAGCGGCCGACCGTCGGCGACAGAACGAAGAAGCCGCCATTGATGCGGGCGCCGTCGCCCGGCAGCTTTTCCTGGAAGGCGGAGATGCGGTCGCCCTCCAGCTCGACCACGCCGTAGCGGCCGGGCGGATGCACCACGGTCATGGTGGCGGCGCGGCCATGCGCCTTGTGGAAGGCGACCGAAGCGGAGATGTCCACGTTGCCGACGCCGTCGCCGTAGGTGAGGCAGAAAGCCTCCTCCCCCTCCAGATAGGGCAGCACGCGCTTGATGCGCCCGCCGGTCAGGGTGGACTCGCCGGTCTCGACCAGGGTGATCCGCCAGGGTTCGGCAAGGCGGCGATGGACCTCGACCGTGTTGGTCCGCAAGTCGATGGTCACATCCGAATTGTGAAGAGAGTAGCTGGAGAAATATTCCTTGATCGCATAGCCCTTGTAGCCCAGGCAAATGACGAAGTCATTGATGCCATGCGAAGAATAGATCTTCATGATGTGCCAGAGGATCGGCTTGCCGCCGATCTCCACCATCGGCTTGGGCCGCAGGTCCGTTTCCTCGGAGAGCCGCGTTCCAAGGCCGCCGGCAAGTATTACAGCTTTCATTTCCCGCAGCTCTTCCAATTCAGGAGTGGACCAGGGCAGACTATTAATCAATTTATGAAAAAACGGTCAAGCACAGGCGCTCGGGAGCCTCCGTCGACTCCAAAGGTCACGGCGGAGAGTTGCCTCACCGCCACCAGTCCCGATCGTCGGTGATCTCGGGATCGGGGATGTGGATGTCGCTGCCCGGCGGCAGGGCGACGAGGTTGACGGCACCGATCCCGTCGAAGACGTCGTTTGGGTTGCCGGCGAAATTGCCGGGGTCGAACAGGCGGGCCGTGTGCCACCACACCCGGTAGCCCATCGACCGGATCAGCCCGATCAGGGCGGGCGAGAGGTCGCGCCGGTCGTTCTCCACATACAGCACCGGCCGGTGCTGCGCGATCAGCTGGCACGCCCCGCGCAGCACCGCCGCCTCCATGCCCTCCACATCGGCCTTCAGCAGGCGGCAGGACGGCAGGTCGAGGCTGTCCAGCGTCACCAGCGGAACCAGTTCGCCATGGTCCCAGCCTCCAAGGCCGAGGGCGCCGAAATTGTTGGAGCGGCTGGGGTCGAGCGCCGGCACCCGGATGCTGCCGGCCTCGCTCCCCACCGCCATGCGCCGGGCCCGCACATTGGTGATGCCGTTCAGCGCCAGATTGGCGGACAGCAGGTTGAACAGCATCTCCTGCGGTTCAAAGGCGACGACGGAGCCCGACGGCCCGACCATGCGGGCCAGCGGCAGGGTCTGGGCGCCGATGTTGGCCCCGACCTCCACCGCCACGTCGCCGGAACGCAGGATCGAACGGAACACCGCCACCTCATGTTCGGCATATTCGCCATAGAGGTCGAGGGAGCGGCCGACATAGCGGTCGTTGCGGTTGTAGACCATCAGCCCATGGCGACAGGGCCGCATGCGGTTGAAGCCGCCTTCCAGATCCACCGGCCCGCCGATCATCCGCCCCGTCTCCGTCCTGCCCGACCCTGGCCCCACGGCCCCATGCCAATTGCTGTAATCCAAAGCCGGAACCGGAAGCCACGACTTTCCACCCGCGCGACTTTCCGCCCTGGTGGCGCATCATCGCATTCCCGGCATTTCGCCATGGCACCCGGCAGGACGAGACGCTACACCTAGCCTCCGTCGCCACCTTCGGCAGTCCCTTCGGGAGAGCAGCCCCATGTGCGGTTTCGCCGGCTTCGCCGGACCCGGCGGCGAGCGCGACCTCGCCGTCATGACCAGCATCATCCGTCACCGCGGTCCCGACGACGACGGCGTCTATGCCGACAAGGCCGGGGTCGACACCAGCGGCGCCTTGGCCGTCCATCTGGGCTTCCGCCGCCTCGCCATCATCGACATCGAGGGCGGCCACCAGCCGATGGCGACGGCGGAGGGCGATCTGGTCATCGTCTACAATGGCGAGATCTACAACGCGCCAGAGTTGCGCCGCGCGCTGGAGCAGGCCGGCCACCGGTTCGTCACCGACCATTCCGACACCGAGGTGCTACTGCACGGCTACCGGGAATGGGGCCTGGACATGCTGGAGCGGCTGAACGGCATGTTCGCCTTCTGCCTCTACGACCGCCGTGGCGGCCGGCTGGTGTTCGGCCGCGACCGTTTCGGCAAGAAGCCGCTGTTCTACGCCGAGACGCCGGACGGGCTGGTCTTCGCGTCGGAGGCCACCGCCGTGCTGTCGCACCCGTCGGTGCCGGACACGCTGGACCGCACCGCGCTGGTCAAATATTTCGCCTACGGCTTCATCCCGGCGCCGCTGACCGCCCATGCCGCGGTGCGCAAGCTGCCGGGCGGCTGCAGCATGGTCTACGACCTGAGCAGCCGCCGGCTGTCGGTCAGCCGCTACTGGGAATACCGGATGGTGGTGGACGACCAGCCGCCGGGCGGTCCCGACCAGTGGGCGGAGGAGCTGCGCGAGCTGCTGGACCGTGCGGTGGAACGCCGCATGCTGAGCGACGTGCCGGTCGGCTTCTTCCTGTCCGGCGGCATCGACAGCGCCGCCATCGTGGCGCTCGCGGCCCGGCACCGCGACCCGGCGTCGATGAAGACCTTCACCATCGGCTTCGACGAGCCGAGCTTCGACGAGAGCGGCTATGCCGCCGATGCCGCGCGCCATTACGGCACCGACCATGCCTGCCGCACGCTGAACCTCGACACCGCGGCGGGGATGCTGCCGGAGCTGCTGGGCCGGCTGGACGACCCCATCGCCGATCCCTCCATCCTGCCGACGCATCTGCTGTCGCGCTTCGCCCGCGAACGGGTGACGGTGGCGCTGACCGGCGATGGCGGCGACGAGCTGTTCGCGGGGTACGACACCTTCGACGCGCTCAGGACGGCGCGGCTCTACCACCATACCGTCCCCCGCCCGCTGCACCGGCTGGCCGAGGCGGTGGCCCACCGGCTGCCGCGCTCGGATCGCAACATGAGCTTCGACTTCAAGCTGCGCCGGGCGCTGCGCGGGCTGGGTCACCGGCCGGCGCACTGGATGCCGGCCTGGCTGGGTCCGGCCTCGGTGGAGGAGGTGTCGCGGCTGTTCGGCGTCGAGCTGAGCGCCGACGAGCTGTATGACGAGGCCGACGCGCTGTGGCGCTCCGGCGCCAGCCGGCACGACGTCGACCGCTCCATCGAGTTCTACGGCCGCTTCTATCTGGGCGAGAACCTTCTCATCAAGGCCGACCGCGCCAGCATGTTCTGCTCGCTGGAGACGCGCTCGCCCTTCCTCGACCGCGACCTTGTCGCCTTCGTCAGCCGACTGCCGGCCGGGGTGAAGCTTCAGCCGAATGGGCTTCGCGGCGGCACCCGCAAATGGATCCTCAAGAAGGCGATGGCGCCGCTGCTGCCGCCGGCGATCCTGTCGCGGCCCAAGAAGGGCTTCGGCATCCCCTTGAGCCGCTGGCTGCGCCACCTGCCCCAGCCGCCGCTTGACACCGCGGCGCGCATCGGGGTGGACGGCAAGTGGCTGGCTGCGCGCTGGGACGAGCACCGCAGCGGACAGGCCGATCACCGCGGCCTGCTGTGGGCCTGGACCGCGCTCGCCACCGCGCTGGACCGCCCGGCCCAGACTCCGGCACCGACCCCGGCACCGATGGAAAACGCAGCATGAGCTTAGACAGTCTGGATCGCCCGCGTCCCCAGACACGCGGGGGAGCGGGCGGGCATGCCATTGCCCGCATCCTGGTCGGGCTGCTGCTGGGGCTGGGGACGCTGATCGTCGCCTATCAGTTCGGCATGAACATGCATGCCAGCACCGGCCTGCCCTATTGGGACGACTGGGGCTATTTCTTCGGCACCGCCCAGGGCGTGCAGCAGCCGCTGACCGTCCACTCGATCTTCGCCAAGGACAGCGACCATGTCGCGCCCTTCTTCAAGCTGCTGACACACGGGCTGTGGCAGGCCGTCGGCGTCGATTTCCTCGCCTTCCGGCTTCTCGGCTGGCTGGCCTTCGCCGCCATGCTCGCCTCTTACGCCCTGGTGCTGCTGCGCGATTGCGTGCGCTCGGCCTGGGATGGGGTGCCGGTCGTGGCGGCCGGGCTGTTCCTGACCGGCACGCTGAACAACGAGTATTTCTATTACCAGCACATGGGTCTGGCCCAGCCGATCTTCTTCACCTGCCTGTTCCTGTTCCTGCACACGCTGGCCCGCGGCCGGCTGCTGCTGGCGACGCTGTTCCTGCTGGCCTTCGGCTCCACCGGGGTGTTCGGCGCCAGCTATGCCCTTGGGGCGGCCGGGGCCGGGGCGGTGCTGGCCCTGCGCCGGGATGGGGAGCGGGCCAGCGAACTGAAAGACGGCCGGACGCTGGTGGCGGTCGGCGGCGGGCTGCTGCTGACCGTGGCGATGCTGTGGATGACCTTCCACGGCTCCTACGCCAACCACACCGGCCAGCCGCTGGTGCTGCCCTGGCATGCCGGCTTCTGGGCCTTCCAGCTGGGGGCCTTCGCCACCGCCGCCGGCCTGCCGGTGGAGGCGGTGGGGGCACCGCTGTCGCTGGCGGCGGGAGCGGCGGCCCTGGCGCTCTGCCTGATCCCGGCGGCGGGCCTGCTGCTGGGCCGCATCGGGCGGGAGAACCGCAACGCCGCCCTCGCCATTGCCGGGCTGATCGCCGGGGCGGTGATCGTCACCATGACCACCGCGCTGGGCCGGGCCGGGCTGTGCGGCGAGGGCATCGCCAACGCCATGCGCTGCGGCACCATCCCGCGCTACGCCTATCCGGTGCTGCTGGCCTTCCCCGCCGCGGTGGCCGGCTGGACGCTGCTGCTCGGCCGCCGGACGGGGGTGGGGGCCGGAGTGGGGACGTTTGCCGGTGTGGTGCTGGCGGCGGCGCTCGCCGTCGGCCATGGCGCCGGGACGGACGCCTTCTGGCGGCACTGGAGCGTCGCCGGCCTCAACCGCATGGTGGCGGAGCGCGACGCGGCGGCGGAACGCTGCGTCGCCACCTATCTGCACGCCATCCGCACGCCTGTTGGGATGGATTGGAGCCAGCCTCTGGTCTGTCCCTCCGCCTCGCCACGCAACATCGCGCCCTTCCTCCAGGCCGCCTACGAGCTGAAGGCCGACTTCGTGCAGACGATCCTGGCCGACGCCGCGAGCCGGCCGGAGCGGGGGACGCTGGCGACGCTGCTGCAAGCGGGCAAGCTGGATGAGGCGTCGGCACGGCTGCGGCTGGAAGCATCGCCGCGCGACAGCGGACTGCTCGGCTCGCTCGACCGCTTCACGCAGCTTCCCTCCGGTTCGCTGGCGGCACTCGGCTGGGCGGTCGACGCGGCGGTGCCGGCGCCCGCTTCCTTCGTCCTGCTGGGGGTGGGCGACCGCATCGTCGCGACCGCCCCGACCGGCGGTGCGCGGCCCGACGTCGCCGCCGTGCTGAAGGATGGGCGGATGACCGACAGCGGCTTCAGCCTGGCGGTTCCGCCCGAGCTGGCCGGCCAGCGGGTGCGGCTGTTCGTTCTGGGCCATGACGGCGGACTGAAGGAACTGACGCCGCCCGGCGGGGTGGCGGCGACACCCTGATACAGAAAGGCCCCGCACCGGGAACGGTACGGGGCCTTTTCCCTGGCCTGTCTTTTCCGTAGGCGCCCTTAGTCGCGGAGGCTGCGGTCCGGCGGCGGCGGTTCGTCGAAGTTCAACATGGTCTTGATCGAATAGTGGCTCTTGCCCTGGCTCTCGAAATAGATGCGGACCAGCAGCTCGGCCAGCAGGCCCATCAGGATGCACATCACCCCGGTGACCAGCCCCATCGTCACCAGGAGCGGCAGCGGCGTCAGGATGAAGGAGATGCCGTCGACCAGTTTCAGGTAGATGGCATAGATGCCGGCCAGCACCGACAGCCCCATGAACATCAGGCCGGCGAAGCCGAAGATGTAGATCGGCTTGGTCTCGTACTGGGTCAGGAACTTCACGACGACGAGGTCGAGCACGACCTTCAGCACCCGCTCCAGCCCGTATTTCGACTGGCCGTGGCGGCGCGGGTGATGGCGCACCGGCATCTCGGTCAGCTTGGCCCCCTGCCAGCGGGCGTAGATCGGCACGAAGCGGTGCATCTCGCCATAGAGCCGGTAGCCCTGGAGCATCTGGCGCCGGTAGGCCTTCAGCGTGCAGCCATAGTCGTTCAGCTTCACTCCGGAGATGGTGGAGATCAGCTTGTTGGCCATCCGGCTGGGCAGCGTGCGCAGCAGGAAGCCGTCCTGCCGGTCGGCGCGCCAGCCCGACACCACGTCGTACCCCTCGTCCAGCTTGGCGAGCAGGCCGGCGATGTCCTGCGGGTCGTTCTGGAGGTCGCCGTCCATCGGCACGATGACGTCGCCGCGGGCATGGTCGATGCCGGCCATCATCGCCGCGGTCTGGCCGACGTTGCGGCGGAAATTGATGACGCGGATGCGGCGGTCGGACGCCACCCGCTGCAACTCCGCCTCCGTCCCGTCGGTGGAGCCGTCATTGACGAAGATGACCTCGAAGCTCCGGCCCAGCCCGTCGAGCGCCGGGATCAGCCGGCCGCACAGGGGGGCGATGTTGTCCTCCTCGTTATAGACCGGGATCAGGACCGAGACGGAAACCGTGCCGGCGTCCATGCTGGCGGATCCGGGGGTAAGCAGGAGGGTCATCGAACGGGTCCGGAGGCTGCTGGTCATCTGTGGGTGCGATGCCGGGCCATGGTATGGCCGCTGGATCCGGCAAGCGCAACGGCTAATTGGGCGGTGAATCAGGCGGTGCGGCGTTCGCGCAGAATCGTCAGGTCGATGACGGCGCCCAGCAGGGCCACCATCACCTGGAAGGCGAGGATGCCGAAGCCCAACGCCAGCGACTGGGCATGCGGCACGCCGACCAGATCGAGCAGGCCGACCAGCGACGCCTCGCGCAGGCCGATGCCGGCGACGGTGACCGGCATCAGCACGATCACCGACATCAGTCCGATCACGGCACTCCACACCGAAAAGGGCTGATCGATGCCGACCGCCAGCCCCAGGGACTGGCTGCCGGCAACCGCCGCCACCTGCACCGCGATCCCGACGACGACCGACAGCAAGGCCCGCCCCGGCCGGCGCGTCTGGTCGCGCCAAGCCTCCAGGAAGCGGCGCAGGGGGCCGAGCAGCAGGGCCTCGCGCTTCGGCCCGGCGCGCCAGCCCAGCAGGGCCAGCAGCAGGGCGCGCGCCGGCGCCCAGGCCATCAGCACGGTCGCCACGACCAGCCCGGTCAGCACCAGCCCGACCGCCGCCAGCAGCCCGCCGCCGAAGCGGGCCGACTGCACCGCCAGCCCGCCGCCGGTCAGCAGAAGCAACCCGACGATCCCCGTCACCTTGTCGAAGGCAACCGCCGAGACGATGCGGCCGCCACCCTCCTGGCCCTGCCCTTCGTCCCGGCTGAGCCGGTAGGCCTTCACCGCCTCCCCCGCCAACTGGCCGGGCAGCACCAGCGCATAGAGCTGCGCCACCAGCGTGTAGGCGAGCAGCCGTCCTGCCCGCAGTTCCGGCAGCAGCACCCGCAACTTCAGCGCGTTCAGCACATGCATCAGGAAGAACAGCAGCCCGGCGAGCCCCATCAGCCCCGGCGAGACCACCGCCAGCACCCGCCCAACCTCCGCCACATCGACCCGCCACAGCAGCAGGACAACCAGCAGTGCGCTGACCAGGGCTTTCAGGCGGGAACTCATTTAAAGATGCCTTTTCATGAAGTCATTAAAGCAATGCGGTTCCGTCAAACCGCTCGGTCAGAGATGCATGTGGGCCTTATCCGAGTCCACAGGATAACTCAACGAAGAGCAGAGCCTCACCCCACAGACGCGCAAGTCATATCCAACGGACGCCCCAATCAGAACCGGAACCCCATTGCCACCACCTATTTCTTTGATATCGTCAATTTCGACAATTTAAAGTTACAGACCCATCACAAATCCAACTGCGATATTGGGTCGCATCCCTATCAATTCAGTGTGGATACCGCGCAAACGTTACCCGCAAAGATTGACCTGAAATAATTATATATGACCTAATTTCTATACAATTTTTATGTGGGTTTATGGGGGTTGCATTGGCTTTTCTCGATATCGTTAACGTTGCTCAACCATGGGGTGGCAAAACGGGGCGCCGCCTCCGGGTGGTTGCCGGCATGTTCGGCCTGCTGCTGCTTGCCGGCTGCGCCGGTGGGGTCTCGCGCCAGGACGCAATGACCTTCAACACCACTCTTGCCCAGGGAGATTACTCCTCCGCCGCCAAGGTGGCCCTGGCATCAGGCGCGATCGAACCTGACGGGAAATCGAAGAACCTTGCCTGGTCGCTGAACGCCGGTTCGACACTCGTCTATGCCGGACAACCGGCGCAAGCCGTGAAGGTTCTCGACGGCGCGGAAACCCTGATGAAGGAGCAGGATCTCAGCAACTTCGGCAACACCCAGTACGAGTACGCCACCTATGACGGCATCATGGTCAACGTCTACAAAGGGTTGGCCTTCCTGGGAGCCGGAGACAAGGCAAGCGCCCGTGTCGAGTTCAACCGCGTAGGCGACCGGCAGTCCCGCGCAGAAGAGGAATTCGCCAAAAAGAAGCAAAAGCTGGACGACGAAATAAAAAACAAGTCCGATGGCTCCTTCGATATTGCCACAGCGATGCAGCGCGCCCAGGAAGACAACTCCTACAAGGATTTCCAGAAGGAACTCGGAAAGTACGCGAATTATCGGCCGTTCATCAATCCGGCTGCCAGCTACTTGCGGGCTCTTTATCTGATGAGCAGTGCGGAAGGCGCAAGCGATCTGGAAATGGCCCGTTCCGAGCTTATCCGGGTACGCGACATGGTCGGGCCGAGCCAGTTGATCAAGGAGGACCTCGCCCTTCTGACCCAGAACCGTAAGAAAGCCACCGCCAAGACCTGGGTGGTGTTCGAGAACGGTCAGGCCCCGACCTTCGCCGAATACAGGATCACCTTCCCGGTGCCGGTCCTGCAGAAGAAGGGTCACATCGGCGTCAGCGCGGTCACCATCGCCCTGCCCCGCATGGACTTCCACCCCCAGGCCGACGGGCATCTGTCCATTGCCGCCGGCAAGGCGGAAACGCAGACCTCGCCCATCGGCGACTTCGACCGCGTGATGGCCAGCGAGTTCCAGCGCCGCCAGGATGCAGTCATGGCCCGCGCGGTCGCCGAGGCGATGGTGAAGATCGGGCTGCAATCGGCGGCGAACCAGACCGACAACCAGTTCCTGAAGATCGCCGCCATCGTGGGGTCCCAGATCTCCACGGCGGACACCCGGTCCTGGACATCGCTTCCCAAGCTCTTTGAAGCGGCCCGTCTCGATGCGCCGAAGGATGGGCGTCTGACGCTCCGCACCCAGGCCGGCTCCCCCATCGGAACCGTCGAGGTGCCGGCCGACCAGTCCTCCATCGTCTACGTCAAGGAAGTGGCTCCGGGTTCCAGCCCGTCCATCCAGGTCTTCCCGCTATGAGGATGCCATCCTCGCTGGCCGCAGCGGCGATGATCGCCATCGGACTGGGGCTGGGGCTCACTGCCTGTGCTCCGGTTCCGCCGCCGCCGGCACCGCCCCCCACCGATCCGCGCGTGTTCATCCTGCCCGACGTGCCGATCACCGCCGACGCCCCGGCCGTTTCGACGCAAGCCGGCCTGCTGCGCGTGACGGTGCGTCTGGTGAACCGCACGCCGATGGACATTCCCGTCGTCGCCACCACCGACTGGGCCGACGCGCAAGGGCGGCCGATCCGCAGCACGGTCTCGGCCCCGCGCCGGCTGACCGTTCCGCGCTTTGGCGATGCCGTCGTCGACAGTGTCGCTCCCCGCGCCACCGCAGCCGCTTTCCGTGTCCGGGTCGAATTCGACCCGGCGGCGCCCTGAGACTTCTTCCGCCAGAGACTTCTTCAGAATGAGACACAGCATGCCCCACTCCTTCCGCGGCCGCATGGCCCGGCTGTTCGCCGTCACCGCGCTTGTCGGTCTCACCGCCTGCGTCCAGACCACCACCCAAACGACGATGATCGATCCACGCGCCGACCGCAGCGCCATCGGTGCCGGGCTGGACATGCGGGACTTCGAGACCGCGGCCAGCGACACCGTGCAGTCCATGCTGTCGTCGCCGGCGCTCACCAAGCCGGGCGGCGGCCGCTATGTCCTGGCCGTCTCCCGCGTGACAAACGACACCATGCAGCGGATCGACACCGACCTGCTGGTCAAGAAGGTCCGCGTCGACCTGCTCAACTCCGGCAAGGTGGTCGTCACCACCGCGGTCGGGCTGGCGGGGCCGGAAGATCCCATGGCGATGAAGACGCGCCAGCTCCGCGGCTCGGGCGAGTTCAACCAGTCCCACGTCGCCCGCAAAGGACAGATGATCGCCCCCGACCTCAGCCTGTCCGGAAAGATCATCCAGCACGACAACCGGCTGGGCGACGGGACTCAGCGCATCGATTACGCCTTCCAGCTGTCGCTCACCGACATCAACACCGGCCTCGCCATCTGGGAAGGCGAAACGCCGATCTCCAAGCTGTCCTCCTCCCGCACGGTGTCCTGGTGATGATCGGCCGCCGTATGGTCCTGGCTCTGCCGGCCGCGTTCGCGGCCTGGCGGACCGCCTTTGCCGCCGGCCCGGCAGACATTCCCACGGAGGCCGGCGACCAGATCACGGTTGCGGCCCGGGCATCCGTCATCGCACCGCCACCCGACGGCACGCTCGAGGAGCGGATGGAGGCCTTCATCGAGGAAAGCGGTTTCGGTGCCCGCGCCGCGCGCAACGAGCTGTTCATCCTCCAGGGAACCGCGCCGGTTCAGGTGCCTTCGACGAATCCCGACTGGATACGCTTCCGCCAGAACGCCTACACCAGCGCGTTGCTGGACGCCCAGGCCAAGTTCGTCGCCGAGCAGAACACCCAGATCCTGACGAAGACCACGCTCGACTTCTTCAAGTCGGCGAACGAGACGCCACCACCCTATGTCGACATGAAGACGCCGGGACAGGTGGCCGACGTGCTGCGCAAGCTGCTGGCCGTCGCCAACGGGACGCTCGACAAGGAACTGCAGAATCTCGGCATCGACCCCAGGCAGTTCGAGAGCATGCCGGAAGCCCAGCGCTCGGCCATGCTCACGAACCATCTGAAGACCTCCACCATCGAGCATTCCTTCGGCGATACCGTCGGACTGTGTCCGGTGATGACCTTCGAGGAGTGGAACAACGGCGCCGGCCGCATCGGGGTGGTCGCCGTCTCCTCCGCGATGATGCGCGACTTCGCCCAGCAGGTGCTGCGGCTGCGTGGCGAGTTTCCCGCCAATCCGGCGCGTGCCCAGGACCTGTCGAAGCTGACGGGCGACAAGACCAAGCTGATCAGCGATTTCGGCGTCCGCCGCATGTTCGACAGCCAGGGACTGCCGGTCGTCGTGTCCTTCGCGCAGTGGGCGTCGGCTTACCGCGGAACCGACCCGGCAATGGCCGCCAACTACCGCGATGCCGCCGCCCATCAGGCGGAAGCGATCGCCGACGGTCAGCTCGCCGACTTCCTGAAGGGCAGCATCAGCTATGACCGCAACTCGACGACCGGTCAGGAGATCGACCGCATCGCCGTGAGCCTGCCCGACAGTTCCTCCGTCGAGGACACCAAGCGTCTGATCGACGAGATGCACAAAGCGATCAAGCGTACGGCCAACGTCAACCTGACCGGGCTGCGCACGCTGAAGGTCTGGACCGGGCAGCATCCCGCCGCACCCGACCAGACCATCGTCGGGGTGGTGAGGATGTGGTCGGCTGCCGGGGAGCAGGCGATGCGCAACCGCGTGGCCCCGAAGCCGGCGGCGGCCTCCTCCTCCGTTCCCGGCGGGGCGTCGGGTGAAACCCAGGGCCGCAAGCTCATGAACGCCGACGACTTCTGAGGAGGCCCCCATGTCCGCAAGACCGAAAGGAGTGTCTTTCCGAAGGATGCCGGTTCTGCATCTGCTGGCGGCGCTCGGCTTCCTCCTCGTCGCGCCGCCCGCTTTCGCCGAACCGGTGGAGGTGACCGTGGTCGGCATCGGCGGCAGCCGGAGCGAGGCGATCGCCCGCGGGCTGTCCGAAGCGATCCAGCAGGCCACCGGCGTCGCCGTCGCGATCGACGAGGTGATGAACAGCGCCATGGCCTCCGCCGCCGTCACGGTGAACGGGACGGACAGCCAGAGCGTCGCCATCGCCGAGGCGTCGCAATCGGCGATCCGCCGTACGGCGAACGGCATCGTCCGCTCCTATCGCGTGATCGAGACGGAGGCGAACGAGCCCGGCCACGTCGTGCTGACTCTTGCCGTCGCGGTCGAAAAATTCGAGGCGAAGGGGCTTGGCAACGACAGCCGGCGGCGGATCGCCGTGGCGACCTTCGGCGGCGCCGTCAGCCAGGGCCGGCTGCGCGAGATGCTGCGCGACCGCGTGATCTCCTACCTCACCCAGGCCAGGCGGTTCGCCGTGCTCGACCGGGCCAACACGACCGTCTACGCGCAGGAAATGGCGACGATCGAGACCCAGTCGCCGGTTACCGAACGTGTGCGCGCGGGGCAGGTGATCGGTGCCGACTATGTCGTGGTCGGCACCGTCAACCAGGCGGGCGTCGCGCGCAGCGACCGTGAGGTCGAACTGACCGGCGAACGCATCATTTCCGCCTCGTCCCTGATCTCCATTGACTGGCAGGTCCTGGAAATCGCCACACGCCAAGTGAAATGGACCGGCACCGTCCGTCTCAATGCCGGCGGCGACGCGTTGGGCTCGCTCGTCGACCGTGCGGCGGCCCGCATCGGCGACGAAATCACCCAGGCCATTTACCCGATGCGCCTGATCGACCTGAGCGATCCCAACGCCCTGATCATCAACCAGGGCGGCAATACGCTGCATCGCGGCGAGCGTTTCCGCGCGATGCTGCTCGGCAAGCAGCTGTTCGATCCCTACACCAAGGAACCGTTGGGGCAGACGGAACGCGAGGTGGCGGTCGTCGAGATCGACCGGGTCGACAGCAAGGTGTCCTACGCGCGGGTGGTGTCCGGCCAGCTTCCCGGTGCCGATGCGGAGGTCGTCCTGCGGTCCGCGCCCGGCGATCAGCCACAGAAGCAGAAGGCCTCCGTCAAGAAAGGACCGCCGCCGGTGGTGAAGCTGCCGGGCGACCCCTGAGCCGGCAATCGCCGAACGGCGACCCTCTAGCAGCCGTGGCCTCGACCGGATGGTCGGGGCCACGGCTTTTTCATTGGCGGATATCCAGGCGTTACGACCCCGGACGGCGCGCCAGCACGTAGATGTAGTCGCCGTGCGACCAGGAGTTCAGGCGGAACAGGTGGTACAGCGCCTCGGCAAGGAAGCGCCGGCCGGGGCCGTAATCGCCTTCCGTGCCCTGGCCGCTGGCGGCGCCGAGGACGTTGCGGTAGAGCGGCGAGAAGAAGGGGAAGCCCCATTCCACCACCCGCTCGATCTCCAGCCCGACCGACTTGATCTTGGCCTGCAGCTCACCGCGGGCATAGTTGCGGTGGTGGCCGACCGTGCGCTCGAAATCGCGCATCCGCCCCTGCAGGGTGGAAACCAGCAGATAGCGGCCGGTCATGGCGGCGAGGTTGCGCAGGGCGGCGACATCGTCCTCGATATGCTCGACCACGTCGGTGCAGACCACCAGATCGAAACGGCGGTCGAGATGGCCGGCGGCGACGTCGAGCAGGCCGAACTCGGCGTTCGGCGCGCGGCGGCGGGCGACGTCAATCGCCTTGGCGGCGAAGTCGAGGCCGGTGTAGCTGGCCTGCGGCTTCAGCGGCATCAGCGTGGCGAGCAGCGAGCCCTGGCCGCAGCCGACGTCAGCCAAGCTGTCGTAGTTCAGCGGGCGCACCATCTCGGTGACGATGCGGCGCAGATGCCGGCCGGTCGGGCCGTATTTGCGCATGTCGTTCCAGCGCCGCTCCCAGCTGTCGTCGTAATCGACGCCACCCGGGTGATCGGCCGCAGCGGCAGCGAGGGGAGGGGTGGCGGACTTGAATGCGTCGTCGCTCATGCAGGCCTCCGGCGCAGGATGAATTCGTTGCAGCCCGTCGGCACGCGCGGCGGACGGACCTCCAGCATGTCGAAGCCGAGCGCGTCCATCCGCGCCCGCACCTCATCGGCACTGGCATATTCGTAGGGGTAGCCGCCGAGCCAGTCGGTCACGTCCACCCAGAACTCCATGCCGCGCTCCTTGCGCAGCGGGTTGGACCCGGTGATCGCCCAGGTCGCCAGGAACATCAGCGAGCCCAGGGTCCAGTCCCAGACCTTCCGAAGGAAGCCCGGCGACAGATTGTAGACGATCTTGATCAGGGTCCAGATCGGCGAGGTCCAGTGGCGGTTGTAGAGCGCCAGCACGAAGGTGCCGCCCGGCGCCACCAGCGGCGCCACCGTCTCGATCGCCGGCCACATCGAACCGGTGTGGTGCAGCGAGCCCCAGGCATAGACCACGTCGAAGCGGCCGAGCGAGCCGACGAAGCCGCTGTCGAGCGCGGAGCCGCGGCGGAACTCGATGCGCTCGGCCAACTCGGGCGCGAAGCGGCCCAGGTTGCGGCGGGCGACCTCGACTCCGGTCGGGTTGACGTCGAAGCCCAGCGCGCGGGAGACGCCCAGCTTGCCGGCGGCGATGGTGAACAGGCCGGAGCCGGAGCCGACGTCGCAGAAGCTGGCGTCCTTGAGCCGGTCGGTCCCGACCAGCCCCTTCAGGCTGTCGATGGCCGCCACCAGCCGCGGCTCGTCCAGCACGGTGCGCGAGTAATGGTCCCAGTTCTCGCCGAAATCGAAGGCCAGGGCGGGTGTCCCGGCAGGAGCTCCGCCCCCGCCTTCCGCCGTCTTCACCGGTTCCGCCACGCTGTCCGATCCCTTGCTGTCCGATCCGCTCTGCCGCGCCGCCATACGCTCCCGAAAGCCACCGGATGTCAACAGAACCTGAACTGCCACACGGCTAAAGCCGGGAGGTTCAGGGGAGATGGGCCGGCGCCCTCGCGCCGGCCCTGTCCTCGACCCGGCATCAACCGAGGTTGATGTCGGAGAGCGAGAGCACCGTGCTGTTGTAGACGCCGAGCAGACGCACCTCGGACGCGGCCACCTGGCCGTCGCCGTTGGTGTCGACCACCTGGTAGAGAGCGGAGCTGGTGCCGTTGTTGGCCAGAACCAGCGTGCCCGCACCAGCCGACGCGTTCGTCAGCGTACCCAGAGCCGTACGGAAGTTGGCCAGGTTCGCATCCGTCAGGCTGCCGCTGACCGCCGAGGACAGGCTGACCAGTTCGTCGGTCATGCTCACCCCGTTGGTCGCCGCGGTCGCCGTGGTCAGCGAAGCGTCGCCATTCTTGTCCGCCGTCGTCCGGGCGGCATCCGTCAGCTGCACCTTGTCGGTGCCCGACTGGAAGTTCGACACCGAGAGGAAGCCGGTGTTCGCGCCCAGTGCAGCGATGTCGCTGAAGGACGAGTACACCACCGTATCGGTGCCGCCACCGGAACCCCCATTGCCCGACGCCAGGCTGATGCTGTCGCCAGTACCACCCTGGAAGCGGATCGACCCGCCGGTCACCGTGATCGCATCGGTGCCCAGGCCGCCGATCAGCGTCTCGACGCCCGAGACCGACATGGTCACGCCGGTGTTGCCGGTGGTGATCACGTCGTTGCCCGTGCCGCCGACCAGCGTCTCGATGCCGCGCAGCAGGACCGTCGAGCCGCCGTCGCCGAGGCTGACCACATCCGTGGCCGCGCCGCCGACGATGATCTCGATGCCGCTCTCCGCACGCATGGTCACGCCGGTGTCACCCAGCAGGACCAGATCGCTGCCCGCACCACCGATCATGGTGTCGATGCCGCGGGTGATGACGGTGTTGCCCGACGCACCCAGGGTCACGACGTCCGAACCGGTGCCGCCGACCAGGAACTCGACGCCAGACGCCAGCATCGTCACGCCGGCAGAGCCGGTGAAGACGATGTCGGTGCCGGCACCGCCGGTCAGGGTGTCGATGCCCGACACGGTGATCGTGTTCGCCGTGTCGCCCAGCGTGACCACGTCGGTGCCGGCCGCGCCGACCAGCGTCTCGACCGCGCGGGTCAGCAGGGTGGCGCCCGACGCGCTGATGGTCAGCACGTCGATGCCGGTGCCGCCGACCAGGATCTCGACGCCGGTGCCCAGCGTCATCGTGTCCCCGGTGTCCCCCAGGATCACCACGTCGCCGCCCGCACCGCCCGACAGCGTCTCGATGCCGCGGGTGATGACGGTGTTGCCCGAGGAGCCCAGGGTGACGACGTCGGTGCCGGTGCCGCCGACCAGGAACTCGACGCCCGAAGCCGTCATCGTCACGCCGGCCGAGCCGGTGAAGACGATGTCGGTGCTCGCACCGCCGGTCAGGGTGTCGATGCCCGACACGGTGATCGTGTTCGCCGTGTCGCCCAGCGTGACCACGTCGGTACCGGCCGCGCCGATCAGGGTCTCGACACCGCGGGTCAGCAGGGTGGCGCCCGCCACGCCGATGCTCAGCACATCGGTCGCGGCGCCCCCGACCAGGACCTCGATGTCGGTGCCGAGCGTCATCGTGTTGCCGGTGTCGCCCAGGAACACGACGTCGGTGCCCGCACCGCCGATCAGCGTCTCGATGCCGCGGATCGTGGTGGTGTTGCCGGTCGCCCCCAGGGTCAGGACGTCGGTGCCGGTGTTGCCGACCACGAAGTCCGCGCCCGAGACGGTCAGGGTCGCACCCGCCGAACCGGTGAAGATCACCTCAAGGCCCGTGCCGCCGATCAGCGTCTCGATGCCGAGAGCCAGCAGCGTGCCGCCGGCGGTGCCGATGGTCACGATGTCGGTGCCCGTGCCGCCGATCAGCGTCTCGATGCCCGACACCACCAGCGTGTTGCCCACCGAACCGAGGGTGACCAGATCGCTGCCCAGCCCACCGATCAACGTCTCGAACAGCGATACCGTCGCCGTGTTGCCCGTATTGCCCAGCGTCAGAACATCGACACCGCTGTTGCCGGTCAGCGTTTCAATGCCGCGCAACAGCACCGTGTTACCCGACGAACCCAACGTCACGACATCCGTGCCGGTGCCGCCGATCAGCGTATCGATGCCCGCCACCGTGATCGTCGAGCCGCCAGAACCAAGGAATACGAGCTCGGATGCAGTGCCGCCCAGCAGGGTTTCAAGCGCGTTCGCCACCAGGGTTGCACCCAGGGTACCGACCGTGATCACGTCACTGCCCGCTCCGCCGGTCAGCGTTTCGAGAAGCGACGCAACCAGCGTGCTCCCGCCCGAGCCCAATGTGATGACATCCAGACCGGCCCCGCCGGTCAGCGTCTCCATCGCGCTCACCAGCATGGTGGTGCCTGTATCGCCGATGGTGACGGTATCGCTGCCCGCTCCGCCGGTCAGTGTTTCGATGCTGCGCAGCAGCAGCGTGTTGCCGTCCGACCCCAGCGCGACGACATCCCGACCGGCGCCGCCGACCAGAATATCGAGAGCCGAGGCCAGCAGCGTGCTGCCGGCGCTACCCAGGAAGACCAGATCGAAGCCTTCGCCGCCGGCAATGGTTTCAAGGGCATTGGCCTGTACCGTGATGCCTCCAGACCCCACGGTGATGACATCGCTTGCAGTACCGCCAATGATGGTTTCGATGCCGATGATCCGCACCGTCGTGCCGCCGGTCCCCAGCGTCACCACGTCCAGGCCGGAACCGCCGATCAGCGTCTCGATGCCGCTCGTCAGCAGCGTGCCGCCACCGGACCCCAGCAGCGTCACCACGTCCAGACCGGAGCCGCCGACCAGCGTCTCCAGGCCCGACGTCGCGAGCGTGTTCCCGGCGTTGCCGAGCAGGATGGCGTCGATGCCGGTGCCGCCGACGATCGTCTCGAACAGCGACACCATCGCCGTGTTGCCGGTGTCGCCCAGCGTCAGAACATCGATGCCGCTGTTGCCGGTCAGCGTCTCGATGCCGCGCAGCAGGACGGTGTTGCCGCCGTCGCCCAGCGTCACCGCGTCGTTGCCGGCCCCGCCGACCAGGATCTCCAGCCCGGACACCAGCAGCGTGGTGCCGGCAGAGCCGAGATAGACCACGTCCGTCCCGCTCGACCCGATCAGCGTCTCCAGCCCGGAGACCAGCAGCGTGTTGCCGCTGGTGCCCGACAGCCGGTTCATGTCCGCAGCATTGTCGAAGCCGGCGGTGGCGAGCGTCACGATGTCCAGCCCCGCCCCGCCGGTCAGCGTCTCCAGCTGCGACACCAGCAGCGTGTTGCCCCCGGTGCCCAGCGTGATGATGTCGAGCGCGAAGCCGCCGACCAGCGTCTCCAGCTTCGACGCCACCATGGTCGAGCCGCGGTTGCCGATGGTGATGGCATCCAGACCGGTCCCTCCGGTCAGCGTCTCCAGCATGCGCAGCAGCGTGGTGTTGCCGTCGTCGCTGAGCGTCACCACGTCCGAGCCGGAACTGCCGACCAGGATCTCCAACCCGGCGATCAGCAGGGTCGAGCCGCCGCCAAGCTCGCCGACCACCGCCACGTCGGAGCCGGAACTGCCGACCAGCGTCTCCAGCAGGTTGACGACGAAGGTGCCGCCGCCTTCCGAGAGGTGGACGACGTCACGCCCGCTGTTGCCGGTGACGGATTCGATGCCGATGATCCGCACCGTCGTCCCGCCGGTCCCCAGCGTCACCACGTCCAGGCCGGAACCGCCGATCAGCGTCTCGATGCCGCTCGCCAGCAGCGTGCCGCCACCGGACCCCAGCAGCGTCACCACATCCAGACCGGAGCCGCCGACCAGCGTCTCCAGGCCCGACGTCGCGAGCGTGTTCCCGGCGTTGCCGAGCAGGATGGCGTCGATGCCGGTGCCGCCGACGATCGTCTCGAACAGCGACACCATCGCCGTGTTGCCGGTGTCGCCCAGCGTCAGAACATCGATGCCGCTGTTGCCGGTCAGCGTCTCGATGCCGCGCAGCAGGACGGTGTTGCCGCCGTCGCCCAGCGTCACCGCGTCGTTGCCGGCCCCGCCGACCAGGATCTCCAGCCCGGACACCAGCAGCGTGGTGCCGGCAGAGCCGAGATAGACCACGTCCGTCCCGCTCGACCCGATCAGCGTCTCCAGCCCGGAGACCAGCAGCGTGTTGCCGCTGGTGCCCGACAGCCGGTTCATGTCCGCAGCATTGTCGAAGCCGGCGGTGGCGAGCGTCACGATGTCCAGCCCCGCCCCGCCGGTCAGCGTCTCCAGCTGCGACACCAGCAGCGTGTTGCCCCCGGTGCCCAGCGTGATGATGTCGAGCGCGAAGCCGCCGACCAGCGTCTCCAGCTTCGACGCCACCATGGTCGAGCCGCGGTTGCCGATGGTGATGGCATCCAGACCGGTCCCTCCGGTCAGCGTCTCCAGCATGCGCAGCAGCGTGGTGTTGCCGTCGTCGCTGAGCGTCACCACATCCGAGCCGGAACTGCCGACCAGGATCTCCAACCCGGCGATCAGCAGGGTCGAGCCGCCGCCAAGCTCGCCGACCACCGCCACGTCGGAGCCGGAACTGCCGACCAGCGTCTCCAGCAGGTTGACGACGAAGGTGCCGCCGCCTTCCGAGAGGTGGACGACGTCACGCCCGCTGTTGCCGGTGACGGACTCGATGCCGATGATCCGCACCGTCGTCCCGCCGGTCCCCAGCGTCACCACGTCCAGGCCGGAACCGCCGATCAGCGTCTCGATGCCGCTCGCCAGCAGCGTGCCGCCACCGGACCCCAGCAGCGTCACCACGTCCAGACCGGAGCCGCCGACCAGCGTCTCCAGGCCCGACGTCGCGAGCGTGTTCCCGGCGTTGCCGAACAGGATGGCGTCGATGCCGGTGCCGCCGACGATCGTCTCGAACAGCGACACCATCGCCGTGTTGCCGGTGTCGCCCAGCAGCAGCAGGTCGGTGCCGGCACTGCCGGTCAGCGTCTCGATGCCGCGCAGCAGGACGGTGTTGCCGCCGTCGCCCAGCGTCACCGCGTCGTTGCCGGCCCCGCCGACCAGGATCTCCAGCCCGGACACCAGCAGCGTGGTGCCGGCAGAGCCGAGATAGACCACGTCCGTCCCGCTCGACCCGATCAGCGTCTCCAGCCCGGAGACCAGCAGCGTGTTGCCGCTGGTGCCCGACAGCCGGTTCATGTCCGCAGCATTGTCGAAGCCGGCGGTGGCGAGCGTCACGATGTCCAGCCCCGCCCCGCCGGTCAGCGTCTCCAGCTGCGACACCAGCAGCGTGTTGCCCCCGGTGCCCAGCGTGATGATGTCGAGCGCGAAGCCGCCGACCAGCGTCTCCAGCTTCGACGCCACCATGGTCGAGCCGCGGTTGCCGATGGTGATGGCATCCAGACCGGTCCCGCCGGTCAGCGTCTCCAGCATGCGCAGCAGCGTGGTGTTGCCGTCGTCGCTGAGCGTCACCACGTCCGAGCCGGAACTGCCGACCAGGATCTCCAGCCCGGCGATCAGCAGGGTCGAGCCGCCGCCAAGCTCGCCGACCACCGCCACGTCGGAGCCGGAACTGCCGACCAGCGTCTCCAGCAGGTTGACGACGAAGGTGCCGCCACCCTCCGACAGGTGGACGACGTCACGCCCGCTGTTGCCGGTGACGGATTCGATGCCGATGATCCGCACCGTCGTCCCGCCGGTCCCCAGCGTCACCACGTCCAGGCCGGAACCGCCGATCAGCGTCTCGATGCCGGTCGCCAGCAGCGTGCCGCCGCCGGACCCCAGCAGCGTCACCACGTCCAGGCCGGAGCCGCCGACCAGCGTCTCGAGCTGCGACACCACCAGCGTGTTGCCGGAGTTGCCCAGGGTGACGAGATCGTTGTCTGCGCTGCCGATGATGGTTTCGAACAGGCCGATCTGCATCGGGCCGCCGTCATTCAGCAGCGTCGCCACATCGGTGCCGCTGTTGCCGGTCAGCGTCTCGATGTTGCGGAGAGCCAGCGTGTTGCCACCGGAGGCGAAGAAGAGGGAGTCAGTCCCGGCACCGCCCGTCAGCGTCTCGATGGAGGACACGAACAGCGTGTTGCCGACGCTCCCCAACGCGGCGACATCGGTGCCCTGGCCGCCCAGAAGGGTTTCCAGGCTCGAAACAGCCATCGTGCTGCCGGTCTGCGCCACCGTGACGACATCGGTGCCGGCACCGCCGGTCAATGTCTCGACGGCATTGACCAGCAGCGTGATGCCCGCTGTCCCGAAGCTGATGACATCGGTGCCGGCCCTGCCGGTCAGCGTCTCCAGCAACTCGACCTTCATGGTGGTGCCGTTGCCGGCCAGCGTCACCACATCCGTACCGGCGGTGCCGGTGAGGGTGTCGATGGCCGAGACGAACATCGTGGAACCGGCACCCGCCAGCACCAGAACGTCCGACCCCTGCCCGCCGACAACGGTTTCGATGGCGGAGACGAACAGCGTGCTTCCGACAGTGCCCAGCGTCAGCAGGTCGATGCCCACGGTTCCGACGATGCTCTCGATCGAAGAGAGGAGCAGCGTCGAGCCGGCAGCCCCACCCAGCATGATCGCGTCGGTGCCGCCTCCGCCGAGCAGGGTTTCGACCAGGGTGACGGTCAGGGTGTTGCCGGCGGTGCCGAGCGACACAAGGTCGCTGAGGCTGCTGCCGGTCAGAGACTCCAGCGCCGAAACCAGCATGGTGCCGCCGGCGGTCCCGACGGTGATGATATCGGTGCCGGCCCCGCCCAGCAGCGTTTCCAGCCCGTTCACGAGCAGGGTGCTGCCGAAGCCGCCAACCAGTGAAACCAGATCGACCGCCATGTCGCCGGTGATGGTTTCGAACAGGCCGACCGCGACGGTGCCGCCGGTGGATTCCAGGAGCAGGACGTCGCTCCCGGCATCGCCGATCAGCGTTTCGACCGACCGCTGCATCAGGGTGTTGCCCCGGGTGTTGGCGAACATCACCACATCGGTGCCGGTCCCGCCGGTCAGCGTCTCGATTCCGGCGGTGTAGACGGTGCTGCCGGCATCCAGGAGCGTCACCACATCGGTGCCGACGCCGCCCAGAAGCGTCTCCACGCCGCTCACCATCAGCGTTCCGCCGGCCGTGCCGAGCGTGATCCACTCTTTGCCGGTGCCGCCCAGAAGCGTTTCGACATTGGACAGCAACAGCGTCGTGCCCACGGTCGCGCCGATGCTGATGACGTCCGTGCCGTCCGAGGCGACCAGGGTCTCCAGCGCGGAGAGCTCGACAGTGTTGCCGGGTGTGCCCAACGTGATGACGTCGGTACCGGCATTGCCGAGGATGGTGCTGTACTGGGCCAGCGTGATCGTCGTGCCGCCGGTGCTGGCGACCGGATAAACCAGCGACGGCGCATTCGCGTTGGTCACCGCGGCATAGGTCAACACCGCGTTGTTGGCGTTGGTGTCGCGAATCGTGCTGGTGTTCAGCGTCAGGCCGTTGGCGACGGCCGTCACGCCGTCGGCATCCACGTCGCCCGGCTGCACCGTATAGCGGTAGATCGTGTAGGACCCGAAATTCTCCGCGAAGGTGGCCTGACGCGTGGTGGACCCAACGGTCAGGGCCAGAGTGGAATCGGTCCCGGTGTAGACGACGACGTCGCTGAAGGTGACCTCGATCGAGATCTCGGCCCCCAGCGCGTATGGCCCGTCGCTGATGACAACGCCGGTCACCGTCGGCGGCGTCGCGCTGATGGTGACCACCAACCCCGAGGAGGCGACGGAGGTGTTGCCGACGCTGTTGATCTGCGTGGCGACCAAGGTGTGGTCGCCGTCGGACAGCGACGCTCCCGCGGTTATGGTCCACAACCCGTTGCTGTCGGCGGTGGCGGTGCCCAGCGCGGTCGTGGCGTCATACAGCACCACGGTGGCACCGGCACCGGCCGTACCGACCAGCGCCGGCTGCCTCACGCCGGTGATCCGGTCGGTGTTGCTCAGCCCGCTGTCGGAGTCCGGGGTGAGCGCAAGACCGGTCGGTGCGCCGGGTGCGGTGGTGTCGATGGTGACAGTCAGGCCGGTGGAGGTGGTGGAGGTGTTGCCTGCAACATCCACTGCGACAGCGGTCAACGTGTGATCGCCATTGCTCAAGGTGGCACTGGTGATCGACCAGACGCCGCTGCCGTTCGCCGTGCCGGTGCCCGCAACGGCAGTCCCGTCGTAGAGCGTGACGACACTGCTGGCCTCCGCCGTCCCGGTCACCGTTGGGGCGACGACGTTGGTGATGCGGTCGCTGTTGCTCGACCCGCTGTCCGACCCGGCCGCCAGCGCAAGACCGGTCGGCACCGCGGTCGTGGTGTCGATGGTGACCGTCAGGCCGCTGGAGGCGGTGGAGGTGTTCCCTGCCGCATCCACCGCGACAGCGCTCAGCGTATGCCCGCCGCTGCTCAGCGTAGAACTGGTGATCGACCAGACACCGCTGCCGTTCGCCGTGCCGGTGCCGGCAACGGTAGTCCCGTCATACAGCGTGACGACGCTGTTCGCCTCCGCCGTCCCGGTCACCGTCGGGGCGACGATGCTGGTGATGCGGTCGCTGTTGCTCGATCCGCTGTCCGACCCGGAGGCCAGCGCAAGACCGGTCGGAGCATTCGGTGCGGTTGTGTCGATGGTGACGGTCAGGCCGGTGGACGCCGTGGAGCTGTTGCCCGCCACATCCACCGCGACAGCGCTCAGCGTATGCCCGCCGCTGCCGAGCGTGGCACTGGTGATCGACCAGACGCCGCTGCCGTCGGCCGTGCCGGTGCCCGCAACGGCAGTCCCGTCATAGAGCGTGATGACGCCGCTGGCCTCCGCTGTCCCGCTGATGGTCGGAGTGACGATGTTGGTGATGCCGTCGCTACTGCTCGGCCCACTGTCCGATCCGGCGGCCAGTGCAAGACCGGTCGGCGCTGCGGTCGTGCTGTCGATGGTGACCGTCAGGCCGCTGGACGCCGTGGAGGTGTTGCCGGCCACATCCACCGCCCGGGCGGTGAGCGTATGGACGCCGCTGCTCAGCGTGGCGCTGGTGATCGACCAGACGCCGCTGCCGTTCGCCGTGCCGGTGCCGGCAAGAGCAGTCCCGTCATAGAGCGTGACGACACTGCTGGCCTCCGCCGTCCCGGTCACCGTCGGCGCGACGATGCTGGTGATGCGGTCGCTGCTGCTCGATCCGCTGTCCGACCCGGAGGCCAGCGCAAGACCGGTCGGCGCGGCATTCGTGCTGTCGATGGTGACCGTCAGACCGCTGGAGGCCGTGGAGCTGTTGCCCGCCAGATCCACCGCGGTCGCGGTCAGCGTGTGATCGCCGCTGCTCAGCGTAGAACTGGTGATCGACCAGATGCCGCTGCCGTCGGCAGTGGCGGTGCCGACAGCGGTGGCGCCGTCATAGAGCGTGACGATGCTGCTGGCTCCAGCCGTGCCGCTGACGGTCGGGGCGACGATGTTGGTGATACGGTCGCTGCCGCTCGATCCGCTGTCCGACCCGGATGCCAGCGCAAGACCGGTCGGCGCGGCACTCGTGCTGTCGATGGTGACCGTCAGACCGGTGGAGGCGGTGGAGGTGTTGCCTGCCGCATCCACAGCCCGGGCGGTCAACGTATGGGCGCCGCTGCTCAGCGTCGCGCTGGTGATCGACCAGATGCCGCTGCCGTCGGCGGTGGCGGTGCCGGCAACGGCAGTTCCGTCATACAGCGTGACGACGCTGCTGACCTCCGCCGTGCCAGTCACCGTTGGGGCGACGATGTTGGTGATGCGGTCGCTGCTGCTCGACCCGCTGTCCGACCCGGAGGCCAGCGCCAGACCGGTCGGTGCCGCGGTTGTGCTGTCGATGGTGACGGTCAGGCCGGTGGACGCCGTGGAGCTGTTGCCCGCCACGTCCACCGCGGTCGCGGTCAGCGTGTGATCGCCGGTGCTCAAGGTGGCGCTGGTGATCGACCAGATGCCGCTGCCGTCGGCGGTGGCGGTGCCGGCAACGGCAGTTCCGTCATACAGCGTGACGACGCTGCTGACCTCCGCCGTGCCAGTCACCGTTGGGGCGACGATGTTGGTGATGCGATCGCTGCTGCTCGACCCGCTGTCCGACCCGGAAGCCAGCGCCAAGCCGGTCGGAGCGGCACTCGTGCTGTCGATGGTGACGGTCAGCCCGCTGGAGGCGGTGGAGCTGTTGCCCGCAACATCCACCGCGATCGCAGTCAGCGTGTGATCGCCGCTGCCGAGGGTGGCGCTGGTGATCGACCACACGCCGCTGCCGTCGGCCGTGCCGGTGCCCGCAACGGCAGTTCCGTCATACAGCGTGACGACGCTGCTGGCCTCCGCCGTCCCGCTGACGGTCGGGGCAACCACGTTGGTGATGCGGTCGCTGCCGCTCGACCCGCTGTCCGACCCGGAAGCCAGCGCCAAGCCGGTCGGCGCGGCACTCGTGGTGTCGACGGTCACGGTCAGGGCGGTGGAGGCGGTGGAGCTGTTGCCCGCAACATCCACCGCGACGGCGGTCAACGTGTGATCGCCGCTGCTCAGCGTGGAACTGGTGATCGACCAGACACCGCTGCCGTCGGCGGTGGCGGTGCCGGCAACGGCCGTGCCGTCATAGAGGGTGACGACGCTGCTGGCCTCCGCCGTGCCGGTCACCGTTGGGGCGACGACGTTGGTGATGCGGTCGCTGTTGCTCGACCCGCTGTCCGACCCGGAGGTCAGCGCAAGACCGGTCGGCGCCGCGGTTGTGCTGTCGATGGTGACCATCAGGCCGCTGGAGGCTGTGGAGCTGTTGCCCGCCACGTCCACCGCGGTCGCGGTCAGCGTGTGATCGCCGCTGCCGAGCGTGGCGCTGGTGATCGACCACACGCCACTGCCGTCGGCAGTGCCGGTGCCGACGACGACCGTGCCGTCATAGAGGGTGACGACGCTGCTGGCCTCCGCCGTCCCGCTGACGGTCGGAGTGACGATTTTGGTAATGCCGTCGCTGCCGCTCGACCCGCTGTCCGACCCGGAGGCCAGCGCCAGGCCGGTCGGGGTGGCACTAGTGCTGTCGACGGTCACGGTCAGGCCACTGGAGGCGGTGGAGCTGTTGCCCGCAACATCCACCGCGACAGCGGTCAGCGTGTGATCGCCGCTGGTCAGAGTGGTACTGGTGATCGACCAGATGCCGCGGGCGCTCGCCGTGCCGGTGCCCGCAACGGCAGTCCCATCATAGAGGGTGACGACGCTGTTCGCCTCCGCCGTGCCGTTGACGGTCGGAGCGACGACGTTGGTGATGCCGTCGCTGCTGCTCGACCCGCTGTCCGACCCGGAGGCCAGCGCCAAGCCGGTCGGGGCCCCCGGTGCGGTGGTGTCGATGGTGATCGCCAGCCCGGTGGAGGCGGTGGAGCTGTTGCCCGCAACATCCACCGCGACAGCGGTCAGCGTATGCCCGCCGCTGCCGAGCGTGGCGCTGGTGATCGACCACACGCCGCTGCCGTCGGCAGTACCGGTGCCGGCGACCGCCGTGCCGTCATACAGCGTGACGACGCTGTTCGCCTCCGCCGTACCGGTCACGGTCGGCGCGGCGACGTTGGTCAGGCGGTCGCTGTTGCTCGACCCGCTGTCCGACCCGGTCGCCAGCGCCGGGGTGTCCGGTGCGCCCGGTGCGGTGACATCGATGGTGATCGTCAGCCCGGTGAATGCCTGCGACGTGTTGCCGGCCACATCGATCGCCAGAGCCGACAGGCTGTGGGAGCCGTCGCCACGGGCGGAAGCCGTGACGGTCCACGCACCACCCGAATCGGCCGTGGCCTGACCGATCAGGTTGGTTCCTTCATAGAGCAGGACCGTGCTTCCGGCCTCCGCCGTGCCGGTCACGGTCGGCGCCACCACGTTGGTGATGCCGTCTCCCGACGTGCCGCTGTCGGAGGCCGCCGCCAGGGCAACCCCGGAGGGAGTGGCGGAGGTGGTGTCGATGGTCAGAACCAGTGCGGAGGACGCCTGGCTGGTGCTGCCGGCCGCATTGATCGTGCGCGCGGTCAGGGTGTGCGCGCCTTCCGACAGCGTGCCGGTGGTGACCGACCACAAGCCGGACGCATCCGCCGTCACCGTGCCGATGGCGGTGCTTCCGTCGAAGAGCGTGACGACGCCGTTGGCTTGCGCGGTGCCCGACAGCGTCGGCGTGGTGACGCGTGTGATCCCGTCACCCACCACGCCGCTGTCGGCCGCCACCGCCAGCTCCGGGATCGAGGGGGTGGTGGGCACCGACGCATCGATGGTGACCGTCAGCGCCGAGGAGGAACCGAGGAGCGTGCCGCCCGAAACGGCGCTCGCGTAGAGATTATGCGCGCCGTTGGTCAGCGTCGTCGTGGTCACCGACCACGCTCCCGCGGAATCCGCAGTGGCGGATCCGACCAGCGTGCCGCTTTCGTAGATCGAGACCGTGCTGCCCGCTTCGGCCGTCCCGGTGAGCGTCGGCGTCACCACGTTGGTGAGGCGGTCGCCCACGGTACCGCTGTCGGATCCGGCGTCCAGCTGCGGCGTGGAGGGGGCGCCTTGCAGCGGATTGCCGATGGTGATCACCAGATTGCCGGATACGGTGCTGGTGTTGCCGGCCAGATCGACGCTCAGCGCGGTGAGGGTATGGGCCCCCACACCCAACTCCGACGAGGTGATCGACCAGTTGCCCGCATTGTCGACGGTCGTGGTGCCGAGCAGATTGCTTCCGTCATACAGCGACAGCACCGAGTTCGCCTCGGCCGTACCGGTGATCGCCGGCGTCCGCACCGTGGTGGTGTTGTCCCCCTGCGTGTCGCTGTCGGACGCCGGATCCAATGTCAGGCCAGTGGGCGCGACCGGAGCCGTCGCATCCACCGTCACCGTCAGCGCCGAGGACGCCGTCGAGGTGTTGCCGGCCACGTCGACCGCCTGCGCGGTCAGGGTATGGACACCGTCGGCCAGGGAGGGAGTGGAGAGCGACCACAGCCCCGCGGCATCCGCCGTCACCGTGCCGACGGCGGTGGCGCCGTCATACAGCATCACCACACTGTTCGCCTCGGCCGTGCCGTTGACCGTGGGGATGGTGACCTTCGTGTTCCGGTCGCTGGCGCTCGAGCCGCTGTCAGAGCCAAGCGCCAGCGCCAGCCCGCCGGGCGTGGCCGACGTCGTGTCGATGGTGATCGCCAGACCTGTGGACGCCGTCGAGGTGTTCCCCGCCACATCCACCGCGACAGCGCTCAGCGTGTGGGAGCCGTTGCCGAAGGTGGAACTGGTGATCGACCAGATGCCGCTGCCGTTCGCCGTGCCGGTGCCGGCGACCGCCGTGCCGTCATAGAGCGTGACGACGCTGTTCGCCTCCGCCGTCCCGGTCACCGTCGGCGCGGCGACGTTGGTGATGCCGTCGCTGCCGCTCGACCCGCTGTCCGACCCGGAGGCCAGCGCCAGGCCGGTCGGGGCGCCGGATGCGGTGGTGTCGATGGTGATGGTCAGCCCGGCCGACGCCGTGGAACTGTTCCCCGCCACATCCACCGCGGTCGCGGTCAGCGTGTGCCCGCCGCTGCCGAGTGCGGCGCTGGTGATCGACCACACGCCGCTGCCGTTCGCCGTGCCGGAGCCGACGACGAGCGTGCCGTCATAGAGCGTGACGACGCTGTTCGCCTCCGCCGTGCCGGTGACGGTCGGCGCGATGGCGTTGGTGATGCGGTCCGTGCTGCTCGACCCACTGTCCGACCCGGAGGCCAACGCAAGGCCGGTCGGCGCGGTGGTCGTGCTGTCGATGGTGACGGTCAGCCCGCTGGAGGCGGTGGAGCTGTTCCCCGCCAGATCCACCGCGGTCGCGGTCAGCGTATGCCCGCCACTGGCAAGCGTGGCGCTGGTGATGCTCCAGCTTCCGCTGGCGTTGGCCGTGCCGGTGCCGACAGCCGTGCCGTTGTCGTAGAGGGTGACGACCGAATTCGCTTCGGCGGCGCCGGTGACGGTGGGAGCGACGATGTTGGTGATGCCGTCGCTGCTGCTCGATCCGCTGTCCGATCCGGCGGCCAGCGCCAAGTCCGTCGGAGCCGCAATCGTGCTGTCGATAGTGACCGTCAGTCCGCTGGACGCCGTGGAGCTGTTGCCGGCCACATCCACCGCCCGGGCGGTGAGCGTGTGGGCGCCGCTGCCCAGCGTGGAACTGGTGATCGACCAGACACCGCTGCCGTTCGCCGTGCCGGTGCCGGCAACGGCAGTCCCGTCATACAGCGTGACGACGCTGCCGGCCTCCGCCGTGCCGGTCACCGTTGGGGCAACGACGTTGGTGATGCGGTCGTTGCCGCTCGACCCGCTGTCCGACCCGGAGGCCAACGCAAGACCGGTCGGCGCGGCAGTCGTGCTGTCGATGGTGACCGTCAGCCCGCTGGAAGCGGTGGAGGTGTTCCCTGCAACGTCAACCGCCCGGGCGCTCAGCGTGTGGGTGCCGTTGCTCAGGGATGCGCTGGTGATCGACCAGACGCCGCTGCCGTTCGCCGTGCCGGTGCCGGCGACCGCCGTCCCGTCATAGAGGGTGACGACACTGTTCGCCTCCGCCGTGCCGGTGATGGTCGGAGTGATGGCGTTGGTGACGCCGTCGCTGCTGCTCGACCCGCTGTCCGAGCCGGCCGCCAGCGCAAGACCGGTCGGCGCGGCGGTCGTGCTGTCGATGGTGACCGTCAGGCCGCTGGAGGCGGTGGAGGTGTTCCCCGCCACATCCACCGCGATCGCGGTCAGCGTATGCCCGCCGCTGCCGAGCGTGGCGCTGGTGATCGACCACACGCCGCTGCCGTCGGCAGTGCCGGTGCCGGCGACCGCAGTCCCGTCATACAGCGTGACGACGCTGTTCGCCTCCGCCGTCCCGGTCACCGTCGGCGCGGCGACGTTGGTGATGCGGTCCGTGCCGCTCGATCCGCTGTCCGAACCGGAGGCCAGCGCAAGACCGGTCGGGACCGCGGTTGTGCTGTCGATGGTGACCGTCAGGCCGCTGGAGGCGGTGGAGGTGTTCCCTGCCGCATCCACCGCCCGGGCGGTCAACGTGTGGGCGCCGCTGCTCAGCGTAGAACTGGTGATCGACCAGACACCGCTGCCGTTCGCCGTGCCGGTGCCGGCGACGGCAGTCCCGTCATACAGCGTGACGACGCTGCTGGCCTCCGCCGTCCCGGTCACCGTAGGCGCCACCACGTTGGTCAGGCGGTCGCTGTTGCTCGACCCGCTGTCCGAACCGGCCGCCAGCGCAAGACCGGTCGGAATACCCGGTACGATTGTGTCGATGGTGACGGTCAGGCCGGTGGACGCCGTGGATGTGTTCCCCGCCAGATCCACCGCGGTCGCGGTCAGCGTATGCCCGCCGCTGCCGAGCGTGGCGCTGGTGATCGACCACACGCCGCTGCCGTCGGCAGTGCCGGTGCCGGCGACCGCAGTCCCGTCATAGAGCGTGACGACGCTGTTCGCCTCCGCCGTGCCGGTGATGGTCGGAGTGATGGCGTTGGTGACGCCGTCGCTGCTGCTCGACCCGCTGTCCGAGCCGGCCGCCAGCGCAAGACCGGTCGGCGCGGCGGTCGTGCTGTCGATGGTGACCGTCAGGCCGCTGGAGGCGGTGGAGGTGTTCCCCGCCACATCCACCGCGATCGCGGTCAGCGTATGCCCGCCGCTGCCGAGCGTGGCGCTGGTGATCGACCACACGCCGCTGCCGTCGGCAGTGCCGGTGCCGGCGACCGCAGTCCCGTCATACAGCGTGACGACGCTGTTCGCCTCCGCCGTCCCGGTCACCGTCGGCGCGGCGACGTTGGTGATGCGGTCCGTGCCGCTCGATCCGCTGTCCGAACCGGAGGCCAGCGCAAGACCGGTCGGGACCGCGGTTGTGCTGTCGATGGTGACCGTCAGGCCGCTGGAGGCGGTGGAGGTGTTCCCTGCCGCATCCACCGCCCGGGCGGTCAACGTGTGGGCGCCGCTGCTCAGCGTAGAACTGGTGATCGACCACACGCCGCTGCCGTCGGCCGTGCCGGTGCCGGCGACGGCAGTCCCGTCATACAGCGTGACGACGCTGCTGGCCTCCGCCGTCCCGGTCACCGTAGGCGCCACCACGTTGGTCAGGCGGTCGCTGTTGCTCGACCCGCTGTCCGAACCGGCCGCCAGCGCAAGACCGGTCGGAATACCCGGTACGATTGTGTCGATGGTGACGGTCAGGCCGGTGGACGCCGTGGATGTGTTCCCCGCCAGATCCACCGCGGTCGCGGTCAGCGTATGCCCGCCGCTGCCGAGCGTGGCGCTGGTGATCGACCACACGCCGCTGCCGTCGGCCGTGCCGGTGCCCGCAACGGCAGTCCCGTCATAGAGCGTGATGACGCTGCTGGCCTCCGCTGTCCCGCTGATGGTCGGGGCAACCACGTTGGTGATGCGGTCGCTGCCGCTCGACCCGCTGTCCGACCCCGCGGCCAGTGCAAGAGCGGTCGGCGCCGCGGTCGTGCTGTCGATGGTGACCGTCAGTCCGCTGGACGCCGTGGAGCTGTTGCCGGCCACATCCACCGCCCGGGCGGTGAGCGTGTGGGCGCCGCTGCTCAGTGTGGAACTGGTGATCGACCAGACGCCGCTGCCGTTCGCCGTGCCGATGCCGGCAACCGCCGTCCCGTCATACAGCGTGACGACGCTGTTCGCCTCCGCCGTCCCGGTCACCGTCGGCGCGACGATGCTGGTGATGCGGTCGCTGCTGCTCGATCCGCTGTCCGACCCGGAGGCCAGCGCCAGACCGGTCGGGGCGACGATCGTGCTGTCGATGGTGACGGTCAATGCCGTGGACGAGGTGGCCGTGTTGCTTGCGGTGGTCACGGCGACCGCGGTCAGGGTGTGCGTCCCCTCGCTCAGCGTGCTGGAGATCGCCCAGCTGCCGTTCGACGCCGCCGTGCCGGTGGCAAGCGCCGTCCCCCCTTCATACAGCGTAACGACGCTGTCGGCCTCGGCCGCGCCCGTGAAGGTCGGCGCCGTGACGTTGGTGATCCCGTCGCCGACGGTGCCTCCATCGGACGCGGCATCGAGGAACGGGCCGGTCAGGGAGCTTTGGGTCAGCGTGATGCTGTCGCCGGAAATCGAGAAATTGCCCGGCGTGTAAAGTCCGTCCAGCGTGATGATGCGGGTGGCCGCACCGGTGGTGCCCCCGGTGTTGATGTAGAGCGTCGTCGCCCCTCCGGAGGAGGAGAGCTGAATCGACCCGGCGGCAACGGAGGTTCCGTTGCCGGTGGTGACCGGACCGGTCAGCGTGGCGCCGATGACGCGGAGGACGTCGTCCTTGCTGAAGCCGTTGACCGCGCTGGTGCCGACGACAGTGGAATCGAAGGCGAACACATCCCGCCCGGCGGCGCCGGCCAGCGTTTCAATGCCCGTGGCGAGAATCGTGTTGCCGGTGGTGCCCAGCATCACGACGTCCACGCCCGCTCCGCCGACCAGGGTTTCCAGCCCGGACGCGGCGATGGTGTTGCCGCCGCTGGCCAATGTGACGAGGTCGACGCCGATGTCGCCGACCAGCGTTTCCAGACCACCGACCAGCATGGTGTTGCCGGCACTGCCCAGCGTCACGACGTCGATGCCGGCACCACCCGTCAGCGTCTCCAGCCCGGCGGCCCGGACCGTGTTCCCGCCCAACGACAGCACCACCACGTCGCGGCCCGTGCTGCCGATCAGGGTTTCGGCACCGCTGACAGCGATGCTGTTGCCCGCCGTCCCGCCAAGCGTCAGCACATCGATGGCGGCGGAGCCCGCCACCGTCTCGATGGCGCTGACCGACAGCGTTCCACCCGTGGGGCCGAGCACCAGCAGGTCGGAGCTGCCGCCGCCGACGACGGTTTCGAGATTGGAAACCGATACGGTGTTGCCCGCCCCCCCCTGGAGAAGGAGCGCATCGGTGCCGGTGCCGCCGAACAGCGTCTCGAGACCGGCTGCCAGCATGGTGTTGCCGCCGCTGCCCAGCGTGACGACATCCGTGCCGGTGCCGCCGAACAGCGTCTCCAGCCACGAGGCGAACACCGTGTTGTAGGCTTCCGTCAGGATGATGACGTCGGTGCCGCTGCCCAGTCCCTGGATCGTCTCGATCAGCGACAGCGTCGTCGTGTTCCCGCCACCCAGCAGGCTGACCACATCGACGCCCGCGCTGCCCGTCAGCGTCTCGACGGCACCGATGGCTGCGGTGATCCCGCCGTTGACCGTCAGCAGCTCCCTTCCGGCGCCGCCGACGATCGTCTCCAGGCCGCTGACCTGCATCGTGGCGCCGGCGCTGCCCAGCACAATCAGGTCCAGACCGGCGCCGCCGACGACGGATTCGATAGCGCTCACCTGGATGGTGCTGCCATCGGCCGCCGTGTAGATGATATCCCGGTCGACAGAGCCGGTCAGCGTCTCAACCGCCGCCACCAGCATATTTTGTCCGGTGGTGTAGCTGTGGGAACTGGTAAACATCGTAACGATGTCTTGCCCAGCGGAACCGACGAGCGTCTCGATGCCGCTGATCTGCACGGTCGAGCCTTCCGGATCGAGCAGCACAAGAAAATCGGCTGTGGAGCCCGGCGACGGTAAATATTGGGCGCCGTAAATGGTCTCGACGTGCGAGACCGCCAGCGTCAGGGGCAAACCGAACAGATTGGAGCCCCCGGGCTTTTCCGGGCTGCCCACGGCCTGCTCATAGTGGCCGAAGTTTTCCCCCGCCATGACGTCGTTTCCGGACGTCCCGATCAGGGTATCCACGCCCATGGCGCTGACCGTGGCGCCACCGACGTCGGCGAGGATGTAGACGTCCTTGCCGATGCCGCCGGCCAACCGCTCCACGCCCGAAACCATGACCGTCGAGCCGTAGCCTTTGACCTGGACGATCATATCGGAAGCAGTGCTGCCAATGATCGTTTCGTAGAGATCAATGCGAATAGAGTTTCCGACAGTACCGGTAAAGATCATAACATCGCTACCGGTGGTGCCGAACACAGTGTCAAGCAAGGACACTGTAATAGTCGTGCCTCCCGTATCATCGATGTAGATTGTGTTGGCTGAAGATCCACCTATCAGGGTTTCCACCCCGGTGACGTGCATGGTGCTGGATATGGTGGTGCCGAATTTTATGTTTCCGATATCTTTGCTCATATCGAGAACATCGTTACCGGCCGTGCCGACAAGCGTATCGATCGCACCGACGATGACGGTGGCGCCGTTCGTCTCCAGCAGCTTGACGTAATCCTGATTGCTGGTGGTGCCGCCAAGGATGGCATTCACCCCCAGGACGGCCAGGTTGAGCGGACTTGGCGCACTCTGTCCGGAGATCAGGTCGAAGCCGACGTTGCCGATCACCGTCTCGATCTGGGACACGAGCATCGTCGTGCCAACGGTCGATGAGATTTGGGCGACATCCACGCCTGTGTTGCCAATCAGCGTGGAGAGATCCTGGACGGAGATCGTGTTGCTGGGGGAGCCGAGGAAGACCGCCTCCGTTCCGGCACCGCCGACGAGCGTCTCCACCAGCGACACCAGCATGGTGCTGCCGGTGGTGGTGTTGGTCGAAGCGTTGTAGGGGGCGCTGCTGATGTAGCCGCTGCCGAAATAGACCACGTCCTTCGCCGTGCTGCCGACAAGCGTGTCGATCCAGTCCACCCGGACCGTGTTGCCGCTGGTCCCCACCAGAATGATGTCTTCGACCGCCGACTTCGTGGTTCCGGTCAGCGTCTCGATCAGCGAGACCGACATCGTCGTCCCGTTGGTCGAACCGTAGATCACATCGGTGCCGGCACCACCGATCAGCGTGTCCAGAAAACTTACCGTGGTGGTGTTGCCGCTGCTGCCGAAAGTAATGAGGTCGAGGCCGCCGTTGCCGATGAGCGTCTCGAGCGCCCTCACCGTGGTGGTGTTGCCGGTGTTGCCCAGGGTAACGATGTCCGACCCCGTGCTGCCGATGATGGTGCTCGGCGACGAGGTCGTGGTGGTGGTTCCTGTGACGGTGGCGGTTCCGGCCATAATTTCCTCACACGCGGCAGCTTGAAGGAGTCGGGAAGGACGAGGTCGGAGGGGTCTGGCAGACGATGCCCGCTCCCGGAGCCGGCATTAGTCGACGGGTGCAGGAGCCGAACCGCGCGCATACGTCAGTATTAAACTTAGAGAGCTAATCAATTTTTCTGAGTGACATATTGTTGTATGTATAAATTGAACAAAAGATGAACAATTTTCAAGCTTGTAAATAATATTGAATGAAATGACGCCAGAATATATCGATGAAATCCGGCAAAAACCTCCGCCGTTATTAGAAATAAATTTCCAAAGTTGCAAATAAAATTGCGCTACAATCATAAAAACTCTCCGAATTGCGCGATTATTCCATGATAATTTCATCGCTTTGATTTCTGACCATCTTAAGAAAGATGATACAACAGAAGTATTACTGCCGAAGTTAATAGAAAATTATCACGAAAGCGAGCAAACGGCTTTTCGGGAGTTCCCTTATGCCGCATTCCAATAGGCGGGCTGTGGCGACCGATTGCTCGGGCCACCCAAACGGACAACTTATCCGGGATAGTGGCCGCGCCAGCCGGTTCAGCGTCGGTTCAAAGCAGGACTTCGGCGTTTCAGGGATCGTATGGCACCAGCATGCGCCGATGATGGTCCGGGCGGACGCCGCCGCCGGCAGCAGACGCGCCACCCGGCGGAAGGCTGCCGCCGAAGCCGCCGGCCCCTGCGCCGCATGGATCGCCATGGCAAGCGCGCTCCACCCCTCGACGCTGCGGGGATCAAGCGCCAACGCCGCGCGCACCGCGATGGCGGCACGGTCCGGCCGACCGTCACGGACGCACAGATTGGCGCAGAGCCGTCAGGAATCCATCACAGGACGATCATCCGCCCGCTCCCGTCGGGAAGAATGGGTGGCCCGTCCCAGTCCATTCCACGCTTGGCCTCCAAGGCGTAGAGCCGGCGGCGGATCAGAAGCTCCGCCGCCAGATGGACCGGTTCCGGCGGCGCCCCCTGCCCCGGCGGCCTGCCGCTCAGCATGTCCGCCCTCAACCTGTCGAACACATTCCCATCGCTGAGCGTATAGCAGACCGTCGGTTCCGCGGTCTTCGCACCGGCGAACAGCGACCGCAACGATCTGCTGTAGCAGACATCCTCAGGACCGGCCGGATTGAACGGCTCCTCGTCGGGAAAGCCACCGACCAGGTCGTGGCAGACGCGACGCACAGCCAGATTGCAGGGATAGGTCGCTTCGGAAGCCGAGCGCCAGACCGGGGTGATGTCACGGTCGATCCTGTCGAACCGGATGCCGGTGCGCACGAAGCCGATCTCCGGATGGCGGTCGAGCGCCGTGGCCGTCACCCAGAGATGGCGGTCGAGAAACCAATCGTCGGCATCGAGAAACCACAGGTAAGGCCCCATCGCCATGGCCGCCCCAAGGTTGCGCGAACGCCCCGCCCCACCGTTGCGGCTGTTGGCGATCAGCGACAGGCTGTGTTCGGGATGCGCCCGTGACCACCCACGGACCGCCTCCACGGTGCCGTCGGGCGACGCATCGTCCACCACGCAGATATGGACGCGCGCGTCCGGATCGCCGGCCGCCTGCCGGTAATAGCGAACGGCCCGGTCCACGCTGTCCAGGGCACGCCCGATGCACCCCTCCACCCGGTGAGCCGGAATCACCACGCTGCCCACCGCTTGATGGTCCCTGCGCCGCCGTTCAAGCGCGTGCAGCGCCCGTTCCAGCCCGGCCTCGGGCACCGTCACCGGCATGGCGGCGGCACCCCGCCCGGAGGCTTCATCGGCGGCAAGGCGCGACACCCGGGCGAGCAGCCCGCCGGCCTCGCCGGCGGCCCCCTGGATGAAACGGACCATAGACAGGAGGCGCAGCAGGGCACGATGCGGCGGCAGCGCCTCCACCAGCCGCACCAGTGCGACGCCGGCCCGATCGACCGCCCCCTCCTCAAGCTGGACGGACAGGCGATGCGCGGTGATCGAAAGCATGACCTCGCGCAGCCGTTCGAAGGCGGGATCGCTGGCGGACAGCGACGCAACCCTGGACAGCCAGCCAGCGGCTCCCCCCTCCTTCACCTCGACCAGCGCCATCAGCAGGACCAGTCCGGAATCGGCTGGGGCCATGCACAGCAATTCGGCGTAGCACCGCTTCGCATCGGCAAGGCGCCCGTCGCGATGGGCATCGATCGCATGGCGAAGGGCAGCCTGGGCTCTTGCCTGAACATTTTGGCCTTGAACATTCAGGCCCTGAATATCCGGACCTTGAGCGTATGGGGTCACGCGGGAACTCGGCGGTTCGGAAAGGCGGCACAGGGTGGAGAACCTCCACTCTACAGCAGGGCGGTTCCGGATGGGACGGCCTTGCAGACGTGCCGATCGCGGATAGGATGGCGGTCAGCCACCAGCCGGCCGCGGCGCCACGATGGACCCCCATGCCCGCCCTCCCCGACAGCTCCGCGACCGATCCCCTGCACAGCCCGGAGTTCCAGGCCGGTTTGCTCGCATTGCAGCAGAACGACCGGGAAGCGGCGATCGCAGCCTTCACCTGGGCGGCCGGCAGGTTCCCGATGTACGGCCCCGTTCATGCCAACATCGGCACCCTGGCCGGCCAGCTCGGCCACAGCGCCCTGGCCATGCGCTGCTTCCAACGGGCGATCGCGGTCGACCCCGGCCATGCGGAGGTCTGGTCCAACTTCTCCAGCCAGCTGCGCCGAACCGATCGCGAAGACGCCGCCGTCATGGCCCTCAAGCGCGCGTTGAGCCTGGAGCCCAAGCATGCGAACGCCCTGTGCAACCTCGGTGCGATCCTGTTCGATGCCGGCCAGACCGCCAGGGCGGAAGCCTGTTTCCGACAGGCGCTTGCACTGGCCCCCAACCATCATGAGGCGGCGAAGAATCTGGGCTTCGCATTGTTGCGCCGCGGCGACCTGCGGATCGGCTTCAGTTGGTACGAGCATCGCTACGCCGCGGCACCACTGCCTGCGCCCGTGTTCGACCCGCCGGTTCCCCGCTGGCGCGGCGGGACGCTGAAGGGGCTCTCCCTGCTGGCGGTGGCGGAGCAGGGCGAAGGCGACACCATCCAGTTCGTGCGCTACGCCAAGCTGGTGGAGCGCGGCGGCGGGACGCTGACCATCACCTGCTCGCATGCGCTGAAGCGCCTGATGGCACGCGCCGACGGGGTGCGCCACATGGTGGCGACCGGAGATCCGATGCCGCGGGTCGACGCATGGGCTCCCCTGCTGAGCCTGCCGCACCTGCTGGGCACCGACCACGGCAGCATTCCCGGTGGGGTGCCCTATCTGCATCCGGCGCCGGAGGATGCGGCGGCGTGGCGCACGCAGCTGTCGGGCGTCGCCGGGCTGAAGGTCGGGCTGGTGTGGGCGGGAAACCCGGCGTTCGGCGGCGATCGCCACCGCTCTCCGCGCTTCGCGGCCGTTGCCCCCCTGCTGGCGCTGCCCGGCCTGCACATGGTCCTGCTGCAGGTGGGGGATGGACGGCGCGACCTGGCCGGACATGCCCTGCCCCGACCGTCACCGATCTGGGCGGCAGGATCCGCGACTTCGCGGACACGGCGGCGATCATGGCCGGACTCGACCTCGTCATCACCTCCTGCACGGCGCCGGCGCATCTTGCAGGCGCCCTGGGCCGGCCGGTCTGGATCATGCTGCCATTCGCCCCCGACTGGCGCTGGATGGAGGGGAGGGCCGACAGCCCCTGGTATCCGACCGCAAGGCTGTTCCGCCAGCCGACGCCCGGGGACTGGACCAGCGTCGTCGCGGCGATCTCCGCCGAACTGCAGGCGGTGGTCGCCGGTCGCCGCCTCCTGGAGGGACTGGCATGATCGGAACAGCCGCCGGTCTTGATTAGCCAACGGTTAAGCCTGTCCGGCTAGCCTTCGCGCCACGGCCGGCCGCCGTCATCGGCGTCATTCGGGTTGATTGGGGACACACCGCCTTGGACGCGAGCAGCGAGATCAGAGGAACCGGCCACACTCGGAGGGAGCCGGCCGGCATCCTTCTGAACAGAGCGATCGCCGCCCACCGTGCCGGCCGCCTGAGCGAGGCGGCCGGGATCTATCATGCCCTGCTCGCATTGGAACCGGCCCATGGCGATGCCTGGCACCTGCTGGGGCTGACCGAGCTGCAATCCCGGCGGGAAGCCGGGGCCCTGACGCTGTTCGACCGTGCCTTGCTCATCACCCGCGACCGTGCCGAGTACCACAACAGCGTCGGCGAAGGGCTTCGGACGCAAGGCGGCATGGCCGCCGCCGCCGCCGCGTATCGCAGGGCCGTCGCGCTGCGCCCGGACTACGCCGAACCCGTCATCAACCTCACCCGCGCCCTCCAGCTCCTCGGCCGGCCGGATCGGGCCCGTGCCAGCGGTCGCCGGGCCATTTCCCTGGCACCGGAACGGACCGAAGGCGCGATCAATCTGGCCCATGCCCTGCTCGACCTCGGGCGCTTCAGCGAGGCGCAGGCCTTCTATCATCGGGTGCTGTCGCTTCAGCCCGACCATGCGGAAGCCATCGGTCATCTCAGCCGCGTCGCCCGCGGGTCCGGCGATCCCTGCAGGATGGAAACGGCCCTGCGCCGCGCCATGCGGGTGGAGCCGCTCGCCATCGACCACCCCCAGGCACTGGGCGACCTGTTCATCCAGCGCCAGGAGCTTGGCGCGGCGGAGCATGCCTACCGGCGCGTCATCGCACTCAAGCCCGATCATCCGGAGGCGCTGAACGGGCTGGGCAGCGCCTGCCTGATGCAGAAGCGCTATGCGGCGGCCAAGCCGCATTACCGCCGGGCCATGCTGCTGCGGCCCGATTATCCGAGCCCCCACAACAACATGGCCAATGCGCTGTGGGAACTGGGCGAAGCCGGCGCCGCCCGCACCCGCTATCGTCAGGCCATTGCGCTGAAGCCGGACCACCCCGACGCCTACGCCAATCTCGGCCATGCGCTCCGCACCCGGGCCAAGCGGTTCGCCGACTACCACGAAGCCGAAAAGGAGTGCCGGCGCGCCCTGCGTCTCGATCCGGGCAACCTTGCGGCCGGCAACAATCTCGGCATCGTGCATCTGTCCCTCAACGAGCTGAAGGCGGCGGAGCAGTGCTTCCGTCAGGTTCTGGCCCGCAGCGCGGAGAATGCGGACGCCCATTTCAACCTCTCGCTGACCCTGCTGAAGGCCGGCGCTCTCGAGGAAGGGTGGAGGCATTACGAGTGGCGGTGGCGGACCGGACAGCTTCCGTTGCCGAAGCTGTCCCAGCCACGCTGGCAGGGAGAGCCGTTGGATGGCCGCAACATCCTCGTCTATGCCGAGCAGGGGCATGGCGACACGCTGCATTTCGCACGCTATGTCCCGCTTCTTGCGGAGCGGACAGGGGCGGAGCGCGCCGGGCGGGTGATGCTGGTCGCCCAGCCGGGGCTGGTGCGGCTGCTGAAAGGCATGCCGGGAATCGCTTCGGTGCACGCCGTCAACGACCCGGTTCCGGAGTTCGACGTCCACACTCCGCTGCTGAGCCTGCCCGGTTTCTTCGGCACGACGCTGGACAGCATCCCGGCGCGGATTCCCTATCTTTCTCCCGATCCGGCGGACGTGGAGACGTGGAGACGGCGGATTCCGGTCCATGGCGGGGTGCGGATCGGGCTGGTGTGGGCCGGCGATCCGCGTCCGCATATGCTTCACGCCAATGCGACGGACCAGCGGCGCAGCATGCCCCTGTCCCAGTTGGCTCCTCTGGCCACCGTACCCGGCGCGGTCTTCTTCAGCCTGCAGAAGGGAGCGGCCGGAACGCAGTCGCGCACACCGCCCCGGGGGATGGCGATGGTCGACCTGATGGATGAGGTGACTGATTTCGCCGATACGGCGGCCCTGATCTCCACCCTGGACCTCGTCATCTGCGTCGACACGTCGGTCGCCCATCTGGCGGGAGCGCTGGGCAAACCGGTGTGGGTCCTGTCGCGTTTCGACGGATGCTGGCGCTGGTTGACCGGGCGCCAGACCACCCCCTGGTATCCGACCATGCGCCTGTTCCACCAGACCACACCGGGCGACTGGGCGCCGGTGGTCGAGGCCGTCGCCGGCGCCCTGCGGGGGTTCGTCGACGAACGGCTTGGAGCGAGCACTCGCTGAGGTTCCCGCAGATGGCCCGGCTGAAGCCTTGGCTCGGCCTGACCACCGGCCGCCCTGCTGCATCCTCCGGGCCAGGCGACGCCCGTCAGTCCGCCTGCGCCGACGGGACCCGCCCTGCCGAGGCGCGGCCGGCAAGCGTCAGGTCGCGATAGGCGGCTGCGACGGCACGCCAGGAGAAATGCTCGACCACCCGCCGGCGACCGCCCTCGCCCAAACGGCGGCGCAGGGGCGCATCTTCGGCCAGACGGGCGAGTGCGGCGGCAAGCGCCGGAGTGTCGTCGGCATCCAGCATCAAGCCGGTCTCCTCCTCCACCACCAGATCGCGGTTGCCGGCGATGCGCGTCGCCACCACGGGCAGGCCGGCTGCCATAGCCTCCAGCACCACGTTGGGCATGCCCTCGTCGCGCGAGGGGAAGACGAAAGCGTCGGCAGCGCGGTAGGCGGCCGGGAGTTCATCCCGACCGAGCCAGCCGCGGAACATCACCTGCCTTGACAGCCCGAGCCGGACGGCCTGCGCCTCCAGCTCCGGCCGGGCGGGGCCGTCGCCGACGATGGTCAGGCTGATGCGGTCGCGCGTCGCGGAGGGCAGGGAGGCGAGCGCCTCGAACAGCACGTCCAGCCCCTTCTGCCGCACCACCCGGCCGACGAACAGAAGCGACAGGCGGTCGCCGTCATTCCTGGTGTCGGCGGGCGAGAAGCGGGCGGCATCGACGCCGTTGGGGATGATGGCGATCGCCTGGTCCGGGGCGAAGCGGCGGGCGAGGTCGGCCAACCCTTCACTGTTGGCGACGACGGCCGAGGACCGGCGCCACAGCCAGCCGATCACCGGCCCGGCCAGCCGGTGGTAGAGCGAGATGCCGTCATACTGGAAACCCGGCACGTCGCCGCCGCGCAGGCTGACCGCATAGGGTACGCCGGACAGCGCCTTCACCATCCAGGCCGCAGGGCCGCAGGGCAGGCCGAAATAGGCGATGGTGGCATCCGGACGCCAGCGGGCGGCAATCCAGGGTGCCATCACCAGCGAACTGGCGAGGAAGGCCAGCATCTCCGCCACGGAACTGCGGTCGCGGCGACGGCGCAGGGTCGGGATGCGGCGGATCTCAACCCCGTCGGCCCGGCGCTCCGATCGCGGCAGATCGCCGAAGGCGGAGGTCAGCACCAGCACGTCCTCGCCCAATGCCGCCAGTTCGCGGGCGGTGTTGTCGGTGGCGTTGGCCGCCCCGCCGCCCAACGGCGGAAATTCGTAATTGATCAGCAGAAGCCGTGCCATGCCGCGCGCCACATTCCCCGTTCGACGAGCGCCATTGATGGGCGGTGAACGGCGGTGATGCAAGCGGTGAAGCAGCTCCATTGGGTGGCTCCACCTGCCGCCACACCGCCGTCCGGCCGGCGCCGGTTCTATGCAGCACCGGCCATCTCTGCTACTGATCGCACCGTTTCCCGATGCTGTCCGAAACCAGTTCCTCAACCGGCGCGATGCGGTCCTTCATGAACATCCAGCAAGCCTTCGCCACGGCTCTCGGGTTCCAGCAGAGCGGCAAGGCCGGGGAGGCCGCCCGGCTGTATGGCGAGATCATCGCCGCCGATCCACAGTTCGCCCCCGCCGCCAACAATCTGGGTCTGCTGCGCGCCGATGCCGGCCACGACGCGGAAGCGGTGGCGCTGTTCCGCCGTGCCCTGAGCCTGTCGCCGGACTCGCTGAATGGCTGGAACAACATGGGTGCGCTGCTGACCCGGCTTGGCCGGATGGAGGAGGCGGTGCGGGCCTACCGCGCTTCGGTCCGGCTGAAGCCCGACCAGCCTGCCGCCCTCAATGAGATGGGGATCCAGCTGGAACGGCTGAAACGGCCCGAGGAGGCGTGCGACGCCTTCGCCCGCGCGGCGGCCCTGGCGCCCGGCGATGCCGAGATCGCCAACAACCACGGCGCCATGCTGCGCATGGCCCACCGGCTGGACGAGGCGGCGGTGCGCTTCCGCCGCGCCATCGCGCTGAACCCTCACTATGCCGGGGCCTACAGCAACCTGGGCTCCACGGTGAAGGACAAGGGCGCCTTCTGGGAGGCGCTGCTGGCCTTCCGGCGGGCCACCCGGCTGGACCCGGACTTCGCCGGCGCCCATTGGAACGAAAGCCTGGTCAGGCTGCTGCTGGGCGATTTCGTCCGGGGCTGGCGCGGCTATGAATGGCGCTGGAAGCACGGCCGCCTGCCCTCGCCACAGCGCAGCTTCGTCCAGCCGCGCTGGGACGGGTCGCCGCTGAACGGCCGTCGGCTGCTGGTCTATTGGGAGCAGGGCTTCGGCGACGTGCTGCAATTCGTGCGCTACCTGCCGCTGCTCGCCCAGGCAACCGGCGGACAGCCGGTCTATCTGGAATGCCAGACGGCATTGCTGCCGGTGCTGCGCCGCCTGCCCGGCACCATCGCGGTGGAAACCGGCGGGCCGCTGCCCGACTTCGACGTGCAGATCCCGGTGCTGAGCCTGCCGGCCCTGTTCGGCACCCGGCTGGAAACCGTACCGTCCCGCGTTCCCTACCTGTCGGCGGAACCCGATCTGGCGGCGCGCTGGGGCGAGCGGCTGGCGGGGCTGGCAAGGGATGGGGGCGGCCTGAAGGTCGGCCTGAAGGTCGGTATCGTCTGGGCCGGGTCGCCGACCCACGGCAACGACAGGAACCGCTCCATCGGCCTTGCCCCCTTCGCCCGGCTGGCCGCCATCCCCGGCGTCAGCCTCGTCTCCATCCAGAAGGGACCGACCGAGGAACAGGCGGCAAACCCGCCCGGCGGCTTCCCCCTGCTGAACCTGTCGCCCGACATCAGGGACTTCGCCGACACCGCCGCCATCATGGCCGGCCTCGACCTCGTCGTCTGCGTCGACACCTCCGTCGCCCATCTCGCAGGCGCGCTGGGCGTCCCCGTCTGGGTGCTGGTCCCCTTCGCACCGGACTGGCGCTGGATGCTCGACCGCGACGACAGCCCCTGGTATCCGACAATGCGCCTGTTCCGACAGGACCGGCCAGGATCCTGGGACAATGCCATGGACCGGCTGGAGCGCGCCCTGCGCGAGCGCGCATCCGGATAAGGGTCAAAGAGCCGCGTAGGGGCCGTCACGGTGGACCATCACCAGATCGACCTGCCACATCCGCTCGTCATCGGGACGGTAAAGCGGATCGACGATGTCCCAGACCTGGAAGCCGTAGGGTGCCATGGCGGCGATGATGCGGGGCAGGCGGGCATCCGCGCCGGCGACGGTCGCCTCGATCACGAAGACGGCGTCCGGCTGCATCAGGGTGGTGGCCCCAGCCAGAACCTCCAGTTCCAGACCGTCGACGTCGATCTTCACCAGCATCGGCCGGGCGTAGCCGCGCTCGGCACACAGGCCGTCCAGCGAGATGGCGGGGACCGTGCGCAGGGCGGGCAGGGTGCTGTCCGGCTCCGCCCCCTCCAGAATGACGGAGGAATAGAGCCGGTCCTCGGACACCGCCAGCGGAACCGTGCCATCCCGGCGGGCGACGGCGGCGATGCGGTATTCGGCACTGCGCAGTTGCCCGCACAGGGCCTGCAAGGCCGGTTCATTCTCGGCCACCGGCTCGATCAGCACATGGTGGGCTTCAGGAAAAGCCTCGTAAAGCGGCGGGGTGCCGGTCTGGGCGCCGACATCGATCACCGTGGCGGGCCGAAAGCCCCGACCGCGCAACAGCAACAGCGTCTTGTGCTTGCTCTGGCGGATCGCCGTCCGTTGCGACCGGATCAGCGCCAGCAGGGTCACTGCCATCGGATCCGTAGGACTGACGCGCAGGATGGCGCGGTAGAACTCCTCCGCCCGTTCCAGGTCGCCGGAGAGATGGACATCGAACGCGATCTTGAGGCCGTCGACGATGCTCACGGCGTATTGGGCTCCCGAACTGGCGACCGTCCAGGATTGGCGTACGGTGATTTGCGTACGATGCGACTGGATGGCTGATTATAAAAGTGCCGCGCCGGACGGACCGGCGCGGCACAGTTTCGGCTGGAACCCTTTCCCGGGTCCATAGCAACAGTTGATGATATTTACCCGTTTGTTCAAGCGCGTTCTTGCAAAACGGCCAGGTTTCCGCTTCGCCGGCCATGCATTTTCCGCAAGCCGGTGCCTGCACGCTTTTTCCGGACGCCGCCCCCGTCCAAAAGCGGGGATGCGCGCAGGCAATGATCCCGACTCGGGAAGGCCGGCAGGAGGGGCGGAAGGCTCCGCTTGCCAGCGGCGGGGATGCCATGGGATGAAGCGCCGCCCCCTTCCGCCGACCGGTCCGCGCCATGCCACGCCCCACACCCGACGCCACCCTTCAGGCCGCACTCGACGCCGAACGGGCGGGGAATCGCGAGACCACCAGGACACTCTGCCTCCAGTTGCTGGAGCTGGCCCCCACCGGCCGGCAGGCGCCGGCAGCGCATGACGCGCTCGCCAGGATCATGGTCGGTCAGGACATGGCGAAGGCGGCCGACCATGCGCTCGCCGCCTGGAGACTGACGCCCTCTGATCCGACCCGCCGGTCCAACCTGTGGCAGTTGCTGACCCATCTGGGCGAGGCCGGCGACGTCGCCCGTTTCAAGGGGCGCGAGGACTGCGTCGGGCTGGTGGCGCTGGGCAACGCGCTACGCCGCGACGGGCAGGCGTTGCGGGCGGAGCGGGCCTATCGCAGGGCGCTGGATCTCTATCCGGAGGTGTCCTTCACGCTGAGCCGGCTGGCCTGCCTGTGCGCCGAGCAACACCGGTTGGAGGAGGCCGACGCCCTGTTCGCCCAAGCGGCGGAACGCCATGGCGGACGCGACGCCGTCACCCGCACCGACCCTGCCTTTTTGCAGTCCCTGCGCGAAGCGCAGCATCCTGCCGGCATCCGCGCCACCATCCAGGAGGGCGCCGGAGCCGCCGCACGGCCGCTGGTGGTCTATGCCTGCTGCGACGCGGTCTATGCGCGGAAGTTCCTGCCGACCATGGTGCGCTCCATCGCCGAGGACAGCGGGCTGGACTGCGCCATCGCCCTGCATCTGGTCAATCCCGACGCGGAGGCGGAAGCGATGGTGGCGGCCCTGGCCGCAGCCCATGGCGCCGACCGCTTCATCATCCTGCGCGAGACCATCGACCTGTCGCCGCTGGGCGACAATGCCAAGACCTATTATGCGTGCAGCCGCTTCCTGGTGCTGCCCGACCTGCTGATCCGCTGGCAGCGGCCGGTGCTGATGCTGGACGTCGACTTGCTGGCGATCCGCGACCTGAACCCGCTGCTGGCGACCTCCGCCCGGTCCGACCTCGGCATGATGAGCCATGCTCTGAAGCGCCTGGACATCTGGAGCCTGCTCTACGCCGACGTGCTGCACATCCGGCCGACCACGGGGGCGCTGCGCTTCCTCGACCTGACCCGGCGCTATATCCGTCATTTCCTGGACCGCGGCCTGCCCGTCTGGTTCCTCGACCAGGCGGCGCTTGCCGCCGTGCATCTGGCCGGCTTCACGGCGGAGACGGCACCACGCCTGACGATCTATCCGGCGGACATCCACAGCAGCACGGTGATGGTCGACGCCGAGGGCCGTTACTGGACCGACGAGAGCGCCTATTTCTATTCGGTCCGCGCCACCGGCGGCGGCCAGCACGCGGTGCACCGGCTGAAGCGCCGGGCCGGGACCACGGCGGACGTGAAGCAGGGGTGAGGTCCGCCGCCGCCTCCGAATTCCTTCACCGGATCCAGCCCATGGTCCGGAACTGGTCGAGCCTGTCGCGCACCAGGCGGGGATGGCGGTCGACCGGGACGATCTCGTAATCCTCGCCGGCGCCGGGCGCGCCTTCGGGGATGGCGCTGCCGCTGCTCAGGAAACCGGCGACATCGGCCATCTTCCGCTCGTCGAAAGACCGGACTTGTTCCTGGTGGGCGTAGGCGTTGAGCTTGGCCGAGAAACGCTCCAGGCCGCCCATCCAGCTGAAATGCCAGCCGGCGTCGCGGATGACGTGGCCGATGCCCTGCTTGGCGAGATAGCGCACGGCATTGGGCCCGGTCTGGCGGATGACGCGGAAGGGAGCGGCCCCGGCCGCACGCCAGTCGCGGGCGAAACGGCAGTTCAGGCGATAGAAGAACAGGTCGAGTTCGGCGGTGAAGACGGTGTCGAAAGCCGGGCCGCCGCCGCGCAACCGCTCCACGACCTCGCGCCGCAGGATCTCGTCGACGTCGGAGACGATGACCATGTCATCGTCGCGGCAGCCATCCAGCCCGCGCAGGATGGCGTCGCGCTGGTAGGCCTCCCGCTGCCAGGAGAAGGTGCCGACGAGTTCATCCACCACGACGTAGCGGATCTTGTCCATATAGGGCCGGAACCGCTCGCGATGCTCGCCGAAGGTCAGCGCCTTCGGCTCGCCGGAATGGGTGCGGGTCGCCTCCACCACCACGAAGCCATCAACCACGTCATGCAATTCGGCAAGGCGGATCTCCAGGATCTCGGCCTCTTTGAAGTAGGTGCAGCAGTCGAAGATCCGCCGCGCCGCCGGTATTGCCGGAACGACCGGCGCCGTTTCGGCGAAGGGGTTGTCGGGAGGGGGCGACAGGGGGCTGCGGCCGAGGACCTCCGTATAGCGGACGAGGGCGCGCAGGCCGAGCAGGGTGGTCCACCGCTGGGTGCGCGTCCAATGGTCGATGCCGGGCGCCTCCAGCAGGCGCTCCATCGTCGCCGACAGGCTGTCGAACGCGGCATGCGCCCCGGCATGGGCGTTCATGTCGTAGACATAAGCGTAGCCGAAGCCCCTCAGGCTCTCCAGAAGCGGCTCGATCGCGAGATGCTGCTGTGCCTGCGCCTTGTGCTCCAGACCGGCAAGGCTGTTCCACAGCTCGAACCCCCGGCTGTGGGCCTCCAGGGCCTCGCGGTAGAGATGCTCCTCCTGCAGCAGCGTTCCCAGCCAATGCATCGCGGCCGAGGCCGCCTGCCGACGCGCGTCCGACCGGCGGTCGCCCTGCGAATTTTCCGCCCGAAGCGCCAGCCTGCGGCAATGGGCCAGAGCCTCCGCCCGACCGGACGGGCACAGCCAGTCGAGCACGCCGAGAAGAAGACCGGCCGGCTGGTCCCGAGCGAGCCGCTCGGCAAGCGCGCGGATGCCCGCCTGCAAAGCGGTGCCGCGCAACAGGTCGGCCCTTGCCGTTCCCGGAGCGAGCAGCAGGCCGCGGGCAATCAACATGGCCGCCGCCGCCCCGTCGCCACCGGCACTGCATTCGATCTGTCCGGCGAGAAGAAGCACCTGGGGAAGTGCCGGATCGAGGACCAGCATCATGCGGCAGGCTTGTCTGGCGTCGCCGGTGCGGCCGCCATTCGCATCCTCCACCGCGCGCTGGAGGATCATGGAAACCAGGATGTGGCAGTTGGTGCGGAACACTTCGCGCGGCGCGCCGTATTCCGCCAGAAGAACAAAGCACCAGAGCGCTTCCAGGAACCGGCCGGCCCCGTAGGCTTTGCTTCCCGTCACGAAGATGCCGGTCAGCACCGCCGCCGACAAGGCGCGCGCATCGGCATTCGCCGGGTCCCGCCGCAGGATACGCAGCGCTCCTTCCATGGCATGCCAGGGACGTCCCGCTTCGGCATCAGCACGGGCCTGAAGGAGGCTGGGAACTGTCATGCGGCGGGTCCTGAACGGAATGGCTGGGACGGGCGATCAGGAATCCGGCCGGCTTCGGCCACCGTGGCGCTTGCAGCAATCAGGTCGGAGAGCAGCCCGGTCCGGTGCCTATGCCATGGCGATGCAGGGGCTGACAAGCGCCGGAGCCGTCGATCACCGCCATCCGCCCCACTCCTCAACTCCGGCTTCGGCCTGGGCTTTGCCCCAGGTTTCGGGCCGGGCTTCAGCTCCGGCGACCTCGGCGCATTTATATATCATGATTTCATGCTTCTTCTTCATGACGTGAAACCACTTCCATCTTTCCTGATCTTGCGTGTAAATCCGCGAAGCTCCCGCTCGGGTCAGCCCGCTCTCCATCCTTTGCTACCGGGAACCACCGCATGGCTCGGATCATCAGTTTCGCCTCCACCAAGGGCGGCGTCGGCAAGACCAGTCTGGTCATGGCGCTCACCTCCGAACTGCGCCGGCGCGAGGCGAGCGTGCTTCTGCTCGACTGCGATCCCAACCGGCATCTGGCCGAGTGGGCGCGGCGGCGCAACGATGCCGGCGTGCGGGTGCTGGACGAGATCACGGAATCGAACGTCCGCCAGACGGTTCAGGAGAATGCGCCGAGCTTCGACTACACGCTGATCGACCTTGCCGGCTTCGGCAATTTGACCATGCTCTACGCCTTCTCGGTCAGCGACGGGGTGCTGATCCCGACCCAGCAGTCCTTCATGGACGTGAAGGAGACGGTGCGCACCTTCAAGGTGGTGGCGGATTCCGTCGGCGTGCTGAAGCACACCCCGGCCTCCAGCGTGGTGATCGTCCGCACCCAGGCCGCCATCGAATCCCGCGTGGACCGCCATGCCCGCGGCCTGCTGGACGAACATGGCGTCCCGGCCTTCCGCACCGAACTGATCGAGCGATCCCTGCTGAAGGAGATGACCTACACCGGCCACGGCCCGGGCGAGGTCAATCCCGACAGCAACGCCGACCTGAACGTCCGCGCCCTGACCGACGAGTTCGTCGCCTTTCTGGAAAGCTCCCCGGCCAACCCGCTGATCCCGCGGGGATGAGGAGAGGAGCCTTCCGTAGGACACCCGGAAGGCTTTGCGACTGCGCCATGCCATGCCATGCCATGCCATGCCATGCCATGAGACGGGCACATGGCATGGTGGCATGTCTTCATGAAATGATTTTATAGCCCTGCGAATGCGCAGCCTACGGAGTGCGGCAGGCTGCGCATCTGGGGGCGGAGCATCAGAACCGATCCCGGCAAGGGGTGCCGTGAGCAGACACCGGCCGCACCGAAGCGTGGGTGACAATTCAATATTTCATGTCATGATTTATTGGCATTATGTTTTCATGGACCGGGAATCCTCGGAAAGCAGCTGAGAGGAGAACCGGAAGCGCAAGACCGCACCATCAGCCGATGCTTCCCGACAATTTATCATGCCACGATATCATGATTTTACTCTCCCCCCACCAAGCCGGCAGGGGCCTCGATCCGGTCCGCCGATCCCATTGGCGAGACCTGAAGCAGCGCAGCCCCCCTCACAACGGAGGCCCCGATGAGGGAGCGGTAAACTCCTTCCCCGCTGCCAGAACACACAGTCCAACCGGAAGCCAGGACACCCTACGCCGCCGGCAGCATCAGCATATGATTTCATGATCTGTCTTCATGTCTTTTCATGGTGAGGCCCCCTTCCGCCGCCCCCTGTGCTTCCGGTGCCACGCCGGCAGGCTTTCCGCCAAGATGCCCCTCGCACCCGACACATGCCGTGAAGACAGGACAGCAAGTCATGATAATGCTTCATGGCTTATCCAGCCGGCCCATGCCGGCATCGCCCTGACCGGAGTGCCCATGTCGACCGACAGCCCCGCCAAGCCCCCCTTGAAGCCTGCCGCCAAGCCGGCCCGCCCTCCGCTGGGCGGGATCGGGATCGGCGGGCTGGGGGCGGACGACGTCGACCCGATCCGCCAATATGGGTTGAGCAAGGGCTTCCTGCCGACCGAGACGGAGCACTCCGCGGCGCTCGCCCACTCCCATCCGCAGGCCCCCACTCCCCAGCCCCAGCCGATACCGACACCGGCGCCAACCATCGTCCGTCCGGCACCGACCCGGCCATGGCAGGCGATGCTGCCGGACTATCTGGTGGAGGAACTGCGGCAGGCCGCCGCACGCGAAGGCACCGCCCAGAAGGTGATCGTGCTGAAGGCCCTCCGGCAGGCCGGCTTCCGGATCGACGAGATCGACCTACAGGACCTGCGGCGGCGCTGAGCCAGCCCCAAGAAGCACACAAGGACGGCCAAAGGGACGGTTTGACTCTCCTTAAGGAGCCGTCTATGCCCTACCCGCGCTCTGCTCCTGCTCCAAACCGACTGCAGACCACCAGCGACGACGAGAGATGAAGGCAAACATCACACAGGCCGCCCCGGCGCCGTCCTCCCAGGCAGCCTCGCCCCTTCAGGCCTCGCCCCGTCCGGTGTCGCCCGCCCCAATCCCGCTTCCGGCCCCAATCCCGCCCTCGGTTTCACCCCCCGCTCCGGCACCCGCCCAGTCCGGCTCGCACGGCCTCAGCATCGACATGCTGGAAGGGATGCTGAAACAGCAGCCCAACGACCCCAATGTATGGAGCGCGCTCGGCGCCCTGCTGCGGCAGGCCGGCAAGCCGGAGGCGGCGATCGCCTGCCAGCGGCGCGCACTGGAGATCGACCTGCGTCATGTCGGCGCCTGGACCAATCTCGGCAACGTCCTGGGCGACGTGGAGCGCTATGACGAGGCCATCGCCGCGCAGGAGCATGCGGTGGTGCTGTCGGGCGGCAACGCCAACCTGCTGTCCAACCTGGTGGTGGCTCTGCGGCACGGCTGCCGGTTCGACCGCGCGCTGGAGATCCTGGACGTCGCCCTGCGTGCCCGGCCCGGCGACGCGGGCCTGCTGTGGGACCGCGCCCTGACCCTGCTCCAGGTCGGGCGCTATGCCGAGGGCTTCCGCGACTACGACTCCCGCCTGTCACTGCCCAGCTATCAGAATCGCATCGCCGAAGGGCCGATGTGGGACGGCGGGCCGCTGAACGGCAAGACCATCCTGCTGACCACCGAACAGGGCTTCGGCGATGTGCTGCTGACCGCGCGCTATGTGCCGCTGGTCAAGGCGCGCGGCGGACGGGTCCTGCTGGAATGCCATCCGGAGCTTCAGCGCCTGCTGTCCGGGCTGGAGGGCCTCGACGGTTTCGTGCGCGCCGGCACCGCCTATCCGGCCTACGACGTCCATTGCCCGCTGATGAGCCTGCCACACCGGCTGGGCACGACCATCGAGACGGTGCCGCCGCCATTCCGCCCGAGCGTTCCGGCCGAAGCGCGCGAGAAGGCCGCCCGGCTGATTCCCGGCCCGGACGGCACGATCAAGGTCGGCATCATCTGGTCCGGTCGCGTCACCTTCAAGGACAACGCGCGGCGCGCCACCACGCTCAGCCGCTTCCTGCGCTTCCTCGACGTGCCGAAGGTACGGCTCTACAGCATCCAGAAGGGGCCGCCGGAGGCGGAACTGGAGACGCTCGGCACCTCCACCCTGATCACGCCGCTGGGACCGCATTTCAACGACTTCGCCGATACCGCGGCGGTGCTGGAACGGCTCGATCTGGTGATCATGACCGACAGTTCGGTGGCGCATCTGGCCGGCTCGCTGGGCCGCCCGGTGTGGAACCTGCTGCAGTTCATGCCCTACTGGGTCTATTGCGACAAGGGCGACACCACCCCCTGGTACCCGTCGATGCGTCTGTTCCGCCAGACCACGCCCGGGGACTGGGACGGCGTGTTCGCCGCCGCAGAGAAGGCCCTGCGTCAGGTGGTGGCGCTCAGGACCTGAGGGCAGGCTTTCTCAGCCACCGGTTCGGCCATAACGGGCCAGCAGCGGGTCCTGCCGTTTCAGGATACGCTCCAGGTTGGCGAGCGCATCATCCACCCCCTCGGCCGGCTCCACCCAGCGGTCGGGTTCCGGCAGCATGGCGAGCGGGGCCGCGGGAATGGCTCCGACGGTCTCCGCGGCCGCAGATCGTGGCGCCACCTCCCCCAGCATCGATGCCAGATCCTCGGCTACGAAGACGCGGTGGGTGCGCCTGCGCGTGATCTCCACGGCGATCTCCAGCCGCTGCAATTCCTCCAGCAGGTCGGTGGCCGCACTGGTGGCGCAGCGCAGCCGGGCGGCCAGCCGGGCCGGGCTCATCACGCCTTCCGCCGCCACCGCATCGACGGCACGGCGGATGCGCGCATCGCTGCGCCGGTCGCCAACCCGCCGGCGCCAGCCGCGCCAGCGGTGCAACAGGGCGATCAGGCTTTCCTCCCCTTCCTCCGCCTGCCGCGCCATACCGTCGAGAAAAGTCACCAGCCAGTTCCCACTTGGCCAGTTCCCGCTTGGCCAGCCCCCGCCCGGCCGGGTTCCACTCGGGTCGGCACGGCGGATCGCCTCGACCCCGTTCAGGCAGGGCACCGGCAGCGGCGTCATCCCCCGAACGGCAAGAAAACGGGACACCGCCAGACAGGCGCCGCCACGGTCGCCGCCGGCTTCCAGATGCGCAAGGAAACCAAGCCCGCAGGCGATCAGCACCGCTCCCTTCGTCGGCTCCAGCGCCGCTTCCATCCGCGCCATTGCATCGTCAGCCCCGGTCGGAACAAGGGGAGGGGCGTCGCCAGCCGCGCCACCGTCATCGGCGTCATCGGCAAGCATCTGCCGCATCAGGTCGAGCGCCAGCATGGTCGCTCCCCAATCACGCGACGCCCGTGCCGGCACGCGGGCCAGCAGGGTGCGCAGACGGTTGGGATCGACACGGCGTCCCTGGGCGTCGGCGATCGATGCCGCAGCCTCGGCCCGCGACCGGTGCAGCCAAGCCGCGAGCACCGGCGTTCCAGCCATCGCCTGCGCCAATCGGCCGACCGCGATGGAGGCCCGCTCCAGAGGGGGGAGGAGGGAGTGTGGATCGGAAAGGGATCTAATCATCTATTATATATCAACTAGTTAGTTTATATACCTATCCATATTTCATGAACCTGTCCAGTTTACTCGATCTCACCGTTGCATTTCTGGTGATAATTTCCGCTATCGCCAGAAAGGCAGGCCATCATATCCTGGCGCGGCGCCCTTCTCCCCAGCCCCTACGGCTTATCGGATGACCGCTCCACCACATCTGCCCATCCTTCCCGCCACCAGGGATGCCGACGCGCTCGACGCCACCTTCTTGCCCCATCCCCCGATTGCTCTTGCGGTGGCACGGCGGCTGGTGCCCTGGTGGCGGGCGCTTCAGCGCAATGCACCGGCCAACACCACACGTGCTCTGTGGGCCGATGCCCGCCACTACATCCGCTGGTGCGCCAACCAAGGCCGGGTGGCGGTGCCGGCAGGACCGGAGACGGTGATCGCCTATCTGACTGTACTCGCCAACGATGGCGGGCGGGATGGCCAGCCGGCCGCCTATGGGACCGTGGCGCGGCGCAAATCGACCATCGCCGCCCTGCATGAGGCCGCAGGCCAGCCCGACCCGTGCCGGGATCGTCTGGTGCGTCTGGAGATGAAGGGGTTGGCCGTCCGTCTCGGCCGCCGGCCGGCGCAGGCGGTCGGGCTGCGCCGCGACGACGTGCAGGAGATGCTGACCGCCCTCGATCGCATCGCCGACGGCTCTGGGGACAGAGCGGACGAACCGGCGGCGGTGCGCGATGCGGCGCTGATCGCCGTCGGCTACGACACCCTGCGCCGCCGGGCAGAACTGGTACGGCTGACCATCGCCGACATACAGACGGAGCGGGACGGCAGCGGCCGGCTGTTCGTCGCCCGCTCCAAGACCGATCAGGCCGGGCAGGGCCGCTGGTGCTGGCTGGGGCCAGACAGCATGGTCCGGCTGCAACGGTGGCTGCGGCTGCGCGCCCTCCTGCTCGATGAAGCCCTGGCTGAGGGGGAGCGGCTGATGCGCCGCTGTGCTCCAAGCCAAGGTTCAAGCAATCGCTTCGAAAATACGGCCCGGCACGACCGGTTGCTGCGGCGGCAGGCGCGGCTGGAGGCTTGTCGCGAGGTGCTGTGGCTGCAGATCGGCACCGACCGGCTGGCCCGCAGGACAGGTGCGGTGCTGGGCCCGCTGGCGGTGGCGGGGCCGGACCCTGGCAAGCGGGTGGGCGAGATCTTCAAGGCACGCGCCAAAGCCGTCGGACTGGAGGGCAGCGGCGTACCGGGCGAGGGAGCGGTATCGGGCCACAGCCTGCGGGTCGGCGGCGCCCAGGACCTGCTGGCCGCCGGCTTCGGGCTGCCCGCCATCCAACAGGCCGGTGACTGGACCTCTCCCGCCATGCCCGCCCGCTACGGCGAACGCATCGCCGCCGGAACCGGGGCCATGGCGCAACTCGCCGAGAAGCAGGGCCGGAGCGGGGGCAAAGCCTGACCCGGCACCGGCACGATCCCGTTCCTCCACCTGCCCTGTTCTTCTGGCCCATCCCCCTGTCCGAACGCGCGAACTCCGCCCTATAGGGGTGGATTTATGCTCGTTGCCGTACCGGCGTCCGCCGGCCTTCGGCAACCCTGACAGCAGTGGGAGGTTGGCATGAGTATGATAAGGCGCAGCTCCGCTGAGTTTCTCGGGACATTCTGGCTGGTCTTCGGCGGCTGCGGCAGTGCCGTGCTCGCCGCCGCCTTTCCGCAGGTCGGAATCGGATTGCTTGGCGTCTCCCTCGCCTTCGGCCTCACCGTCCTGACCATGGCCTATTCCATCGGCCACATCTCCGGCTGCCACCTGAACCCGGCGGTCACCGTCGGGCTGTGGGCCGGCGGACGGTTCCCGGCCAAGGACATCCTGCCCTATGTGCTGGCCCAGCTGGTGGGGGCCTTCGCGGCGGCCCTGGTCCTCTCTGTCATCGCCACCGGAAAGGCCGACTACAGCCTGGCCGTCAACGGTCTTGCCGCCAACGGGTACGAGACCCATTCACCCGGCCAGTATGGCATCGCCTCCGCCCTGGTGATCGAACTGGTGCTGACCTTCTTCTTCGTGTTGATCATCCTGGGTTCCACCGACCGGCGGGCGCCGGCCGGCTTTGCCCCGCTGGCCATCGGCATGGCGCTCGTCCTCATCCACCTGATCAGCATCCCGGTCACCAACACGTCGGTGAACCCGGCACGCAGCACCGGTCCGGCACTGGTTGTCGGCGGATGGGCGTTGCAGCAGCTCTGGCTGTTCTGGCTCGCCCCGCTGGCCGGGGGATTGGCGGGCGGGCTGGCCTATCGCGCGCTTGCCGAGGAGATGCCGGCGAAGCCCGCCATCACCGGGCAGGCGGAAAGCTCCACCTGAAGCAGGCCCGGTTTCCTCATCGACGGGATCGGTCCGCAAAGGGCCGGTCCCGGATGACTTGCCCCCGAATAGCCCGCCGATGTCGCAACGCCTCGCCACCGTCCACTGTTATTCAGGCAGGACAAACGGCGCAGAAGGCGTATCCATGCGGCAGTTCGACCCTGACTCCAACCCGATGACCGAAGCCGACTACGGCATCGTGCTCGGCCTATTCATCGGGATCTATTTCGGCCTGCTGGTGGTGTCTGCACTCCCCTGATCCCGTTGCCCGACCATCGCTGTGGCCAACCATGACCTGATGGTCCGGGCGTGGAACCGCGTCCTCGAAGCCATCCACATAGAACGGGGATGAGGCAGCGATATGGTTCCACCATATGTTTTCATGAAAACATGTTATATCGTCTTCAAGTGACCTGATTTGGGGAAACCGGCAGCCGGGTTGACAAGAGTGCCGCCCGGGCGGCTTTTCAACAGGACGGACCCGCAAGGGGCCCCCCTCGAAAAGGCTGCCGCTGCCATCATGCCCGCCATCATCTCCGACGACATATCCTCTCCCCGGAACGCCGGCCGCCGCAGGGCCGCCTTCTTCGACCGCGACGGCGTGCTGAACGAGGACATCGGCTTCGCCCATCGCCCGGACCAGATCACCTGGATGCCAGGGGCCAGGGAGGCGGTGAAGCGGCTGAACGATGCCGGCTTCCTGGTCTTCGTCGTGACCAACCAGGCCGGCGTCGCCCGCGGACTCTACAGCGAGGACCATGTCCGCACCCTGCATCGCTGGATGCAGCAGGAGCTGAACGCCGTCGGCGCCCATGTCGACGCTTTCTATCACTGCCCGCACCATCCCGAGCATGGCGAGCCGCCCTACCGCACCGACTGCGCCTGCCGCAAGCCGGAGCCGGGAATGCTGTTGCAGGCGATGACCGAATGGCCGGTGGAGCCGAAGGGCAGCTTCCTGATCGGCGACCGCGACACCGACCTGCAGGCGGCGCAGCGGGCAGGCATCGAGGGAACGCTCTACCGCGGCGGCGACCTCGACGCCGTCGTCGCCGGCATCCTGGCGCGGATGGCCTGACGGCTAGGACAGCCAACCCTCAAGCCATCGCCACAGCAGGACGGCCGCCGCCAGCCACAGCACGATCATCAGCACGGCGGCGGCGACGCTGACCGGCCGGGCGGACCGGCGCGCCGCGGCGGCGCGGTGTTCGGCCAGAAGCTCCGGCGGGATCAGGCGGACGACCAGCAGGATGCCGAGCGGCACGATCAGCAGATCGTCCAGATAGCCCAGCACCGGGATGAAGTCGGGAATCAGATCGATCGGGCTCAGCGCATAGGCGGCGACCGCCATCGCCAGCAGGCGGATGGGCAAGGGGGTGCGCGGGTCGCGTGCCGCCAGATAGACGGCGAGCACGTCGCGCTTGACCGCGCGTGCCCATGTCTTCGCGGTTTGCAGCACGGACCGGGTCAGCCGATCTGCTGGAAGAGGGCGGCAGGGGACGGAGAGGCCAAACCGGCGAGGTGGTAGCCCAGCCCCGACAGCCCGTGGAACCCGACATACAGCCCGACCGCCAGGATCAGGGCGCCGGAAACATAGGGTGCCCGCCGGGCGATGCGGCCGAAGGCTCCGGACCAGCGACGTTCGGCATGGCGCATCCCCAGTGCCGCGACCACCCCGGCCGACATCAGGGTCAGGGCCAGCCCGATGCTGAAGCACAGCACCAGCACGCCACCCAGGGCGACCTCCTTCAATTGCAGGCACAGCAGCAGGACGGTGATGGCGGCGGGGCAGGGGATCAGGCCGCCGGTCAGACCGAACAGCAGGATCTGGCCGGTGGTGACCGGCCGGCCGTCGAAACGGCGCCGGATCTCATCGGCATGCGCCCGGGCGTGCGCATCCTCCGGCTCATCGTCATGGTGGTGGTCATGACGATGATCATGATGATGACTGTGGTCATGGTGGTGGTCATGGTCATGACCATGGTCGTGGTGATTGTGATGGCGATGAGAATGCGGGTGCTGCTCCCGCCAGGTCCGCGCCATCATCCACAGCGCCACGCCGACGATCAGCACCGCCGAGGCGACCTGGAAATAGGGCTCGGTCGTCGCGGCGTCCCAGCCCTGGCCCAGCCGCAGGCCGGCCAGGGCCACCACCCACACCACCAGCGTGTGCGACACCGTCGCCGCCAGCCCCAGCAGGACCGCCTGCATCACCGTGCCACGGATGGCGACGATGAAGGCGGCCATCATGGTCTTGGAATGGCCGGGCTCCAGCCCATGCAGGGCGCCCAGCAGGATGGCGCTGGGGACGAACAGCCAGGCCTGCCCGGCTCCCTGCTGCAACAGGGCGGCGAAATCCGGCATCTCTGCCCCCTTACAGGTATTTGGTGATCGCCTTGAATTCGGCGACGGAGCGGCGGGACTCCTCCGGCCCGGCATCGACCGCCGCGTCCAGGCAATGGTCGAGATGGTCGTGGATCAGCAGCTTCTTGGCCTCGCGCACGGCGCTCTCCACCGCGTGGAGTTGCTGCGCGATGTCCAGACAGGGGCGTTCGGCCTCGATCATCTCGATGATGCCGCGCAGATGGCCGTCGGCGCGCTTCAGCCGCTTGACGATCTCGGGATGGGAATGGTGCGTGCTCATGTCCTGATCCTATCCTCCGGGAGGGGATAGAGTCAAAGACAAGGGTTTCCCGGCCGGGGAAGCCCGGCCGGGAAGGGAAATCAGTGCCGGGCGTAGACCTGCGGACCGCCGGCTGCGCCGAACAGCACGACCTGATAGGGCTGGCCGCTGGCCATGTCCATGCCGGGGGCGTCCTGCGGCATGCCGGGAACCGCCAGTCCGCGGGCCTGCGGCCGCTCGGCCAGCAGCCGCTTCACGTCGTCTGCCGGCACATGGCCTTCCAGCACATAGCCGCCGACCCGCGCCGTGTGGCAGGAAGCGAGATCGTCCGGCACGCCGGCCATCCGCTTCATCGGCGTCACGTCGTCGACGACATGGACGGTGACGTCGAAGCCGGCCGCGCGCATGTGCCGCACCCAGCCCTCGCAGCATTCACAGCTCGCGGCCTTCCAGACCTCCACCGCCGCACCAGTGGCGGGAACGGCGGCACGGACCATACCCGGCAGCCCCATCGACCCGAGGCCGAGGGCCAGAACAGCCATTGCGGCCCCCCGCATCATCGTCCGCCGCGTCATGCTCATAGAAGCTCTCCTAAAGAAATCAGTGCCTTGCCCAGGACGCTCACCGGCGCCGATCACGGTCGGGCGGACAGGAGGCGCAGGGCATTGGCGGTGACCAGCACGGTGGCGCCGGTGTCCGCCAGGATCGCCGGCCACAGCCCGGTGACCCCCAGCACGGTGGTGAGCAGGAAGACCGCCTTCAAGCCCAAAGCCAATGCGATGTTTTGCCGTATGGTGGCCATGGTGCGGCGTGACAACGCCACCATCGCCGCCACGTCGCCGACCCGGCCGTGCAGGATGGCGGCGTCGGCGGTCTCCAGCGCCACATCGGTGCCGCCGCCCATCGCGATGCCGACATCGGCGGCGGCGAGCGCCGGGGCGTCGTTGATGCCGTCGCCGACCTTCGCCACCCGCTGTCCCTTGGCCTGGAGGTCGCGGACGATGCGCAGCTTGTCGTCCGGCAGCAGTTCGGCATGCGCCGCCATGCCCAGCATCCCGGCGACCGCCCCGGCAGTCCGGGCGTTGTCGCCCGTCACCATCAGCGAGCGGATGCCGGCACGCTCCAGCGCGGCGATCCCGCTGCGGGCATCGGGGCGCGGCTCGTCGCGCATGGCGATCAGCCCGGCCGGGCTGCCGTCCACCAGCAGGACCGAGACCGTCTTCCCCGCCTCGGCAAAGACCGCAGCCTGACCGGCCTGCGCCGTGGTCAGGGTGGCGGCCTGGGGCGACAGCAGCGCCACCGTACGGGCGCCCACCTTGCCGGTCAGGCCGGCGCCTGGGAGTGCCGTCACATCATCGGCGACCGGCGGGGCGATGCCGCGCTCCGCCGCCGCGGCCAGGATGGCGCGGGCCAGCGGGTGGCTCGACCCGGCCTCCAGCGCTGCCGCATCGGCCAGCAGATCCGCCTCGCTTCCGCCAAAGGGGATCAGATCGGTGACGCGGGGCTTGCCTTCCGTCAGGGTGCCGGTCTTGTCGAAGGCGACGCTGGTGATGCGGCCCAGCGCCTCCAGCACGGCACCGCCCTTCAGCAGCAGCCCGCGCCGGGCGCCGTTCGACAGGCCGGCGGCGATGGCCGCCGGGGTGGAGATCACCAGCGCACAGGGGCAGCCGATCAGCAGCACCGCCAGGGCGCGGTAGATCCACTCCGTCCAGCCGCCGCCGAAGGCCAGCGGCGGCACCACGGCGACCAGGGCCGCCACGCCGACGATGCCCGGCGTGTAGAAGCGGGCGAAGCGATCGATCAGCCGTTCGGTCGGCGCCTTGCCGGCCTGCGCCTCCTCCACCAGCCGGACGATGCGGGCGATGGTGTTGTCGCGCGCCGTGGCGGTGACGCGGACGCGCAGCGCCCCGTCGGCATTGATGGTGCCGGCGAAGACCGCATCGCCCTCGGCCTTGGGCTTCGGCAGGCTCTCGCCGGTGACGGGGGAGTCGTCGACGGCGCTGCGGCCGGACAGCACGATGCCATCGGCCGCCACCCGGTCGCCCGGCCGCACCAGGATGATGGAGCCGACGGCCAGCCCGGCGGCGGGAACGGGTTGCGGGGCGCCGCCGTCCCGCTCCAGCAATGCCGTGTCGGGGACCAACGCGGTCAGACCGCGGATGCCGGCCCGCGCCCGGCCGGCCGCCACCCCTTCCAGCAGTTCGCCGACCAGGAAGAGGACCAGAACCGTCGCCGCCTCCTCCACCGCGCCGATCAGCAGCGCGCCGATGGCGGCGACCGTCATCAGCATCTCGATGGAGAAGGGCGTTCCGGCCCGCGCTGCCGCCAAGGCACGGCGCGCCACCGGGACCAGCCCGACCATCAGCGCCAGCGGAAAGGCCCAGGGCTCCGCCGCCGGCACCAGCAGGCCGAGCGCAGTCGCGGCGGCCAGGGCGGCACCGGCCGTCATGGTCAGCAGAGCCTTGCGCCCCCGCCACCAGGGTGCTTCGGACGCATCGTCGTGAGACTGGGAGTGCCCGTGGGGATGCGGGTGCGAATGGGCGGCAGTTCCGCAGCAGCCCCCGCCGCAAGCCGACGGCCCAGCCTCCGCCACCGGATCGGCGGGGACGGCGCCATAGCCGAGTGCGGCAAGCGGACGGACCACCGTTTCGGTGCCCAGTGTATCGTCGTGCGAGACAGTCACCGTGCCGGCGGGCACGGACACCCGCACCTCGCGGATCCCCGGCACCCGGCGCAGCGCCGTCTCGATCTTGGCAGCACAGGATCCGCAATCCATGCCGGAAACCCGGTAGCGGCTGGTGCGCAAGGCGGTTCCGCCGCTCCCGATCTCATCCTGCGTGTCGTGCATGGGAAAGCTCCTTCCGGGCGCGCATCTTCGGCAGTTCCCAGGGAGCCTAAATTCTCCAGCGGCTGGAGGATCAAGGGGGAAAAGCGCCGTCCATGCACAGCCCGGCGGGATGCTTGGAAGATTTCCGGCTTGGGTCTCCGGTTTCAGCGGCCCGCGTCGCCGGCGTCCGTTTCGTCATTCCCGGGCGAATGCTCCGGAAGCCCAGCGAAGGGCTCGGTCCTGGGAATGATGGGATGCTGTTCCTGCCCGACGATGGGCGACCAGCGGGGTGAGCCGTGTTTCACCTCCAGGAAGGAGGCATGGTCCAGGGCCGGCTTGTAGACCCGGAAGGCCTTCATGATCGACAGGATGCCCGCGGAATCGAGCGGCCCCAGAAAGGATTCGTCCAAATCGAGGAAGGACGGATGCGAAATCCAGCGTTCCAGCTGTGCCGCATTGAGAAAGAAGCTGCCGGCCGCCGGATAGGAGCTCCGTTCGAAACGGACGGCCTCCCCCATGAACTCCATGGCCAATTCCGGGTGGTCGGACAGATCCTGATGCTCGGCCGTCCAGGGCCGGCCGAGGATGTAATCCGGATAGACCTTGTAACCGAAGGCCGAGGCGTTTTCGAACCGGTTGGGCTGCAACAGCGCCTCCGGCCCGAACCGGGCGTCAAACAGCGCCCGTTTGCGGAAGAACAGCGGGTCGGTCATGATGATGTCGTCTTCGACATAGCAGTACCAGTCATACTGCCCCGCCAGTTCCCGCATCACCATATGGGCGCCGAAGCCCAGCCGTGTCGGCAGGACGTCTGCATTGATCTTGGCCCGGCGGTAGAGGACCGGGCTGATCCGCAATTCGTCGAGCAGATGGTCGTCGCCGATGGTGCAGACCATCACGTCGATCTCGGCACGGTGGGGCGAAGCGGTCTGCCACGCGACCTTGCGCCAATGGTCGAGCCCGGCCACCCGGCTTCCATAAAGCTGGTGGAAGGCAGAGATGGTTTCGCCGAGGACCGCGATGCGTTCCGCTTTCCGATTGATGTCGCTGGAATTGTTTCCGCCAGCGGCATGGTCGGCCTTGGGGCGGTAGAAATGCGGGATCACGCACAGGATCTTCACAACGGCGCCCTTGCTGAACTGGTCCAAGCCCTGATGCCGGGTGATAGCCGGTGCCGACGGAACGAACAAGCGGAAAGGGGAGAAACAAAACCTTATGGTTGTGTCGCATCGGCATCTCCCGCCCGAAGCGTTGCAGGGGCAGCCATTCCCGGAAATGACATATTGCCGGCGGCCGCCTCAGAACTCAGATTCTCCAAAGACTGGAGGATTCAGGAAAAGGCGATGACCATGCCAGACGCGACACTGACGATCGGCGCGCTCGCCAAGCGGACCGGGGTGAAGATCCCGACCATCCGCTATTACGAGACAATCGGCCTGCTGCCGGAGGCGCCGCGGACCGGCAGCAACCGGCGCACCTACGACAACGGGTCGGTCCGCCGCCTGCGCTTCATCCGCCATGCCCGCGAACTTGGCTTCGAGGTGGAGGCGATCCGCCAGTTGCTGGCGATGGCCGACGATCCGGGCCGGCCCTGCCGGGAGGCCGACCTGCTGGCACGCACCCATCTGGCCGGGATCGAGTCCAGGATCGCCCGGCTGGAGGCCCTGCGCGACGAGGTCCGGCGGATGGTGGAGGGCTGCGCCCAGGATCAGGTGCGCAGCTGCCACGTGATCGAGGTGCTGGCCGACCATGCCCACTGCCTGCACGACAGTCATTGAGGGTTCGGCCGAGCCGAGGCGCCACCCTATGACCTGGAACCGGTTTGCCCCGCGGACGAAGCTGCTTATAGTCGATAATGCAGTGTCGAAATCTTCCGCACCTCCGGTGGGCGCCACACGGGGCCTGCGAAGCAGCGGCGGATCGCCATGGCGACGCTAAAGGGAATAGAGGCGGAGATGGGTGGGGGTGGGGAAGCGGCGGCGAAGGCGGACCGGACGCGGGCGTCATGCGGCGGCTTCTGAGGGAGAACCGTCCGCTCCAGCGCATCGGGGCGCTCGGCATCGGCCTGCTGGCGGTGCTGTGCGGCGGCACCGCGATGATCCTGAACCGGTTGCATGACGAGACGGTGGCCGAAGCTCTGCTGGGCTTGCGCACGCTCAACGCCTCGCTGACCGAACAGACGACGCGCACCATCGAAGGGATCGATCTGGCCGTCAGCGGGGTCGCCGAGCAGATCCCGCCTGAGAGCCGGCGCAGCCCGGAGGCCTTCAGCCGGCTGCGGACGGACCGGCAGGTCCACGAGATCCTGAAGGCCAAGGCCTCCGGCCTGCCGCAGTTGGAGGCGCTGAGCCTGATCGGTGCCGACGGCACCCTGGTGAACTTCACCCGCCAGTTCCCGGCCCCGGCGCTCGACCTGTCCCTGCGCGACTATTACCGCGCCCTCAAGGACGCCGATCCCGGGCACGCCTATCTCAGCCGGCCGACCAGGAGCCTGGTCACCGGGGAATGGACCCTCTACATCGCGCGGCGCGTGAACGATGCGGAAGGCGGACTGGTCGGATTGGTCATCGGGGCAATCCGCCTGTCCTATTTCGAGGAGTTCTACCGCAGCCTCCATGTGGCTCCGGGCAGCGGCTTCAGCCTGTGGTGGCGCGACGGCATGCTGCTGGCCCGCTTCCCGCCGGTGCCGGACAAGATCGGCACCATCGCCCCCCACCCCGTCATCGACAGGCAGCTCGCCCAAAGCGGGACCGGCACCTCGACCCTGCAACGCTCGGTCGACGGGGAGGAGCGCATCCTGTCCGTCCAGCTCCTGCGGAACTATCCGCTGGCCGTCGCGGTCAGCCGGACGCGAGGGGAGATCCTGGCCCGCTGGGAAAGTCAGGCGATCGTCATCGCCGCCGCCGGGCTGGTCAGCGCGGTGGCGCTCGCCCTGATGCTGTGGGCGATGGCCCGCCAGTTCCTGGCCTACGAGACCGCCAACCGCGCGCTCAGCGAGCGCCGTCAGGCGGTGGAGGCCCGCGACGAGGCGGAGGAGCATGTCCGCCAGTTGCAGAAGATGGAGGCGCTCGGCCAGCTGACCGGCGGCGTCGCCCACGACTTCAACAACCTGCTTCAGGCGATACGCTCCAGCCTGCACATGCTGGAGGCCGGCGGCGAACTGCGCGGGGCGGAAAGCCGCCGGGCACTGGAGGTGGCGGGCCAGGCAGTCGACCGCGGTGCCACCCTGACCCAGCATCTGCTGGCCTTCGCCCGCCGCCAGCGATTGGCTCCGGCGCCGGTCGATCTCGGCGCCCAGGTGGTGGGGATGGCGGCACTGCTGGAACGCACGCTGGGCGGCGCCATCCGCATCCGCATCGACAGCGACGCCGATGTGCCGCCGGCACTGGTCGATCCCCACCAGTTCGACATCGCCCTGCTGAACCTCGCCATCAACGCCCGCGACGCCATGCCGGAGGGCGGCACCCTGACCATCACCGTCACCGGCCTGCCGACAGGGCCGGCGGCGGAAGGGGTTTTCCCCACCCTGGCGCCTGGCGGCTATGTCGCCGTGACCGTGCGCGACAGCGGAGCCGGCATGGCGCCCGACGTGCTGGCGCGGGCCTGCGAGCCATTCTTCACCACCAAGCCGGTCGGGCAGGGCAGCGGGCTGGGGCTGAGCATGGTGCATGGCCTGACCGCCCAGTCCGGCGGCGGCATGCGCCTGGAAAGCCATCCCGGCCTCGGCACCGCGGTGACGCTGTATCTGCCCCATGCCCCAATGCGGAACCAAGGGGAGAGCCGGGGGGAGAGCCGGGCGGAAAGCTTGGCCGGAGACGGGGCGGGAGGGCCCGGCAGCGAACCACCGCCGGTGCCATCCGCCCCCCCGTCATCCGTCCCGTCAGGCACCCCATCAGCCGGCGCCGTGCGCGTCCTGCTGGTCGAAGACGACGTCCTGGTCCGCATGGCGAACGCCGCGGTGCTGGACGAGGCCGGCATCATGGTGTCGGAGGCCGCCAGCGGCGAGGAGGCCCTGGCCCTGCTGGCGGCGGACGATGCGGGTCAGGTCGGCATCCGCATGCTGATCACCGATTTCGCCATGCCCGGCATGACCGGCGCCGACCTGACCCGCATCGTCCGCCACCACCGGCCCGGCCTGCCGGTCCTGATCGTCACCGGTTATGCCGAGAAGGCGGTGTTGCAGGATCTGGGGCGCGAGCCCGGCATCCGCATCCTGTCCAAACCCATCCCGCCATCAGCCCTGATCGGGCATATCATGGCGGCGTTGTAGCGACGCGCCGGCAGGCCGTCATCGGACGCCGGCATCAGGCGTCCTTCACGCAGGCCCCGACATGGGTGAAGCGGAACCGCGCATCGATCGGCACGTCGGGAAACGGCTGCCCGTGGCCCGCATGGGCGCTGTCATGGACGAGGCAGCAATCCTCGATCAGCGGCCAGACCACGCGCCCAAGGAAGCGCTGGTCCTGCAGACGCCCGCCATCGGCGCGGGCGGTGGCGGCCACCAGCGGAGCCATCGGCGGCAGGAGGCCCGCCCGCCCGCCCCACATGCCGGCCAGCATCAGGTCGGTGTGCATGATGTGGTCGCGCATGACATGGAAGGGGAGACCGGAGGCCAGCCAGGCCTCCACCGCGGCCCGCTCCCGGCTGTTCAGGCGGGAGTCGGCGTCGCGGCACAGGAAATGGCTGACGGTCGGATCGTCCGAGACGAGGAAACGCCAGAACAGGCCATGCACCGGCCCGCTGCCGGGTTCCATGGCGACCAGTTCCGCCCCCGCCCCGACCAGTTCGCCGAGAGCGGGCGCCGGCACGGAGTCGTCGTGATAGATGCGGCAGATCCAGCCCGGATAGAACTCCGCCGCAAGCCGGACATTCTCCAGCAGGCCCTGGGTGTACAGGGATGCGGAGCCCCACAGGCTGAAGCTGATGATCCGCCGCGTCCGGCCGTCCTGGGAAGATGTCGGCAGGGATGCGGGGACGGGCGCCGGTCCGCCATCCGGCCGCCCCTGACGCGCCGCTTCCGCCTTTCGCGCCAGGATCGCAGCGGCTTCGCTTGCCGCCTCCGCCCGCTTGCCGCAATGGAAAAGCGTCGCGACCAGATATTCCCGCGTATCCAGATGATCCGGGGCGAGGGTGCCGGCGCACCGGAAGGCGGCGGCGGCCTCCACCATCCGCCCGGCATTGCAGGCGGCCACCCCGGCATTGTACCAGACGAGGTGCGAGGATGGGGACAGCGCCAGCACGGCGCGATACGCCGCAACGGCGGCCTCCCAGTCCTGCCGGTCGAACCGGGCATCGGCCAGACCGGTGCGGATGCGGAGGTCGCCGGGACGCAGACGCGACGCCTCCGCGAAGGCCGCCTCGGCGGCTGCCGGATCCCGGGCGTCCAGGCAACGGGTGCCGTGATCCAGCAGCAGGTCGGCCAGCCCGTCGCCGGCCTGCGGCGCGCCCAGGGCATGCGCCCGCCGGTAGGCCTCCATCGCCTCCGCGGTCCTGCCGGCGGCACGCAGCAGATTGCCGTAATTCAGCGGATATTCCGCGGAGTCCGGTCGCAGAGTCACGGCTTCGGCGATCCGGGCCAGCCCCTCCTCCAGGCGGCCGGTCTGGCCCAGCAGGATGCCGGACAGATGAAGCGCGTCCGGATATCCCGGCTCGGCCTCCAGCACACGGGCATAGAGGGTTTCCGCCTCGGCAAACCGTCCTGCGGCGTGCAGATCAAACGCCAGAAGAGTCGCTTCGGAAAGGGTAGCCATCCTCCCCTACATAACCGAGAACAGGACCCCGATCCAGAAATCCCAAAAGCCGTCACCGGTCCTGAAGCGCGAAGCAGCCCTTTCCGGCCGTCTTCAGGGTGGCGCAGGCGGCATCGGCCTTCGCGGCGGCGAAGCCGGTCAGGCGGGCCTTGTAGAGACCGCCGGAACGGACGACCGACGGGCTGGCGCCATCGGCGAGGGCGCCCAGGTGCTTGGCCATGGCGCGGGCGCTGCGCTGTGCCGCGGCATGGCTGGCGAAGGCGCCGACCTGGATGGACCAGGGGCCACCAATGGGGTCGTCAGTGGACTTCACGGCCGCAGACGGCTTGGCCGTGGGTACGCCCACGCTCACCGCCGTGTTGCGCTGGGTGATCGAGGCGCTGTTCTTGGTGATCAGCAGATCCGGTTGGACCGGTGCCGGCTTGGCCGGGCTGGTCGGGTGCCTGAAGCCGGCATCCAGCAGGTCGGCGACGCGGTCGTCGCGGCTGTTGGCGCTGTGGCCGCCCAGCACCACGGCGATCAGGCGGCGGCCGTCCCGCACCGCCGAGGCGGCGAGGTTGAAGCCGGAGGCGGCGATGTAGCCGGTCTTGATGCCGTCCATGCCGGGATAACGCGCCATCAGACGGTTGTGCCCATAGACCGTATCGCCCTGCCAGTCGAAGCTGCGGCGCTGGAAATAGGCGTAATACCCGGCATGGCCGCGGATCAGTGCGCGGGACAGGATCGCCATGTCGCGCGCCGTCGTCCGCTGCGACCGGTCGGGCAGGCCCGATGCGTTGCGGAAGATGGTGCGGCGCATGCCGATCGCCCGGGCGCGGGCGGTCATCTTCGCGGCGAAAGCCGTCTCGCTGCCGCCCAGCGCCTCGCCCAGCACCACCGCCACATCGTTGGCCGAGCGGGTGACCAGCGCCAGGATCGCCTGCTCCACCGTGATGGTGCTGCCGGACGCCAGCCACAGCCGCGACGGCGGCATCGACGCGGCATGCTGCGACACCACGAGGCTCTGGTCCAGCCGCAGCGTGCCGCGGTCCAGCGCCTCGAAGGTCAGCATCAGCGTCATCATCTTGGTCAGCGACGCCGGATAGGTCAGGGTGTCGGCATTGCGCGCCTGGAGAACCTTGCCGCTGGCGGCATCCATCAGGATCTCAGCGGCGACCGGTGCCGAGGCCTTCTTGGCGGAGCTTTTGGCCAGGGCCGGCAGGGGCGGCAGCAGGACAGCGGCCAAAGCGACGAGAAAAGCCACGAGAGTGGTCCGGGAGAACGGCAGCGTCGAGCCGCGGGCGAGCGGGTGCATCGTCTCAGGTCTCCCTGGAGGCCGGAGGATGGACAGGGCGTCATCCGTCGGACAGGCGGCCAGACAGGATCTTCCGCAACATGGTGCGGAAGCCATCGACAGCCACCGGCCTGGCCCGCATGCGCATATTGCAGCCAAGCCCATCCTCGCCGTCGCCGGGCCGGTCGTCCAGGGCCTGAAAGGCATAGCCGGTCAGGAACAGCACCTCCAGGCCGGGATACCGCGCCTGCGCTGTCGATGCGAACGAAACCACCGGACTGGCGGGCGAAGCCGTAGAACCATTCGGGAAAAGGGGCGGGGCGGCGGACCGCCCCGCAGGATCCCTTTGGTCCAGGCTCAGCGCGGGGCCAGAACCATGACCATCATGCGGCCTTCGACCCGGGGCATCTGCTCGACCTTGGCGATGTCCTGGAGCTGGTCGCGCACACGGACGAGCACGTTCAGACCGAGATCCTGGTGCGCCATCTCGCGGCCGCGGAAGCGCATGGTCATCTTGACCTTGTCGCCTTCCTCGATGAAGCGGACGGCGGAACGCATCTTCACGTCGTAGTCGTGATCGTCGATGTTCGGCCGAAGTTTGATTTCCTTCAGCTCGATGATCTTCTGCTTCTTCCGCGCCTCGTTGGCCTTCTTCTGCTCCTCGAAGCGGAACTTGCCGTAATCGAGGATCTTGCAGACAGGCGGATCCGCCTGGGGCGCCACTTCGACGAGGTCGAGGTCGGCATCCGCGGCGGCTTCCAGCGCTTGGCGGAGCGGCACCACGCCGACCATCTCGCCGTCGGCGCCGACGAGGCGGACCATACGGGCGGTGATTTCACGGTTGAGGCGCGGGCCTTCGCGGACGGGGTCCGCGTCGTAGAGCTTGGCTATGGTGATCTCCTGTGGTCGTGGATGGGTAGAAAGGAGCGAGCCCGGGACAAGAGGCTCAGCCCAGGATGTCGAGCACAATCTGCCGCAGTTCGCCCCGGGTCAAGCCGGACGGCTGCAGATCGGCACGAAAATCGGGCTTTTTGCCCTCAACTGCGGCGAATTGGCCGGCGGGGGAGCGGGTGGAGGCCCGCTGGGCCGGCGCAAGCGTGGGCTGGGCGGCAAAATGGCCGGCGGTCTGCGAAAGGGCGGAAACGATCGGGGTCGTCATGAAAATCCTCCAGGCCGGCTGGGCGGACCGAAGGGATCGGTGCCGGCCGGCTCTTGCTTGTGTGTGGAATCGTGAAACGGGAGCCGGCGCGGCGCACACCGCCGCTTGAGGCTCCGGCAAAGCGAAACAGGCCCGGGTAGGGGCATGTTCCAAAAGGCCGGCGTCCCCGGTGAAGGCTCCCTCCCGCCCGGGCGGGAAAGGTGGGGGACGGCACCGCCCAAACGGTTTTCGGCGGCGGTCTTCGGCCTTTCCCCAGATGGGGACCAGGTTGGGATTTTCAAGCGCTCCGCACCAGACCGCCGGTCTGCCCCCGTCCCATCGCCGTCCCACCGCCGTCCTCGCGGGGAACGCGGGAAGCCCCTGGCGGTTTCGTCTCCACTGGCCGATGGGACCGGCCCCTTGACGAAGGAGGGTGGCGATGCGGTGGCAGGGCGGACGGGAAAGCGAGAATGTCGAGGACCGCCGCGGGCAAGGCGGCTTGAGCGGAGGATTCGGCAGCGGGGGCGGCGGCATCCGCATCGGCCCGGGCGGGCTGGGCGTCGGCGGCGCCATCGTGGTGCTGCTGGTGTCGATGGTGCTGGGGATCGACCCGACGGTGCTGCTGGGCGGCGGCGAGCAGACGGATGGAAGCGCGGCGGGCCGCACGCAGGTCGGCGATGCCGCCCCGCGCAGTCAGGCCGACGACGAACTGAAGCGCTTCGTCTCCGTCGTGCTGGCCGACACCGAGGACACCTGGCAGGGCCTGTTCCAGCAGATGGGGCGCCAGTATCAGGATCCGACGCTGGTGCTGTTCACCGGCACGGTGTCGTCGGGCTGCGGCCGGGCGCAGGCGGCGATGGGGCCCTTCTACTGCCCGACGGACCACAAGCTCTACATCGACCTCGGCTTCTACCGCGAGCTGCGCGACCGCTTCCGGGCGCCCGGCGACTTCGCCCAGGCCTATGTCATCGCCCATGAGGTCGGCCACCACGTGCAGACCCTGCTGGGCATCTCCGACAAGGTGCAGGCGGCCCAGCAGCGGGCGCGCGGCCAGGCCGAGGCCAACGCCCTGTCGGTGCGGCTGGAATTGCAGGCCGACTGCTTCGCCGGCATCTGGGGCAACCACGCCAGCCGCGACCGCCGCATGCTGGAGCCCGGCGACGTGGAGGAGGCGCTGACCGCCGCCAGTGCCATTGGCGACGACCGCCTGCAACGTCAGGCGCACGGCACCGTCAGCCCCGACAGCTTCACCCACGGCAGCTCCGCCCAGCGCGTCCGCTGGTTCCGCACCGGACTGGAAAGCGGCCGCCTGGAGGCCTGCGACACCTTCGGCACGGACCGGCTGTAAGGGAGGCTCGGAGGGCCGCGGGACCGGCCCCCGACAGTCGCAAGGCACGGAGGCATACGGAACGGGGGTTGCGCAAAGCCGTGCCGGCCGTCACACATTCGATGACCGCAGGCGGGTTGCCCGTTCAGGCGGCCCAGTCCTGCAAGGCGTCGATACGGAACGGCATGATGAGCACAGCGGACACTTCACCCGACATCCAGTCCCTGGAAAACGCCTATCGCGGCCGCAGCGCGCGGGTGGCGGTGATCGGGCTCGGCTATGTCGGGCTGCCGCTGGCCCTGGCGCTGACCGGGGCCGGCTTCACGGTCACCGGCTTCGACATCGACCCGGCCAAGGCGACGGCGCTGAACGAGGGACGCTCCTACATCCGGCAGATCGCCGGCGGGCGTGTCGCCGAGGCGGTGGCGACCGGGCGGTTCCGGGCGACGACCGACGCCGATGAATTCGCCGCCTGCGATGCCGTGATCGTCTGCGTCCCCACCCCGCTGTCGCCGCAGCGCGAGCCGGACCTGAGCTTCGTCGAGGCCTCCACCCGCCTGATCCGCGACCGGCTGCGCCGCGGCCAGCTGGTGGTTCTGGAATCGACCACCTGGCCCGGCACCACCGACGAGGTGATGCGACCGATCCTGGAGGAGACCGGGCTGGTCAGCGGCCGCGACTTCTTCCTGGCCTATTCGCCCGAACGCGAGGATCCCGGCAACATCACCTTCACCACCAGCACCATCCCCAAGGTGGTCGGAGGCGACGACGAGGGAGCGCGGCGGCTGGCGGTGGCGCTCTACGAGCAGGTGGTGCCGCAGGTGGTGCCGGTGTCCGGCACGCGGACGGCGGAGGCGACCAAGCTGACCGAGAACATCTTCCGCTCCGTCAACATCGCCTTGGTGAACGAGCTGAAGATCGTCTTCGAGCCGATGGGGATCGACATCTGGGAGGTGATCGAAGCGGCGAAGACCAAGCCCTTCGGCTTCATGCCCTTCTATCCCGGCCCCGGGCTGGGCGGCCACTGCATCCCGATCGACCCCTTCTATCTGACCTGGAAGGCGCGCGAGCACCAGATCTCCACCCGCTTCATCGAGCTGGCGGGCGAGGTCAACACGATGATGCCGCGCCATGTCGTCGATCGCCTCGCCCTGGCGCTCGACCGCCGGTCCGGGATCGGGCTCAGCCGGTCGCGCATCCTGCTGGTCGGCATGGCCTATAAGAAGAATGTCGACGACAGCCGGGAATCGCCGGGGCTGCGGCTGATGGAGATGTTGCTGGAGCGCGGGGCGGCGGTCGACTACCACGACCCCTTCATCCCGGTGCTGCCGGTCACCCGCGAGCATGCCGCCCTCGCCGGCCGGCGTTCGATCGACTGGACGGCGGAGCGGCTTTCGGAGTTCGACGCCGCGGTGATCGTCACCGACCATGACGGCATCGACTGGCAGAGCCTCGCCACCCAGTGCCCGCTGGTGGTCGACACCCGCAACGCGATGCGGGATGTCGAGGGCTTCGCAGACCGCATCGTCAAGGCCTGAGGGCGGGACGGAGCGGCCGACGGCTGGAACAGCGTGAAACACACCGGGCGGTGACGTTCCATCGGCCGCGGGCATCCCCCTTCCATGCCCTGGCGCAGGCGATCCTGAACAGGTGGAAGGGGGGAGGCATGGCGTCGGCTCCGCAACGGTGAGTCCGAAGCCAGTCTATAGGAATTTCCTCCCCAAGGGCGGCGCTCAATTCAACGGAGCGCCGCCGCCCGGAAGCAGGGTCACAGCTCCTCTTCGCCACCGAAATCGCCCCAACCGCTGTCCTCGACCGTCTGCTCGACATGGTCGGTGGCGGCGGTGGCCGCCTCGGTGGCGGCACCGGCGGCTTCGCTGGCCATGGCCTCGCCGCCGGAGAACATACTGGAGAGCGCGCTGCCGATCAGCATGCCGCCGGCCACGCCGGCCGCCGTCTGCATGGCGCCGGCCATGAAGCCGCCGCCGGCGCGCGGCTGCTGGGCATAGGCGGCGACGCGCGGGTCGCCATAAGCGGGCGTGCCAGCAGCAGCCGGCGGACGGCCCCAGGGCGAGCCGGCCGGCATGGCGGCCGAGGGGGCGGGAGCGGCAGCAGCATAGGACGGCTGCGGGGCCGGCCGGCTGTTGCCGCCGAACAGGCTGCCGAACAGACCGCCGCCACCGGACTGGGCCGGGGCGGGGGCGGCGGGACGCTCGCGCAGCTGGCGCTCCAGCTCCTCGTTGCGGCCCTGGGAGGCGGCGAGCGCCTGCTCCATCATCACGATGGCCTGGGCCATCAGATAGGGAGAGGCGGGCTGGCGGGCGATCCGCTCGCGGATCAGCGCCTCGGCCTCGGGATCGCGCGGGCCGGATTGCGCCTCTGCCTGATGCAGCTTGGCGAACAGGTCGTCGATGATCTGGCGTTCGGTCTGGTCCATGGCGATGCTCGTTCTCATGAAGAGGTTGCGGGAAAAGCCCTGCTTCCGGCGCCACCACTGCGAAAAGGCGCAAGGCTGCGGCCGCGCGCCGGAAGGGCGGGGCGCGTCGGGGAGGCGTCGGAAGCGGGAAGATGCGGGATCCGGGGCGGGCTTTTTGGCGAGAGGGTCTGGGAAAAGGACATCGGTCCCTCCAAGTGCGGTCACGCCCGTCGGCGCAAAAGCAGGTGAAGAGATCCGACATCGCGACCACGTCTAAGTCGCCAGAGGGGCCCGGATCCAGGTGATGAGCACGTGGTCCCGCCCCACTATCCTGTCAAGACGGCGCCCGCACAATTTGCGCACCGGACGGTGCCGGGCTGGCAATGCCCGATCCACAAAAAAGGGCGGCACAAAAAAAGACGGCGGAGGCCGTTTCCAGCCTCCGCCGCCCTTTTTATGTTGGTGATCGGCCGGTCCGGGCGATCAGAAGGCGCCGCGCAGGGCGTCGACCAGATCGGTCCTCTCCCACGAGAAGCCGCCGTCCACCTCCGGCTCGCGACCGAAATGGCCGTAGGCGGCGGTGCGGGCGTAGATCGGCTTGTTCAGGCCCAGATGCGTGCGGATGCCGCGCGGGCTGAGGTCCACCAGCTGCTGGAGGATGTCCGACAGACGGTCCTCGTCGACAGTGCCGGTGCCGTGGGTGTCGACATAGACCGACAGCGGCTTCGACACGCCGATCGCGTAGGACACCTGGATCGTGCACTTCTCCGCCAGCTCCGCCGCGACGACGTTCTTGGCCAGATAGCGGGCGGCGTAGGCGGCCGAGCGGTCGACCTTCGTCGGGTCCTTGCCCGAGAAGGCGCCACCGCCGTGCGGGGCCGCACCGCCATAGGTGTCGACGATGATCTTGCGGCCGGTCAGGCCGGCGTCACCGTCCGGGCCGCCGATGACGAAGCGGCCGGTCGGGTTGACGTACAGGTTCTTCGGATCGCACATCCAGCCGTCCGGCAGGCAGTTGACGATGTGCGGCAGGACGATCTCGCGAACGGCCTCCTGGTCCAGTCCCTCGGCATGCTGCGTCGACAGCACGATGGCGGTGGCACGGACCGGGCGGCCGTCGATGTACTGAAGGGTGACCTGGCTCTTGGCGTCCGGGCCCAGCTGCGGGGCGGCGCCGGAATGGCGCGCCTCGGCCAGCGACTTCAGGATGGCGTGGCTGTAGTAGATCGGCGCCGGCATCAGCGCCGGGGTCTCGCGGCAGGCATAGCCGAACATGATGCCCTGGTCGCCGGCACCCTCGTCCTTGTTGCCCGCGGCGTCGACGCCGACCGCGATGTCGGCCGACTGGGAATGGACGAAGCACTTGACGTCCATCTTCTCCCAATGGAAGCCGTCCTGCTCGTAGCCGATGTCCTTCACCGCGGCACGGGCGACCTCGACCAGCTGGTCGGCCTTGATGCTCTCGGGGCCGCGAACCTCGCCGGCCAGAACAACCTGGTTGGTGGTCGCCAGCGTCTCCACGGCCACGCGGGCCTGCGGGTCGTGCGAAAGATAAAGATCGACGATGGCGTCGGAGATGCGGTCGCAGACCTTGTCGGGATGACCCTCCGACACGGACTCGCTGGTGAACACGTAGTTCAGCTTTGCCACGGGAAACCTCGGCATTCGGCGGCACGCTATTTCATGAGCCGAAACGGCAGACCGGTACAGCGGCCGCAGACACCGGTCCGGGGGCGTTTCTCGCAAGGAACTCATGCGCCGTCAAGAACACTGCCGTTGATACCGCAAAGAGCAGCAAAATCATCGGCAGGGCGAGAAACCGTTTAATGACTTCATCTTTCCGGATTTCGACCGTGACGCGGGGCGCATTGGACGGATGGGTCCGGCACTTGCCTTTTCCAGAATAGGAACATATTAGGAACATCAGGATGGGGAGGACCTCCGCGGTGGATGACGCGCTGCTCGACAAGCTCGAAATTCTGGCCGATGCGGCGAAATACGACGCCTCCTGCGCGTCGTCGGGCGCAAAGCGCCGGACCGGCGGGCCGGACGGCATCGGTTCGACCACCGGGGCCGGGATCTGCCACGCCTATACGCCGGACGGGCGCTGCGTCTCGCTGCTCAAGATCCTGCTGACCAATTACTGCCTGTTCGACTGCGCCTACTGCATCAACCGCCGCTCCTCCAACGTGCGGCGGGCGCGGTTCAGCGTCGACGAGGTGGTGCGGCTGACGCTGGGCTTCTACAAGCGCAATTGCATCGAGGGGCTGTTCCTGTCCTCCGGCATCATCCGCTCGCCCGACTACACGATGGAGCAGCTGATGCTGGTGGCGCGCACGCTGCGGCGCGACCATGGCTTCGCCGGCTACATCCACCTGAAGACGATCCCGGAAGCCAGCCCCTGGCTGATCGAGCAGGCCGGGCTGTGGGCCGACCGGCTGTCGATCAATCTCGAACTCGCCTCCGACCGCAGTTTGAAGGAGTTCGCGCCGGAGAAGGACGGCACCGCGATCAAGGCGGTGATGGGGCAGGTCGGCGAACGCATCATCGAGGCCAAGGAGGAAAAACGCCGCTTCTCCCCCGCCGGGCAGAGCACCCAGATGATCGTCGGCGCCGACGCCTCCACCGACCTGTCGGTGCTGGAGACCAGCGACACGCTCTATCGCCGCTATGGGCTGCGCCGGGTCTATTATTCGGCCTTCAGCCCGATCCCGGAGGCCAGCTCCGCCCTGCCGGCCAAGCCGCCGCCGCTCCAGCGCGAGAACCGGCTGTATCAGGCCGACTGGCTGCTGCGCTATTACGGCTTCACGGTGAAGGAGATCGCCGCCGGGGGCGAGGGCGGGATGCTGGACCTCGGCATCGATCCCAAGCTGGCCTGGGCCCTGAAGAACCGCGAGCGCTTCCCGGTGGACGTGAACAGCGCCGATCGCGAGATGCTGCTGCGCGTGCCTGGGCTGGGGGCGCGGGCGGTCGACAGGATCGTCGAGGCGCGGCGCCACACCACCCTGCGGCTGGAGGATGTCGCCCGGCTGTCGTCGGGGCTGAAGCGGGCGCGCGCCTTCCTGATCGCCGCCGACCACCATCCGGGCGGGCTGACCGACCGCGCCGACCTGCGGCAGCGGCTGGTGGCGCCGCCCAAGCAGCTCAGCCTGTTCTGAGGGGCCCGGTCATGCGGCGGGTGGAGTTGAAGGACGGCGCCGATCTCGACGGCTTCCGCCGCGCGCTGCGCGGGCTGGTCGCGCTCGGCGTCGGGCCGGACGAGGTGGTGTGGAGCGTCGGGGCGGCACCGTCGCTATTCGGGGATGCGGCTCCGCTGCCGGCGGACGCGCCGCCGGTCTCGCTGCCGCGGCCGGTGGGGGCGCTGATCGAAAGCGTGGTCTGCCACCGCGACCCGGAACGCTACGCCCTGCTGCACCGGCTGGTCCGGCGGGTGCTGCGGGGAGAGCGCGACATGCTCGACCACCATGCCGATCCGCTGGTCCACCGGCTGGCGCTGCTGGACAAGGCGGTGCGGCGCGACCTGCACAAGATGCACGCCTTCCTGCGCTTCCATGAGGTGCGCGACCCCGATGGAGCCGAACACTATCTGGCCTGGTTCGAGCCCGACCATTTCATCGTCGAGGCCACCGCTCCCTTCTTCGTCGAGCGGTTCGAAAGCCTGGTCTGGACCATTCTGACACCGGTCGGATCGCTGCAGTGGGACCGGCGGTCGCTGACCGTCGGGCCGGCGGCCTTGAGACCGGAGGGGCTCGACCGCGACGACCGCTTCGCCGAGGGCTGGCAGCGCTATTACGAAAGCACCTTCAACCCGGCGCGGGTGAACCCCACCGCGATGCGGGCGGAGATGCCGCGGAAATACTGGGCCAATTTGCCGGAAGCGGCGGCGATCCCAGCCATGATCCGCTCCGCGCCTGCGCGGGTGCAGGCGATGATCGAGGCGGAGGCCGCCGCCCCCCGCCACCGCACCCCCGACAAGGCCGTCGCCGCCATGGCGCGGCAGGAGCCGGCGACGCTGGCCGAGCTGAACCGCATCATCCTGGCGGCGGATCCGCTGGTGCCGGGCGCCACCCAGGCGGTGCTGGGCGAGGGGCCGGCGGGCGCCGCCATCGCCATCGTCGGCGAGCAGCCGGGCGACCAGGAGGACATGGAGGGCCGCCCCTTCGTCGGTCCCGCCGGGCAGCTGCTGACCCGCGCGCTGGAGGAGGCCGGGATCGAGCGCGACGCCGTCTACCTGACCAACGCGGTCAAGCATTTCAAGTTCGTCGCCCGCGGCAAGCGCCGCCTGCACCAGTCGCCGACCGCCGGCGAAGTGAAGCATTACCGCTGGTGGCTGATGAAGGAGCTGTCCTTCGTCCGGCCGCGTCTGGTGGTGACTCTGGGCGCCACGGCGGCCCTGGCGCTGACCGGGCGCAGCGTCCCGGTCCTGCGGGAGCGCGGGCCGATGGATTTCGGCGATTGGAACGGCTTTGTCACCGTCCACCCATCCCACCTGCTGCGCCTGCCGGCGGGAAAAGGGGCGGAGCAGGCCTATCGCGACTTCGTCGCCGACCTGCGGCAGGCGCGGGGGATGGCGAAGAGGACGGGTTGACCACCTCCGCCAGTATGATCAAGTATGATCAAGTATTCCGGGGAGAGCCATCATGGCCGAGATCGAGCGTCTGACCATCACCTTGCCGGCGGCCATGGCGGCGGCTGTGAAGGGCGCCGTTGCCGGTGGCGACTATGCGTCGAGCAGCGAGGTCATCCGCGAGGCTCTGCGGGACTGGGCCGCGAAACGCGCCTTGCAGCGCCAGGAGTTCGCATCTCTGAAGGCGGACATCGACCGGGGCATGACCGATCTGGCCGAAGGGCGACTGACGGACTTCGATGCCGACCGGATTGCCGAACGGGGGAAGGCATTATCCGCCCGCTTCCGCTCCGCCTGACCGAGGCGGCGGAAGCCGACCTTGCGGAACTCTGGGCTCACTTGGCGGCGGAGTCCTCGGAAGCGGTGGCGACCGGCTTTATCCGGGCCCTCGAAGCCGCGCTTCAACCTTTGCGCCACTTTCCTTTGTCGGGAGCAGAGCGCGACGCGCTGTCCGCCGGCCTGCGGGTGACCTTCCACCGCGCCTATGCGATCTACTATCGGCCATTGCCGGATGCGGTGGCGATTGTCCGCGTCCTTCATGGCGCGCGTGACGCCGCCGCACTCGCCGCCCGTGGCGAGTTCGAGGAATAGCGTGGGAGATCCTGCCGGCACCCCCCTCACCCCCGCTCGGGAAACAGCCCCAGCAGCCCGTCGCGCGTGGCGGCGCAGACGCCGCGCTCGGTGATCAGGCCGGTCACCAGCCGCGCCGGCGTGACGTCGAAGGCGTAATTGGCGACCGGGCTGCCGTCCGGGGTGACGCGCACCGTCTCGATCCGGCCGTCGGCGGTGCGGCCGGTCAGCTCGCTCACCTCGCGGCCGTCGCGCTCCTCGATGGGGATGTCGCGCACGCCGTCGGCGATGATCCAGTCGATGGTCGGCGAGGGTAGCCCGACATAGAAGGGCACGCCGTTGTCGTGCGCGGCCAATGCCTTCAGATAGGTGCCGATCTTGTTGCAGACGTCGCCGGTCGCGGTGGTGCGGTCGGTGCCGACGATGCACAGGTCGACCTTGCCATGCTGCATCAGGTGGCCGCCGACATTGTCGGCGATGACGGTATGGGGGACGCCGTGGTGCTTCAGCTCCCAGGCGGTCAGGCTGGCGCCCTGGTTGCGCGGCCGCGTCTCGTCCACCCAGACATGCAGCGGGATGCCCTGCTCGAAGGCGGCATAGACGGGGGCGAGCGCCGTGCCCCAGTCGACGGTGGCGAGCCAGCCGGCGTTGCAGTGGGTCAGCACATTCACTGGCTCGCCCGGCGCTTTGCACGCCGCCGCGGCGCGGATCAAGGCGGCGCCGTGCAGGCCGATGGAGCGGTTGATCCCGACATCCTCGTCGGCGATGGCGGCGGCCTCCGCCTCGGCGGCCCCGACGCGCCGGTCCTCCGGCAGCGGGGCCAGCAGGCCGCGCATGCGCTCCAGCGCCCAGCGCAGGTTGACCGCGGTCGGGCGGGTCGCCAGCAGGGTGGCGCAGGCCCGCTCCAGCCCGTGGTCGCTGGCATCGGCGCGCAGGGCGAGCGCCACGCCATAGGCCGCCGCCGCACCGATCAGCGGGGCGCCGCGCACCAGCATGGCGCGGATGGCGTGGGCGGCCTCCTCCAGGCTGGTCAGGCGGACGACGGCGAAGTCGTGGGGCAGCCGGGTCTGGTCGATGATGGCGACGACGCCGTCGCCGTCCGGCCAGATGGTGCGATAGGCCGTCCCGTCGATCCGCATGACATGACACTCCGTCGAGAACAGGACTGGCGAGGGTAGGGGGCGGATGGCCCGGCATCAATCCGCTTCTGGCCGCTTCTGGCCGCTTGTGGAGGAAGTCCGCTGTTGCCTTCTCCCGGTCTGCCCGGAATAGTCGCACCAGCTTCAGCGGAGAGAGCGGGACATGAGCAACGGCGCAGTTGGCGAAACGGTTCTGGGCGTGATCGGCGGCAGCGGCCTGTACGACATCGACGGGCTGGAGAACACCCGCTGGGTCACGGTGACCACGCCCTTCGGCGACCCGTCGGACGAGCTGCTGACCGGCGAGCTGGCAAGCCAGAAGCTGGTTTTCCTGCCGCGCCACGGCCGCGGCCACCGCATCCCGCCGTCGGAGCTGAATTTCCGCGCCAACATCCATGCGCTGAAGCAGCTGGGCGTGACCGAGATCCTGTCGGTGTCGGCGGTCGGCTCGCTGAAGGAGCATCTGCCGCCCGGCACCTTCGTGGTAATCGACCAGTTCATCGACCGCACCTTCGCCCGCGACAAGACCTTCTTCGGCAGCGGGCTGGTCGCCCATGTCGGGCTGGGCCATCCGGTCTGCGGCCGGCTGGGCGACCTGATCGAGGAGGCGCTGGTCGAACTGGACGTCCCGCACCAGCGGCGCGGCACCTACATGGTGATGGAAGGGCCGCAATTCTCCACCGTCGCCGAGTCCAATCTGTACCGCAGCTGGGGCTGCGACGTCATCGGCATGACCAACATGCCGGAGGCCAAGCTCGCCCGCGAGG